>JBBQVM010000150.1:0-8186 GCA_038211525.1 Bacteroidia bacterium
TATTAATGGTGTTGCACTATTCGATTACCGAGATGGAGTAGCGTGGAACAGCACTACCAATGCGTTGTGCGGTGGGCCCGGAAATGCACCTTGTCCAGGTGGACCGGGTGCAACACAACCTTGGACCCGTGATGCAGTGCCGGCAGAAAAACCGGGTTTCGATTGTTCGAAGGGACATCCTGCAATGGGTAATTATCATCATCACCAAAACCCAAGTGCATTCAAATTGGATTTGAATGTAATTAGTACCATTTGTCAGTTGTACGATGCAGATGGACTCTATGTTTTAGATAGTGCACAGCACTCACCACTAATAGGGTATGCCTATGATGGTTTTCCAATTTATGGTGCTTACGGATATTTGAACACCAACGGTACCGGAGCTATCACAAGAATTAAATCGGGTTATCAATTAAGAAACATTACAACACGTACCACCGATCCAAACGGAAATGCAGTGGCTGCAGGTCCTCCTGTTAGCACCACGTATCCGTTGGGTTATTTCAGAGAAGATTATGAATTTATTGCTCATCCTTCGGATCCCGATTATTTAGATGCACATAACGGAAGGTTTTGTGTAACGCCTGAATATCCAAATGGCACGTATTGCTATTTCGCTACTGTTGATGCTAACTGGAACTCAATTTATCCTTATGTGGTGGGACCTACTTTTTATGGCGTATACGCTAATCGAAAAGTAACATCTATTACCGAACCAACAACTATTTATGTTCCATCGCCTTCTGCTTTAAATGAAAGCATTTCGAAAGATTTTAACATATCGGTTTTCCCAAATCCTGCTCACGACTTGCTGGTAATTCAAGTGGGAGATCTGGTTACCAACGATCTTGAAATACAACTACTGGATGCAACAGGAAAGCTGGTATCGAAAACTAAAATCAACAAAGGAAGTACCATAGCCTACTTCGACATAAGAACCGTTTATGCCGGCAACTATTTTATTAGCGTATTAAGTGGAAACAAAAAAATATCAAAAAAAGTAATTATCACCAAAGATTAATTTTGCTGCATTGTATCTTTCCAAATTGAATATATTTAAGAGCGTGAAAATTTATTTTCACGCTCTTATTTTCGTAATTTTCCGTATATCAATTCTTGCGTTGATTATATTTTTTCTCACTATAAAAGAGGGTTTTTCGCAAAACAACAACCTAACACAAATCACTTTCTTTCCCGTTTACAAAAGCCAACCACTTCAACTTCCTGAGCAAAGCGACACATTTAATTTAAACACATTAAAATTCTATATCTCCAAAATAGAATTTTTGTTTAATGATAAAATTGTTTACACAGAAGAAAACAGCTTTCACCTGCTCGATGCATCAATACCCGAAAGCATGAAGATAGCAACACACCTTAGTAAAGCAACTCAATACAACACCATCCGTTTTCAATTGGGTATTGACAGTATCACCAACACGGCGGGTGCTATGGGAGGCGATTTAGATCCAACCAAAGGCATGTACTGGACATGGCAGAGTGGTTATATTAATTTTAAGATAGAGGGAACAATTAGCATTTCGACTGCACGAAACCATGAATTTCAATTTCACTTGGGTGGATATTTGGCGCCCTACAATTCGGTGCAGGTAGTCACATTAAATACTAAAGAGGGCGTTCCTTTAAGTATTTATTTTGATGTTGATCAATTCTTTAGCAGGATAGATCTCGCCAAACAAAACCATATAATGTCTCCGGGAGAGGATGCGGTGGAATTATCGAAGCACGCGGCATCTTGTTTTTATTTGAAGCAGCCATGAGAAAAACAGTTGCAATTTTTCTGGGATTGATTTGTGCATCCTTTGTTGCAAGCGACCATTTATTCCATGTTCCAGAAAACTGGCCACAACCGGTGTATGATTTTTCAAAAAACCCATTGACCAAAGAAAAGATATTGTTAGGCCGTGTTTTATTTTACGATCCTATTTTATCGCGTAACAACATTATCTCCTGTGCCAGTTGTCATTCGCCTTATTCATCTTTTACGCACATTGATCACGCCCTTAGTCATGGCATCAACGACAGTATAGGCACGCGCAATTCACCGGCACTACTGAATCTGGCGTGGAGCAAAAACTTTATGTGGGATGGTGCCATCAACAATCTCGACATGCAGCCACTGGCACCAATTGCACATCCTGCCGAGATGGGAAGTTCCATTACGGAGGTAGTCGACAAATTAAATTCAAAACCATTATACCGAAAATTATTTTACGATGCTTTTGGTGATAGTGTAGCTACGGGTGAGCATACGTTAAAAGCATTTTCGCAATTCATGGTAACATTGGTTAGTGCTGATTCTAAATACGATAAAGTACAACGCAACGAAGAACAATTTACAGAACAGGAAAAAAATGGATATCGATTATTTCAAAAAAACTGTTCCTCTTGTCATGCAGAGCCGTTGTTTACTACTAACCAATTTGCGAACAACGGATTGTCGGTGGATACCACATTATGGGATATAGGAAGAATGAAAATTACTCAAAACTCAGCCGATTCGCTCCAATTCAAGATCCCTTCATTACGCAATATCGAATACAGTTATCCATACATGCACGATGGACGTTTTAAAAGATTATCGGAGGTAGTCAACCATTACACTAGCGGTATAATTTACTCGAAAACGCTCTCTCCTGAACTCACTCAACCCATCACACTTACCCCCAACGAAAAAGTGGATTTGGTTTCATTTTTATTAACGCTCTCAGACAAAGCTTTTGTTTTCAACCCAGATTTTCAATACCCGAGAGAGGTATTTTTTGGGAAGTAGTGATTCAAGGTGTTTAATTAATTTATGATATTGGGTCAATCAATCCAGAGGCATTGAAATTTTGGTTGTAGCGAACCTAACAACTCTGTTTATTTCAATTTATACAACCTATTCATCCCATAAGTTGATTTTTCAAATTGAATAGATTGTCAGAAAGGAATCATTTAAAGTAAAATGTTATTTAACTCAAATTGCACATAATTATTTTAATGATTTTGGCTTTTGAGATATTCATCCTTGGAAAAATATTTTGAAGCAAGAATTAAACCAGTTGTGTCTAAAATGAGTTTACCAAATAATTTCAAATACATGATAAGTTTCATTTGAATAAACTAATGAAGAAGTAATTTTGGAATAAAACAAATCTATTTCAATTTTTTTCAAAACGGATGTAATGAAAAAAGTTTTTAATTTTTATACGTAAAATATATTGCTGAGGGATGAGATTTGAAATAGAAATACTATTGGAACCCATTTGTCCATTGATAATCTCATCTCCTAACATATTCAATATACTGTATTCTGTACCGAAAAGATTTACATTTTCTGAAATCACAAATATATTTGTAGATGCAGGATTGGGATAGATCGAAAAATTGACGTTTTCATTAAGTAGATCAATAGAAGTAGGAGTACATGCATAATTGTTGAGGGAACTTGTGAATGATGCTGGAGGTATTGTTTGTGTTGTAGTTCCAACATAAGTATTTAAATTTATTATATAGTCTACTGGTTGAAAAGTGTTGACTGTAGTATCTAATAAAGTGGAAGGGCTTTGAAGGATGCATGGACTGGAGGCGGCAAAGCTCATCTTTTGGAAGCATGTTTTAAATTCAACAAGTGGTGATGATGAATAATGGTCTTCAATTTTTAAGACTTGAACAAAGTCAGTTGGTGAAGTTTGTTGCATATAGCTGATTGAAGTGACAGATGCAAAAAAGGTTTGAAACTGAACATTATAAGCATTAAGTTGATTATTCATAGATATATGAAATATTACATCTTCCGGATGATTATAATTAAAATTGAGTGGAAGAGCAGATGAAAAGATTTTAAAATTTCCTGCGGAATCTTCATACAACCATGAACTTTTACTAAAAAGTGGATGATTTAAATTATTCAGAAATGCTTTCTGTGACAACATCTCTCCCGATGAATCGATTTCTATAATTAATGAAACACGCATTTGTTGTAAATTTGGCTGATTGAAATAGGTTGCAGTGAGAAAATTTCTTCCGGAAATAGTTTCATGAAATTTTTCAATACGTAATCCATTATTCATACCAGCACCGTATTTTTTAGCATAAATAATATTTCCAGAATTCGAGAACCGAATAATATTTCTTGCAATTGACACATTTTTGTCTAAAATAACAAATCCTCCGTCGGAAGTGGCTGTAAGAGAATTCACAACTTGATCACCGGTCACAGTAATAGATTTTGACCAATCATAATTTCCTATTGAATCCAAATGCATCAACATAATATCATGATCAACGCCATTTGATTCAAGTATTTGGCCAGCTAAAATTGTACTGCCATCTGCAAGTTCTTCAGCGAAATTGAAAAATGCTGAATCACTTAAGGAATGAGTTTTAAGCCAAATAGAATTCCCTAGATTGTCAATTAATAGAGAAATTGCAGGTTGCAATGAATAATTGGCAGCAATAGTCAATAAAAAATCACCATTATTTAGACTCGAAATAGAGAGAGTATTAGTGGTTGAGGTATTCGAAATGCTTTTTTCAAAAATCAAAATTCCGGCTGAATCTGTTTTAAAAATGTATAAGATATTATTTTTTTGTGCTGTAAACAAGCAATCTCCATTCGGTGTTACTGCCATTGCAGTTCCTTTAATTCCATTTAATCCTAAATCGATAGTTCGTTTAAAAGATGTTTGACCATTTATTGAGGTGGAAAATATCACCAACAAACAAAATTGTAAAAACAAAGTGAAGAATCGTTTAATCATGATTGATGGAGGTAACAAAATTTATTAATGCTAAAGTACAAATTATTATGAATTTCGTACGATCAATCCACTTGAAAATCCAATCAATAGTGGAGTATTCAATGCAAAACGGAGATTAATAAAACTAAAGACTGGAAAATATATTTTATATTATGCTGATAAACAGTACTATATGTCCACTTAGCCATAAGACTAGATTCTGAATAAATAATTTATAAACAGGATATCAATGAATGAAAATACCAGATAAAAGATTACATTTGATTTAAAATCGAACTGATATGTAAATTACAATTTTATATAACTATATTATGAAAGCTATCTTTTTAACTACGTTTTTACTACTATTTTCAATTTCAGGATTTGCGCAAGATTATTCCAAGGAGTCACCCATCTCAATTGCAGTTGCCTCTAATGGAAACCTGCAACGAGTGGAATGTAGTGTTTATGATTCTGTTTTGCAAACTACGGTTTATTTTAATACGCCATGGATTCCAAAAATAATTATCATTTCAGGAAATGCCTATGGAAAAGTAGGTTTTACAACCTGGAATTCAATCGGTATACAGAATTCGATGGTTGGAATTATAATTTATGACAATTTATTGCATAATTTTAATTATCAATATATAAATACCGGTATTTCAGGTTCAACTCAAAATGCGAACGTGGTATGTGGTATTATTTGGGTGGAAGTGTTAACTGAATCATTTAGTAATAATGATTATTATTTAAATTTTGTATATTACAGATACCATCCACTTTTTCATAAATGGATTAAAGTTGAAAGCTTTGGGAATTTTTGGGATCTTTCTTCAACTTCAATAATATGGAATCATAGTTCGATAGGTAATACTGACCGATTATTAGATGTTGATGATGTGCATTTATTCTATTATGATCCGGTTAGAGATACTCTTTATGATGAATTAATTTCTTGTGTTGGAAATGTACAGGATGAAAAGGAGGACTATTACATTTCTAATCAAAATTGCAATAATTATTCTGATTACTTTATGTACGATGCCCAATTAAAACAATTCCAAAAATATCCAAGAAATAATGTTGATGGAAGAGTAGATAAAGGAATTTTTACCGGTAAGGACGTGGATACTACTGCAAAAAAATTCTTTTTTGTTTACGATCCTGCAATTCAACAGTGGGTAACCGATTCAGTATTTTCTTCCAATTTAATCAACATAAAAGTTAAAGATCGAATAGTTGCCTACATCGATTCTTCACAAAATTTCGGTAAACAAATGTTTTGCATGGCCTACCATCCCGTTCAGCACACGTGGATTAAAGACTCTACACAGGTTGCAGGAAACATAACTGGATATATTATCCAAAATGGTACGGTAAAGTGGAATGATAGCAATGGGAATCATGCAAGAGGATATGATAACAATGTTGGATGGGGAAATTTTAACACGATACCATTTTTAAATTTTCATTTGACCGATTTCACAGTTGAAGGACTTCCAATGATTCATGTTAGAAATCTTTCAATTGGAGCTGATTCAGTAATTTTTAATTTTGGAGATGGAGTTTCCTCGAAGAATAGCCGTCATGTTTTTTGGCATAGCTATAATGAATCCGGAACTTATGATGTTTGTATTTTAGATTCATCCGGAACACAAAGTTGGTGTCAACAAATTACGATGAATCTTTGTGCAACAGTAAGTGCAATAGGCAGTGTTACTGATACTCTTTGTGAAGGGGATAGTACACTTTTATCTGTTTCCTATACAGGTAATACAATTCAATGGCAGAAAAAGAATGGTAACAGTTGGAGTGATGAAACCGGACCGGGAGCCACAGCGGCTAATTATTTTGTTTCTCCATCACATTTTGAAACCTACCGGGTAGTTGTTACAGATCCAAATTGTTTAACTGTTTATTCTCAAGAGAAAAATATTTATGTAAATGGTTACATTGGAAATAGTTATTATTTAGCAGATACAACTATAATTACTTGCGCTAACACTGCCAGGAAATTGGAACTAAGAGGAACACTTGGAAGTCCTACATTTGTCTGGCAAAGAAATTTGGGAAGTGGTTGGGCAAATGTTTCCAGCACAAACGATAGCATCTTAGTCATTGGATCCACCTTGAGTGCATTGTACAGGGTAATTATTTCAAGTGGTAGTTGTTTTATAGATACCAGTGTCGTAATTTCTGTTACAATTAATTCTGCATTGCCATCACCTTCAACAATTCCAGATTATGTATGCGGACAAGGAGTTGTGGATCTTATTGCCAATGGTTCCGGTGTTATGTTGTGGTCCCAATACAATGTAGATTCATTATTACATATTGGAAATACTTTTTCACCATACATTACTGCCCAATCGACTTTTAGAGTATATTCAAGTAACACCAATTTAATTCCGGTTGGTTATACCAATAATTCTATTGGAACAATTGATACAATAAGTGCAACCCAAAAAGGAATTCGATTATTTTCTTCCGAACCGACATTTATTGAGAATTTTACCATTTATCCGGCACAAACCGGATCGGTGATTTTCAGACTATACCATTCGAACACCCAAACACTTATAACGGCAGTAACTAAAGTAGTAAATGCTAATGCGGGTGGACAAAAAATTTGGCTAAGAGCCTATCTACAAGGCAACACCAGTTATGATTTGGTAGTAGATTCTTTTTCCGTTCCATTATTAATAAATACGAGTGGTATTAGTTATCCTATTACTTCTGTTCCAAGTTCAATTGTGATCACCGGATATGTCGATTCAGTATTTCATAATACCCCTGACTTTTACAATATTTATAATATTAATGCAACAGAGGGCTGTAGATCCAATCTCGTTAACGTATATGGTAATGTATACACCGAAATCAATGCTATCGTCCAGCACACCGGATCATTAGTATTTTGTCAGGGAGATTCAGTTAAACTGAATGCCACACCTACTGGCAATTATACGCGTCAATGGTTGAAAAACGGTATTTTTACAGGTGTAACAAGTCTTAACTATACAGTGCATACGCCAGGATCTTATCAAGTTATTGTTAGTAATAATACCTGTAGCGGCACCTCTGCCGCAGTAAATGTAAGAGTGCCCTGCATAAACACATTTGATTCGGAGGAAAAAAGTGATGATGGAACTTTTGCTTCCTCAGAAGCACAATTTAATATTCACTATTCTGCATTGACGGGAGAATTAGATTTAGATGCAGTATTGAATGAAGATGAATTTTACACCTTGCTACTGATGGATCCAACGGGAAAAGAAGTTTTAAAAGAAGAACAAAAGTTTTCACAAGGTAAAAGCAAATATTCCATCAATGTTCAAAGGTTTTCATCCGGGTTGTATATCCTAAAGCTGCAGAGTGAAAATAATAGGTTTGTAAAGCGATGGATGAAAAATTGATACAGCTAATATTAAACATAAG
>JBBQVM010000151.1:0-8112 GCA_038211525.1 Bacteroidia bacterium
CATACGTTGCGGTTGAATAATGCCATAAATTTTTCACGTTCAGTATGGAAGGAATGTGCTACTAATCCTATTTATCCTCAAGGTGGCACCTGGATCTATGATCGTGCAGGATGGTGCCCCGGTTCTGCGGTCGATATGAAAGAGTATGAAATTACTCCAAACGTTACTCCCGGCCAAACTATCAACATCGATTACTCCCTTCCATCAATTGGTAATCCCGGATCTTCCAACTATCGTATCAACAATCAATTGGTGACCTATGGTTCGGCCAATTTTACAAACGATGCTGCAGTTGATTATGTGAAGTCGCCAACAACACGTGTTGAATATCAGCGGTTAAATCCTTTATGCAATGAACCTGTTGTTGCAATTAAGAATACCGGTTCTACTACACTTACATCACTTGTGATTACCTACGGAAGAACAGGAGGCACCTTGGCTACTTATAACTGGAGTGGAAATCTTGCATTCCTTCAAAGTGTGGAAGTTGTTTTACCACAACCCGACTGGACGTCGTCAAGCACAAATGAATTTACAGTTTATGTGAGCAACCCTAACGGTCAAGCAGATCAGTATTCATGGAACGACACTTTGCATTCTGCCTTCAATACGCCAATGCAACTCCCGTCCGGATTAATTTTTGAATTTAAAACTAACAATTACCCTTCACATGATAGTTATAATTTAAAAGATTCCCAGGGAAATATTATCATCAACAGAGTTGGACAAGCGGCAAATACCATTTACAGAGATACCGTTTATCTTCCTAACGATTGTTATACCGTTAGCTTAAATGATGTTGGTGATGATGGTTTATCTTTTTGGGCAAACACTGCTCAGGGCTCTGGTTATTTTAGGATCAGAGATGTTTCATCTGGCGCTGCAGTGGTTAATTTTAATGCCGACTTTGGTGATAATATCTACCAGCAGTTTACCATCGGCTACGCGCTGCCTGTAACAGAAATTTCGACTCCGGTCACAAATTTTAGTGTTTACCCAAATCCCACTTCTGATATTTTAACGGCTCAGTTTTCGATGCCACTTAATAGTGAAGTTAAACTGAGTCTTGTAAATGTTATTGGTGAAGTGGTACTTAATGAAACAGTAAGAGTAACTCAGGAAATTGAAAAATTTGCAATCGATTTGTCGAATGTTCAATGCGGTGTGTATTACCTGGTAGCTGAGTCTACAGATAGTAAAGAAGTTCGTAAAGTTGTTGTTACAAAATAAAAAGTAATTGATATTTGAAAGAAAGGATCTTGAATACTTCAGGGTCCTTTCTTTGTTTTCTGAATTTACAATTCCAGAATTGATTTATTTTGAATGTAGTTTATTGGAAGCTAATTCAATGATCCGACTTAAATGGTTGTTTAAACATATTAGCAATCAGATAGATACAAATCAATCCGGAAATTAGTTACTTTAGTGCTTCTAAATTCAATCATCAATTCTTCCATTTCATATATTATTGCCGGTGACGCGTTTATCTGTTGTTATTATTACTTTTAATGAAGAAAAAAATATTGGTCGTTGCCTGGAATCGGTAAAGGATGTTGCTGATGAAATTGTAGTGCTTGATTCTTTTAGCACCGACAGTACCAAAAAAATTTGTGAGTCGTTTGGGGTTAAGTTTTTTGAACATAAATTTGATGGACATATCCAACAAAAGAACCGCGCTATTTCTTTAGCAACTTTCGAACATATTTTGTCATTGGATGCTGACGAAGCTTTAGACAATACCTTGAAACAATCAATCCTTGAAGTAAAAAATAATTGGGTTAGTGATGCATATACAATGAATCGGCTTACAAATTATTGTGGCAAATGGATTTATCATTCTAAGTGGTATCCGGATGTAAAAATGCGACTCATGATTAGATCAAAAGGCGAATGGGCCGGCACCAACCCTCATGATAAATATGAACTGAACAGTTCTAATATTGGTCATTTAAAAGGAAATATTTTACATTACAGTTACTACTCCATTGATGATCATTACCGACAAATAGAATATTTTACCAACGTAGCTGCTAAAGCTTTTCGGGAGAGTGGAAAGCGCCCCCCATTCTTCAAACAATATTTAAATCCTATTGCCCGTTTTATTGATCATTATATTTTACATCTTGGATTTCTGGATGGTAAAGAGGGTTTTTTAATAGCTAAATTATCGGCTTATTCGGTGTTCTTGAAATATAGTAAAATCAGAATGTTGAATGAAAAGTAGTGATCCCAATAGTGAGCCGGTAATAATTATTAGCAGAACCGATGGTATTGGTGATGTGGTGTTGTCATTACCGTTGGCCGGAATCATCAAAAAAAATATTCCAAAGAGTAAAATAATTTTTCTTGGTAGAAACTATACCAAAGATGTAATTGCATTGTCGGAGCATGTTGATGAATTTGTAAGTTACGATGACATTCTTAAATTGTCAGCAGATGAACAGGTTCACTTTTTCAGGAAGTTAAATGCTGACTGGATCCTGCATGTTTTTCCTGTTAAAGAAATTGCATGGCTCGCTAAAAAGGCGAAGATAAAATATAGAGTAGGAACCCGGAGTCGACTATGGCATTGGTTTACATGCAATGTCAGAATGAACTTATCACGAAAAAATTCCGATTTGCACGAAGCGCAGTTAAATGCTTATTTGCTTCAGCCATTAAAAATTAAATATCAATACACCACGAAAGAAATTTCAGAATATTATGGTTTCACCCATGTTCCCGTATTAGAGAATCAGTATCGGGAACTGCTTTCAAAAGAAAAGAAAAACATTATACTTCATCCGAAATCAAAAGGCAGTGCACGTGAATGGGGATTGGATAATTTCTCAAACCTGATTGATAAACTGGATAAGGATAAATTTAAAATATTTATTAGTGGCGCTGCTGCCGAAAGTGAAGCATTAAAACAACTGGCTGCTAACCATAATGAAGTAGTGGATTTATCTGGTAAATTATCGTTAAATCAATTTATCGCCTTTATAGCTGCATCAGATGGGCTCGTGGGTGCCAGTACCGGCCCTTTGCACATTGCAGCGGCGCTAGGTGTGAAAGCAATCGGTCTCTATCCACCAATTCGCCCCATGCATCCCGGAAGATGGAAACCACTTGGTAGTCATGTTGGAGTTTTGGTTATAAATAAAAAATGTTCCGATTGTAGAAATATTAAGAACTGCGAGTGTTTGATGGATATTCAACCACGACAAGTTATTGAACAGCTGTTGAAATGAAAATAGTTTTTTAGTTTATTAGTTTATTAGTTTTTTGGTTTTTTGGTTCTTTGGTTTTTTAGTTCTTTGGTTTTATAGGTTTTTAGTTTACCAAATCTAGAGCAACCGGTGCGATGGCGGGGCTTGCCAAATTTAAATCTTGAAGTGTGGAGGCGGGAGTGGTTCCTTCTTATTTTTCGAATATATTCAAGACCAATGCACCCATTAAGGCTCCGTAGAGGGTGCTGTTTAGAGGGCGTGAAGTGATGGCGCATGATCCGGATGAACAGCCAACAAAATGATAATATAAATATCCGGCAACGGCACCTATAATGGCTCCCAGTATACTTAGTTTGTATTTTAAAATAAGATTCATTGTTAGTTGAGATAAAACACAAGATGAATTGCAGTTACTTTCAGCAATTCATCTTGCGGTATATAATTTAAATCATGATTACAACATAGTTGTTGGACAAATATATTCGGTTACGTTAAACTTTCCTGAGTCTTTAATGGCTTTAAACCCACCGGCTACATCAACCAGATTGTTGTAGCCACGAGCTTTAAGGATAGAAGCGAACACCATAGAACGATATCCACCTGCGCAATGCACATAATAAGTTTTTGATTTATCAACTAGCAACATGCTATCATTAATAGAATCCAGAGGCGCATTTATCGCGTTGGCAATATGTTCAGAATCGTATTCGCTTTTCTTTCTAACATCTAAAATACTTATAGAAGGATCTTTTTCTTCCAATTCTGCAAATTCAGCAACTGTTATGGTTGGAATGGTATCTTTTTCTTTACCTGACTTTGCCCATGCCTGAAAGCCTCCTGATAAAAATCCAATGGTATAATCATAACCAACACGCGCTAGCCGTGTAACTGCCTCTTGTTCTGTTCCGGGTTTTGCTACCAAAAGAATTTCCTGTTTAATATCAGTTATTAATGAACCGGCCCATACGGCGAAATTTCCGTTTAAACCAATGTTTATAGCGTTGGGAATAAAACCATTTGCAAATTCATCTGCCTCACGAATATCCAATATTAATGCTCGCGTTTCATTGGCGACTGTTTCAAATTCATCGGGTGATAATGGATGAAGTCCCCGTTGCATCACATCACGAATATTTTCATATCCCTGAATATTCATCAAAACATTTTTTGGAAAATAGGAGGGAGGCATAGTTAATCCGGTAAGTACTTCCTTGATAAAATCTTCTTTTGTTAATTCAGGGCGAAGAGCATAATTCGTTTTTTTCTGATGTCCCAGAGTATCCGTTGTTTCTTTACTCATATTTTTACCGCATGCTGAACCGGCGCCATGAGCAGGATAAACAATAAGTTCATCAGGTAACGACATTATTTTATTCTTCAATGAATCATATAAATGTGCTGCAAGTTTCTCCTGTGTCAACTCAGCAATAACATGTTGCGCCAAATCGGGGCGTCCTACATCGCCAATGAATAATGTGTCGCCTGTGAAAATTGCTTTTTCTTTACCCTTCTCGTCAATAAGTAAAAAGCAACTGCTTTCCATAGTATGACCGGGAGTATGAATCAACTTTAATTTTATAGCTCCTAATTTAAATTCCTGGCCGTCTTTACCAACCAACATGTCAAACCCGGTTTTCATTTGAGTGGGTCCAAAAATAATTGGTGCACCCGTAATTTTTGCAAGATCAATATGTCCTGAAACAAAATCAGCATGAAAATGAGTTTCAAAAATGTATTTTATTTTAGCGCCATTTTTGGCTGCCATGTCCACATATTGTTGCACTTCACGCAAAGGATCTATTATTGCTGCTTCCCCATTACTTTCGATGTAATATGCACCTTGCGCCAAACAGCCGGTGTAAATTTGTTCTATTTTCATGATCCTTTTGATTTTAAAATTTCAACGCAAAAATAGCAGTTGAAGGGGGATTGATAAATGACTAAAGTTACATAGTAAAAAAATATTTTCGAAAAAAAAATTAAAAACTGATAATTGTCATGTTTTGAAATTGACTAATAAAAAAAACCACGATGGATTAATCGTGGTTTTGTAAAGTTTATAAATTTAATTTATGAATTCAATATTTTACTTTGGCACACAAAATTTGTTTTAGGAACATGAGTTTCAGCAATAGCCTTAAAGCCACCTTCTACTTCACTGAAGTTACGGTATCCTCTTGCCTGTAAAATAGAAGCAGCTATCATACTTCTATATCCACCTGCACAATGCAAATAAAAATGCTGCTGAGGATCGATATTATTTACCCATTCATTTATTGCAGCTAAAGGTTTACTGAAGGCCTCATCCACATGTTCGGCTTCGTACTCGCTTTCTTTACGGATGTCGATTACCATACTTTGTTTAGGAGCAAATTCCTTTTCGAATTGCTTAGCGGAAATTCTATTTACAGAGTCGGTTTCTTTACCTGCTTCCACCCATGTTTGATAACCGCCATTCAAATAACCGATTACTTTATCAAAACCAACTCGTGCCAATCGAGTAACTGTTTCTTCTTCCATACCGGTATCAGTAATAAGAAGTATTTCCTGATTAACATCACCAACCAAAGCACCTACCCATGGCGCAAAATCACCTTGTATTCCAATATTAATACTTTGTGGAATAAATCCGGTAGCAAATTCAGCGGCACTTCTTGTATCAAGAATTAAGGCGCTTGTTAGTTCTGCAGCTTGTTCAAATGTTTTAGGATCCATAGCAGTCATGCCACGCTTCATTACATCATCAAAACTTGCATAACCCTTTTTATTCATGGCAACATTTAAAGGAAAATAGGAGGGAGGAGGAAGTAAGCCATCGGTAACTTCTTTTATGAACGATGCTTTATCAGGCTGGTTCAAAGCGTAATTAAATTTCTTTTGATTACCCAAAGTATCTACTGTTTCTTTCATCATATTTTTTCCACAGGCGCTGCCGGCACCATGAGCTGGATAAACAATTACATCGTCGGCAAGAGGCATTATTTTTGACATAAGACTCTCATACAATATTCCTGCTAATTGATCCTGTGTCATATCGGCCGATTTTTGTGCAAGGTCGGGACGGCCCACATCACCAAGAAATAAAGTATCACCGCTAAAAATGGCATAATCTTTTCCCGATTCATCTCTTAGCAGATAAGTAGTACTCTCCATAGTGTGCCCGGGAGTATGCAATGCAATAACAGTAACATCACCTATTTTAAATTCTTGCCCATCTTTAGCTATGATGGCTTCAAATTCAGGATTTGCGTTAGGACCGTAAACGATAGGTGCTCCGGTTTTTTTGCTCAAATCAATATGTCCCGAAACAAAATCGGCATGAAAATGTGTTTCAAAAACATATTTTATTTTTACACTATCTTTATGAGCGCGGTCAATATAAGGTTGCACTTCCCGCAAAGGATCAATTATAGCTGCCTCGCCTTTGGAAGTGATATAGTAGGCTCCCTGAGCCAGACAACCGGTATAAATTTGTTCTACTTTCATATTTCTTTCCTGGCAGTTTTATGTTAAATCCTTCAATACTAAATTTAAAATATTAAATTTCGGTTAATTCTTTTTTTGCGAGATAAAAATCAACCATTTCATAATTGCTCTTTTCTCTCTCAAGCATGGCATCAACTGTTTTTGGTGGAGGAACAATTACTTTTTCTCCTTGCTTCCAATTGAGTGGCATTGCAACACTATGCTTATCGGAAGTTTGTAAAGCAACTAAAACACGTTTTATCTCTTCCATATTTCTTCCTACATTTAAAGGATAGTACATGATTAAGCGAACTTTTCCGGTTGGATCAATAAAAAATACTGCTCGAACTGCTGCCGTTTCACTTTCACCGGGTTGTAACATGCCATATAGTTTGGAAACTTTCATGTCAATATCAGCAATAATCGGGAACTTAAACAACACTCCGGTGTTTTTTTTAACATTATTCACCCATGCAATATGTGAGTGGATGCTATCAATGCTAAGGCCCATGAGCTTTGTTTCGTGCTGCGTAAAGAAATCTTCTTCCAATGCAAAACCGCTCATTTCAGTGGTGCATACAGGTGTAAAATCCGCCGGGTGGGAAAAGAATACTACCCATTTCCCTTTGTTGTAATCCGAAAATTTTATTTTACCTAAAGTTGTAATAGCTTCAAAATCAGGAGCTTGATCCCCAATTCTGACGAACGGATTTAAATTATTGGTTTCCATTTAATTGAAATTAAAATTGTTAATATTTATGCAAAAATACACTTTGCTATTGCATACGAATGCGACTTTAGTTACAAAGATAGCTTATTTTGAAACCTGTTTTCCTGCCTCTTGCCAGGCATTCAACCCTCCTGTCAAAGAATATATTTTAGTAAACCCAATTTGGTGCAATTTGTTTGCCGCCGCACCGCTTCTATTTCCGCTACGACAATAAAGCACAATCGGTTGGTTGGCATCATAATTCTTAATTTTAGTCATAAAATTATTTTGATTCCAGTCTATGTTTACTGCTCCGGGTAGGTATCCTTCCTGATATTCACCTGCCGTTCTTACATCAATAATTGTCGTTTTTTCATCAATTAATTTCTGAACTTCATCAACATTTACATTTTTTATAAATGATTTTGAGGTACATCCCGATGCTACTGCAAGAAATAAGCTCAATACAATTATTAATTTTTTCATTAATTTAGAATTAAGAATTAGGTTTGGCAAACATAAACATGGAGTTCAATCTATTCAGTCACTTATGTCACATTTCAAATTTAATTGAACAGCAAACTCAACTTAATTTGATTGTACAAATGAAATCGAAGAGGTAGTCAATAAATTTTTAAAAATTTGGTAAAAGGATAAATCGAAAGTCTTGAATTTGAAAAACTTCATGCTGGAAATAAATTGAACTAACAATTCAAATTTATTCGGAGC
>JBBQVM010000152.1:0-7982 GCA_038211525.1 Bacteroidia bacterium
GTTTTGTGTGATACTATCCAAGTTAGATTCTATTTCATTCAAAGTACCGAGGAAGGCATTAATAGATGAATCTTTCGCTTCACTCATCATTAATACAGAATCTCTTTCGATAAGTGCCTTTTCCATTTCTGGCTTATAATCTTTACAAGCGGTTAACAGTACAAAAGGGAATAAGACAAGCAGCGTTTTTTTCATTGGTGTTGATGTTGGTAAACAGGTAATACAGCAACAACTCTATTACACATTATCTGTTCGGAGCAAAATTATACTTAAGTGGAGTATTGAATCACCCGGGACATAACATACTTATTCACATTGGAATGTTAGTTTTAATTCCATAAAAAAAGGCGGCTCAAATGGCCGCCTTTCCTTTGTATACAGGTGTTTTTTAATGTTCGACAACAAACTGCTTTCTCAAAATTGAATCATTAGAATTCATTTCTAATACATAAATGCCTTCTGCGAAAGCGGAAGTATTTACAGTTATTGTTTCATTTTTAAGCTCATTTGAGATTTCTGAAGCATAAACAGTTCTGCCTGTGACGTCAATAATTCTGAAATTATTGAATTTAAGTCCTTGGTCGGTGATAAGAATATTCAAATTGTGATTCACCGGATTCGGGAACATGGAAATAGCTCCGGAAGGAATTTGGTTTAAACCAATAGTAAGCACTTGGAACACGGAAGAGGTGGTAGAACACCCATTAACTGTAACAACAACAGTATAATTACCAACCTGCGTAGCTTCATAATGTTGATCGGTAGCTCCGGGAATCAGGTTTCCATTAAGGTACCATT
The DNA here is from genome assembly GCA_038211525.1 of Bacteroidia bacterium. GTDB lineage: Bacteria > Bacteroidota > Bacteroidia > AKYH767-A > OLB10 > JADKJB01. The sequence goes on from JBBQVM010000152.1 coordinate 799, forward strand.
GGTTACCGGAAGGAGACGAAGAAGTAAGGGAGTTCCAATTTTGTGATATAGTTGGAATTGCAGGGAAAGCATTCACGGTAGCAATAACAGGAATTCTTGAGCTACGACAACCTTCTGCAATTACCCAATCATACATCCATAAATATGCAGTACCGACGGTATTCAAATTTGGATTGTAATATCCGGTAATGGTTAATGGACCATTTACGACCGAATAAGGATAAGTGGCCCCAGAAGTATTCTGTTGGAAGGATGCGCTGCCGGTTGCAATTTCTAATTTATAACCTGTTCCAACCGGTACTGAAAAACCTATTGGTATAGGTGTTTTTCCGGTGAAAGCAGTTACTGATTGGCTGTATGTTGCTAATACCGGACCTGCTGTGCCAACACGCAAATTAATGGTGATGGTTCCGGTGGTAGAAGGATAAACATTCACAAATTCAATGGTTACCGGACGGATTACATCAAAACCAACTCCGTAATTGTTGCTGATAGTAGTTGACTGATTACCGAAACCCGCATTTGCAGGTCCAACATTATAAGCAGATCCTGCAAAAGCATCTACATAAAAAGTATCTGTTACAGTTGCATTATATGTGTAAGAAGTTCCTGTATTAACAGTTGTTCCTACTATCGGATCAGTGTACCAGGTAAGCGTTCCTTGTCCTGCGGCCATTAAGGTAATACTTCCATTCCCACAAACAGATGCTCCCGTGGTAGTGGGATCGCTAATACTTAATACTGCTATGTCAATAGCATTAGAACTATCCGGAGGACAACTTCCACTGCTTACATATGCACGATAGGTGCTGTTAGCGGTTGGTGACACATTATATGTGGCGGATGTTGCTCCGGTACCTGTTTCGTTTACCCATGAAGTGCCATTAAATATCTGCCATTGAACATTGCCAACAGATCCTGTTAAAATCAAATCAATGCTTTTACCTAAACAAATTGTATCCTGATAACTCGAGGCTATTCCTGCCACAGTTGGCGCTCCTACAGCTAGTGTAACGGTATCTACATTCGAACAGGTTCCATCATCACCAATAACTATATAAGTTGTAGTTACTGCAGGAGTACTAATTACAGTGGCTCCGGTTGTGGTATTTAAACCGGTGGCCGGACTCCATGTATAAGCATAATTGGAATTGTTGCTGCTCGCAGTAAAAGTGGCACTTCCACTCAAACAAATAGCAGTGGTGGATGCATTAATTGAAATTGGATCAGATGCAGTGATCGTTACTTGAACAGGTATACGCGGACTGGTACATCCGAATCCCGTGAATGGAATTGTCATTGAAGGGTTGGTTGCGTCCAAAGAGAGAGGAAGAACTGCAAAATCTGATAGTAGGTCATTGTCATTAACTCCAATTCGTGATAATCCGTCTGTTGCTGCTACAGTAGTTGCATCTATTCCGGTACCTGACCAAATTGTTTGTGGTGTTACAGTGTTACCTCCAATCAAGATGGACATATTTTGAATATCTGCATCGGGCCAACCCCAAACGACAAAATCTTTTGGATTATTTTGATCATCAACAATGAGTGCCCATCCTGTAAAAGTTGGAAATGCTCCGGGGTTCCATAAAATGTTATTTCCCCAATAATTCGGTCCACCAGCAGCATCGGTGTAGGTAATTAGGTCTCCCGGTTGTAATACACCTGACAGCACTTGAACATTAATATTCACAGCATTGATGTTGGTGTAATTGTCACTCACTAAAACTTTCCAACCGGTAACATCAAAAGGAGTGGGAGATACATTTTGTATTTCGAGGTGGTCATTGTTACCTAAATCCAATTCAGTAATTTGCATTGGACTCGCAAGACTGCCACCACCTAATACATTATCGGCTACATATAATGTTGTTGATGCCGGGATAAATACTGTTGGACTTGAACCGGTAGCAATCGGTGAACCTCCAACCGAATTAGTAAACCACTCCAATGTTCCGGCACCTGTTCCAACTAAATTAACCATACCTGGTCCGCAACGACTCACTGAAGAAGCGGTAGGGACAGGAATAACTCCAACTGTAAGGGTGATTTCATTTGAAGTATCTGCAGGACACGAACCTTGAGTTACCAAGGCTCTGAAAGTTTTGCTGGCAAATAACGCCACTTGGTAAGTATCACTATTGGAACCTGTTCCTGTTTCATCTACCCAGTTGACGCCGTCGCTACTTTGCCATTGAAACACTGTTCCGGTATATCCCGAAAGAGTTAAAGTAACTGGGTCATTATAACAAACAGAATCCGCAGAAGCTGATGCTACTCCGGCATCAGAGCAGCCCATCGTTGGTAGTGCTTTTGCTTTTAAAGAAAACCCAATCAGCAACATGCAAGCATACATGGCTGGAGATTTAAAGACATTTTGTAAATTTTTGATCATGATTATAGGTTATTTTATTTCCAGCATAAAATTAATAAAAATAATTTAAGTACGTTTTGTGGTCAAATTAATACTACATAAAATATCAAAAGAATGAAACTATTTAATTGAAATTCAAACTATTAAGTAATAAATTTAATCAAATTAATTTCTTGAATTCTGACAAAAAATAGTTGTTAAAAATAAGGTGGCAGGGGCTTTCCACTTATGCAGTTAATTCTTAACCAAGTGTAGAATTAGTGCAATAAATCAGTTCATAGTGGTTGTTCTGAAGTTTTAGAACAGTGAAATGTCTATTTTTGTTATTCAAAATAAATATTCATGAAAAAACTATTACTTCTTTTATTATTAGCCGTTTATACGGTTGTAGCTAACGGACAAGTTCAACAACTTCAAAAACTTAGTCAGATTAATTTTGCCACCTCCTGTGCCGGAGTATGGCATTATGTTGATCCATCAGGAAATGAATATGCTTTATTGGGGAACGGTGATGGAATTGTAATTGTTGACGTTACAGACCCGGTAAATCCTGCGGTTCTGTTTACTGTTCCTGCTGCTCAAAGCTTGTGGCGAGAACTTAAAACTTATGGTCAATACGCTTATGCCGGAACGGAAGGAGGAGGTGGAATAACCATTATTGATTTGAGCAATTTACCCGCTTCTTATACTTCAAAAATTTATAATGGTGATGGTGCTATTGCCGGTCAATTGAGTTCTTCACATACAGTTCAGGTGTCCGGTGATTACCTCTACATTTTTGGGTCAAATATTTCCAACGGTGGAGCAGTCATTTGCAGTTTGCAAGATCCATGGAATCCGGAGTATGTTGGTCTTTATTCAGGTAACTATGTTCACGATGGTTATATTTTAAACGATACTCTATACGCTTCCGAAATCTATGCAGGTCAGTTTAGTGTGGTGGATGTAACCAACAAGTCAAACCCTGTTGTGCTAGCTACTCAGCCAACTCCCGGTGCCTTCAATCACAACTCCTGGTTTTCGGATAATCATCAATTTCTTTACACTACCGATGAGTATAACAATACGCCACTCGGAGTTTTTGATGTGAGCGATTTGCAGGATATTAAATTGGTAGATACTTACGTGAATGACAGCTTACCTAATAAAGAGGTGCACAATGTGAGAGTGTTCAACGATTACTTGATTAATCCTTCTTATGGGTCACAACTGACAATAGTTGATGGCGCACGTCCTGATAATTTGATCGAAATTGCACGACATGCAACGGGTTCATTTTTGTGTTGGGATGCTTCACCTTATCTGCCTTCAGGAAACATTATTGCCACTGATATGGATGGTATTTTTTATGTTTTCGCTCCTTATTATGTTCGGGCATGCTATCTGGAAGGCAATGTTACTGATCAAATATCCGGTTTGCCTATTAATGGAACCACAGTTAAAATTCTGGCAACTACCACTATTTCCAATTCTAATTTAATTGGTGATTACAAAACTGGTTACCCAACTGCCGGTACCTTTGATGTAGAATTTTCCAAGCCTGGTTACGTAACCAAAATCGAAACAGGAGTTATATTATCAAATGGAGTACTCACCACTCTCAATGTTCAACTGGAGCCCTTCTCCGCAACCTTAGAGGTGGTAGATGCTGCTACTTTACTTCCGGTTCCATTCGCTAAAGTGAAACTTCAAAACGCAACTACTAATACAAATTTTACAGCCGATGCTACAGGTTCGGTGTTGTTAAACACTATTTCTCCCGGAACATTTGATATTACTGCGGCCTTATGGGGTTATAAATCGGGTTGTGTTTTGGCAACTTTAGTTGGTGGTGGCTCAACCGTTATTCCTATTGAAACAGGAATTTATGATGACTTCACATTTGATTTTGGATGGTCCGTTTCAGGAAATGCAGCAAGTGGAATTTGGGTAGCAGGTGAACCCATTGGAACTTTGTTCTCAACAACTCAAGCTAATCCCGATTTTGATGTTACCAACGATTGTTCCGACCGATGCTTTGTTACAGGCAATGGTGGCGGAACTGCTAACGATGATGATGTGGATGATGGCACAACTATTTTAACTTCACCCGTTTTCGATCTTACCGGTTTCACCGACCCTTACCTCAATTACTCCAGATGGTTCTATGAGCAATTCTCAACCAACCCTTCAGCTAACGACACGTTGTTTATTTCATTGTTTAATGGAACAACCACATCACAAGTGGAGTACGTAACCGGCCCATCGCCAAATAATTCTACCTGGCAACAGGCAAGTTACCGAATTAGTAATTTCATTAGTGCTTCTGCTACCATGCAAATGATTGTTTCAATTTCCGATAAAATTGGTTCAGGTAACCCTTTGGAAGCTGCAATTGATAAATTTGAAATAACTGAAGGCCCGGTTGGCATATTTGAAAATAATAATCAGGAAATGGGATTCAACATTTATCCAAATCCCGTGAATTCAGAATTGAATATTTCCATCTCAGATAAGTCTGTTTCCGATCAGGCGCAATTAATTATTACTGATATATCAGGAAGGACTATTATGAATATTTCAAATTTGTCGAATAGTAACACTTCAGTTAATACTATTGGTTGGGAAAAAGGAATCTATTTGATCAGAATGATTGATGGAGAAAAGACATTTGCAGTTCAAAAAATTGTAAAATTATAATGAGGTGATTGCGGTAAGGCACTACTATTTCTGTGCTTTACCGCTTTCTTTTTATCCTAATTCAAATAGTTCCTCTGACTCGTAAACTTGCTTTGATTCTTTCATATTTGCAACATATATCATGGCTTTTGCAACAGTATTTGCCGGTATAGCCTTGTATTTCTTTAAAGGTCCTACAAAAATAAAACTTAAGGCATTCATCATAAATTTTCCGAAGGCCTCTGTAGGTCGCGATTCAGTGCGTTCGCCCAACAACATGGAGGGACGAAAGAAAGATAGCCTATTAAGATCCAGTTTTATTAAATCCCTTTCCATTTCACCTTTAGTTTTCAAGTAAAAATTCTTACTTGCTGAATCAGCACCTAGTGAAGAAACCACCAGCAATTTCTGAATAGTATTTTGTTGAGCCCAGTTTCCTATTGCCAAAGGCAGGTTATAGTCAACCTTTCTAAATGCTTCCTTACTACCAGCATTAGAAATAGTAGTTCCTAAACAACAATAAATTTCATCCGCAGTAAAATCAACTTGGATACTTTTTAAATCTTTTAGGTCGGAAATTACTTCTGCTACTTTAGGGTTATTATAATTAAGTGGCTTTCGCAGAAAAATTATAATTTGCTCATACCGGCTATCTGCAATCAATAGCTTTAAAATACAATTCCCAACAAGGCCCGAAGCACCAAAAATAATTGCTTTTTTCATTTTAAAAAGTAAAATCCCTTAAGTGGTTTTTAATCTAGATTGTCGGTATAGTGACTCGGCGCTTACCAACATAAATACAGCAATACTTAACATACAAATCATGAATACAAATGAATTATCAGTAAGGGAGAGAAAGATAGAGGTGGTTTTGCCCAATGCGTCATCAACAACTGTTGATTTTGACAAAACGGTTGAGCCGGATGAGCCGGTTAGTGCCATCCATAAAATGGAAATCACCACTGCTGAAATTAGAAACCATCCCTTTTTTGAAATTACAGGTTCGTACTTTACGGATGGGGTTGGAGGTGCAATACCCAACTTATCTAGGACATTGGTGGTGAAATTTAAGGAAGGTTGTTCCAGCTTTTCATTACGGAGCAGCTTTTTAAGCGGGTCTTTATTTTTTTCAGGTAGATAGTTCATAATGTTCAAATTTAACAAATTAAAGGATACTTTGTAATTCGCCTTTCAGATTTTTTTGGAGTTCGTCGTGTAATTTTTTTCTAGATCGGAAGAGTTTCACTTTTATGTTAGAGGGCGATAGTTCAGTTATTTCAGCAATTTCATCCACCGATAAATCATCCATATAGTATAAACCAATAAGTAATTGATCCGATTCATCTAAGGTGTTGATGGCAGTATCAAGGTATTTTTTCCGTTCCTTATCTTTTATCCGGCCAACGGTTTCAAAAGCCGAGTCATTGCTAGGTTCCACAAAATGAGCCTCATCAATAGATCCTGAAATGAGGCTTTTTCTACGAATTTTTGTTAATGCAAGGTTATATACTACTTTGAAAAGCCAGGTGGAGAACTTCGAATCTCCTTTAAATTGATTCAATGCCTGATATATTTTCACAAAGGCATCCTGTGCAACTTCTTCTGCATCTTCGCGACTTCTGGTTATCCGTAAAGCAATGTTGTAAGCCATCGTTTTATGCTTATTCACCAGGCCTGCAAAAGCCATATTATCTGAATATTTTAATATTCGATCTATGTAATAGGAGTCTTCTTTATAGGCCATTATACCTTTATGACTACCTGTATCATAAACCGGTTACAATTTTTTTAAGAAAAGTTGTAACCGATGTTAAGTTCAAGTTGTCATACTGGAAAATTAAACAATTAAAACAACTTATAAAAACTAAAATTATGAATAATTCTGAAATTTTAATCCCTATCACCATGTTTATCAGTGCTTTCGGAGCACTTTATGTATTCTTTATTACCAGAAACAAAGAGCGAATGGCACTTATTGAAAAAGGGGCTGATCCAGCCTTGTTCCAGTCGAAAAAGGGACAATCTAATGCTAGTATGCGTTTTGGGATGTTCCTTGTTGGAATTGCCCTGGGCATCTTAACAGGTAATATTCTTGCCGAAACAACCTCATTGAAAGAGGAAGTGGCCTATTTCTCTATGATCTTTTTGTTTG
>JBBQVM010000153.1:0-7891 GCA_038211525.1 Bacteroidia bacterium
AACAATTGATTTCAACGGACAACAAATTGATGGATCAACCAATTCAGTTATGCCACTTGGTGATCTTAGAAAAAAGTTTGAAGCCTTTGGTTGGGAAGTGCTCGAAATGAATGGCAGTAACATGGATGAAATTGTTACTACTCTCGCGAAAGCAAAATCAATGACCGGAAAAGGAAAACCTATCATGATTATTATGACAACTATAATGGGAAATGGCGTCGATTTTATGATGGGTTCCCACAAATGGCATGGCATTGCTCCTAACGATGAACAACTCGCCAATGCACTAGGTCAATTGGAAGAAACAATGGGAGATTATTAAAAAAAATTAAAAATTAAAAATGGAACATAATTTAAAATCCGTTTAAATCCGCCTAATCAGTTTAATCCGTGTTCTATTTTATTGTTGAAATACTTTCATCCTAATAACCAAAGCCCGTCTTGCTACGAACCTCACTTATTTTCATCCTCAGTTTATTTTATCTGAATTCGTTCGGACAAAAAAAGCCTGTGGCAGCTCCTGTGCAGCAACAAACTACCAGAATACTTTTTTTGTTTGATGCATCTCAAAGTATGTACGGAAGTTGGGAGTCGAATACTAAATTTGAAATTGCAAAAAAACTTTTGTCAAATATTTGCGATAGTTTGCACATGCTGCCCAATGTAGAAACCGCTCTTCGTGTTTATGGTCATACTAAAAAATTTCCTCCTCAGGATTGCGACGACACCCGACTGGAGGTTCCTTTCGCGAAAGCTAACGGGTACCGCATAAAGGAAAAACTCGATCAAATACATCCCAGTGGCACCACGCCCATTGCACGATCGCTGGAGGAATGCGGGAAAGATTTTCCGGATGGAAATGCCAGGAATATTATTATACTTATTACCGATGGAATTGAAGAATGTGATGGCGATCCTTGCGCTGTGTCGAATGCGTTGCAGAAAAAAGGAATTTATTTAAAACCGTTTATCATTGGTTTAAATATGTCAACAGAATTGCAAAAACAATTCGACTGTGTTGGTACTTTTTACGATGCAGCAACCGAAAATTCTTTTACTACTATCATGAATGTAGTTATTTCGCAAGCATTAAATAATACTACGTTGCAGGTAAATCTGCTCGATGATAAAGGAAATCCTACTGAAACCAATGTGAACATGACCTTTTACGATTCCTTTAGTGGAGCCATTCGTTACAACTTTGTTCATACCATGAATGCTAAAGGAATGCCCGATACATTGGTGGTGGATCCGTTGAGCAAATATAGAATAGTGGTTCACACTGTTCCTCCTGTGTCAATTGATAGCGTAGTAAGTACTCCCGGAAAACATACAGTTGTTGGAATTGAAGCTGGACAAGGTGATCTGTTTCTTAAGTTTGAAGGGTTGAGTGATTATCGTAACCTGAAATGTATTGTGAGGAAAGCCGGCGATATGAATACACTTTACCTTCAGGATTTTAATTCATCAATGCGATATCTCATAGGCAAATACGACCTCGAGGTTTTGTCGTTGCCACGTATGTATATTAACGATGTGGATATTTCGCAAAGTAAAACCACAACGGTGCAGGTTCCCAATCCGGGAATTGCAACCATCATTACTAACGGTCCCGGATATGGGAGTATTTATGTGGAAGAGGGTAATAATTTAAAATGGATCTACAATCTTAATACCGATGCCATCCGCGAAAGCTTGGTGATGCTGCCAGGTAGATACAGGGTAGTTTACCGTGCCAAAAATGCGCGGGAAGCTAAATACACGCTTGAAAAAACATTCCGGATTACATCAGGTAGTTCACAAACAATAAATTTGAATTAGTCAATCATGTCATCACAAAACGATAGTTTAGAATTAACTTCATCACTTATGAAGAAATATACATTTACCGAAAAGAAAGATACCCGTTCAGGATTTGGAGCAGGATTACTGGAGCTGGGACGAACCAATGCTGAAGTAGTTGCGTTATGTGCCGACCTAACCGGTTCGCTCAAAATGGATGCTTTTGAAAAAGAGTTTCCGGAAAGATTTTTCCAGGTAGGAATTGCTGAAGCTAACATGATTGGTATAGCAGCCGGTTTAACTATTGGTGGAAAAATTCCATTCACAGGCACTTTTGCAAATTTCTCCACAGGTAGAGTATATGATCAAATTCGACAATCGGTTGCCTACTCCAACAAGAATGTAAAAATTTGTGCTTCACATGCGGGCTTAACGTTAGGTGAAGATGGCGCTACTCACCAAATTCTTGAAGACATAGGGATGATGCGTATGCTTCCCAATATGACTGTTATTTGTCCTGCAGATTATAACCAAACAAAAGCTGCAACACTGGCAATAGCAAAATATAATGGACCCGTTTACCTCCGATTTGGTCGCCCGGCTTGGCCCGTATTTACCGATCCTTCAGAGGAATTTGTAATTGGAAAAGCGCAAATGCTCAATGAGGGAACAGATGTTTCTATTTTCGCAATGGGTCATTTAGTTTGGAAAGCAATACAAGCAGGTGAGGCGCTTGCCGCGATGGGGATTAGTGCCGAAATAATAAATATTCATACCATTAAACCATTGGATGTGGAGGCCGTCTTACGTTCCGTTAGGAAAACACGTTGTGTGGTAACTGCAGAAGAGCATCAACGCAATGGTGGATTAGGTGATGCCATCGCACATATTGTTGCAGCAAATGAACCGGTTCCAATGGAATTTGTTGCTGTGAACGATACCTTCGGCGAAAGCGGCACACCCGATCAACTCCTGGTTAAATATGGTCTCGATTCCGGTGATATTGTTGCAAAAGCAAAAGCGGTGCTCGACCGTAAAGCAGCAGCTCATAAAGGTTGATCCTACTGTCGGTAACCAGGCTGTTTTCAAACATAGCCCTATATGACAGAATACAGCGATAGCGAACTTTTAAAATTATTCAGAGAGGGCGACAACCCCAACTACGCATTTAATTTATTGATGCGTCGCTATCAGCAAAAAGTATATTATCACATACGCCGTATCGTTATAGATCACGACGACGCCAACGACATCGTGCAAAACACATTTATTAAAGCGTGGTCGGCACTTGCTAACTTTCGTGAAGATTCACAGTTGTTTACCTGGTTGTACCGAATCGCAACGAATGAATCACTCTCTTTTCTCAAGAAAAAACGAACCGCTTTCTTCCTGCCATTAGTTAATGTTGAGAAAAAACTTACTGATAAACTAGAGAGTGATTATTTAGTCAGTGGTGATGAAATTCAACTTAAACTACAAAAAGCTATATTAACGCTTCCTCAAAAGCAACGTCTCGTTTTTAATATGAAATATTATGATGAGATGAAGTATGAGGAAATGTCGCAGGTGCTGGGTACCTCCGTGGGAGCGTTAAAGGCATCTTACCACCATGCAGTCAAGAAAATTGAAAATTATGTGAAGGAGCATTAAACTATTTCAGAAAACATTTATCCAACTTCAAAACATTTACAAAGTGAACAATAACAACGACTTACCTGAACAGGACCCTGACTTCGGTTTTACCGGAAAATCAGGGCTTGGGAAGCAAAATGTATTTAAAACGCCCGATGCGTATTTCGATAAGCTTCCTCTTGAAATTTCGGATAAAATACAAGCGAGAAAAAGTGTCGACCAAGGGGTATTAGCTCCTGTTTTCAGCAGGATGCAACTGGTGGCATTTGCATTGGTAGTTATTGCAGTTATTTCAGGAAGTGTATTTTATCTCTATCAAAATAAGGAAGAAAATAAGAGTGAATCAACACTTTCGTATCAAGATTTAATAAATACAGATATAGTTACTGAAATGGATGAAAACATGTTGCTGGATGCTTACGCCGAAGAGGGTATTGCCACAAATGTTAATCAGAATGAAAAAGAAACTTCTCCCATGGAGGATTACCTAATTGAAAATCACACAGATATTACCTTAATAATAAACGAGTTATGAAAACACAAAAAATATTTATTACCTCGCTATTGCTAATGTGGGCAGCAGTAACTTTTGCCCAACCAGGCAATGCAAATCGAGGCGAAAAAAGAGAGCAGCTTGAATCCATGAAAATTGCTTTTCTTACTAAAAAACTTAGCCTTACTCCCGAGGAGGCTCAAACATTCTGGCCGGTTTATAATTCCTATTCGGATGAATTAGAAAAATTAAGAGAAAACAGGAGGAAAGATGTGAAAGACGCCCGCGATCAATTTGATGCTATGGATGATAAAGATGTTGAAAAATTGGTGGATGGTGAAATTGTATTTCGTCAATCGGAATTGGATATTTTAAAAAAGTACAATGCACAGTTTAAAAAATCCCTGCCAATCAAAAAAGTGGCAAAATTATACCGCGCCGAGGATGATTTTAAGCGAGAGTTGATACAAAAAATACAGGAGCGAAGAGATTCAGGCGGAAATCCCTCTAAACGCAGACAGTAATTTATTTTGGTGTTCTATTAAGTTGATTCATTGAGGAAAGCGGGAAGTAATAACTTCCCGTTTTTGCTTTTACAGCATGCTGCTGTACACGCAATTTTGTTAAATTTGCATGATGATGAATCAAAGGCAACTCTTTTTAAATCATGTGGCTCAAACTAGCAGAAATCCGCTGATGATGGAGATAGTGAAGGCGGAGGGAGTAACCCTTACCGGAAACGACGGCAAAGTGTATTTGGATCTTATCTCCGGCATTTCGGTGAGTAGTGTGGGGCATTGCCATCCCGAGGTGGTTGATGCGATTAGAGAGCAGGCTGGTAAGTTTATGCACGTGATGGTTTATGGCGAAATGGTGCTTTCCCCGCAGGTTAATTATGCTACTGCACTTACGTCGTTGTTGCCATCGTCACTCAGCAGTGTATATTTTGTGAACTCGGGATCCGAAGCCATCGAAGGTGCTATGAAGCTGGTGAAACGATACACAGGCAGGCATGAAATTATTGCCTTCAACAATGCCTATCATGGAAGCACTCAGGGCGCATTGAGTATGATAGGCTCAGAAAATTTCCGTACTAATTTTCGTCCATTATTGCCTGCTGTGAGGCATTTAAAATATAATGATCTCACATCGTTGGATGCCATCACTACTAAAACCGCCGGTGTTTTCATAGAGCCGGTCCAGGGAGAAGCTGGCGCAGTTGTTCCTGATAAAGGGTATCTTAAAGCTGTTGCCGATAAATGCAAAGAGACGGGCACCTTACTCGTCTTTGATGAAATACAAACAGGCTTTCGCAGAACAGGTCCTTTCATGGCATTTATGGATGAAAATATGGTCCCTGATGTATTGGTGCTGGCAAAAGGAATGGGAGGAGGGATGCCAATAGGTGCATTTGTTGCATCCAAGGAAATAATGGATTGTTTGACCGAAAATCCGGTTCTAGGCCATATCACAACCTTTGGTGGACATGCCGTTTCATGCGCTGCTGCATTGGCTACGCTAAATATTATCACTACTTTACAGGAAGAAGAAATCATCCGTAAAGGAGAATTATTTAAAAGTTTATTGGTGCATCCAAAAATAAAAAGTATTACCGGTAAAGGACTTCTCTTAGGTGTTGAGTTTGAGGATGAAAAGATGAATATGGGTGTGATTGATACTTGTATTAAAAATGGTATCCTCACGGATTGGTTCCTCTTTGCACCTCACAAACTACGCATCGCGCCTCCATTAATCATCGAAGATCATCAAATCTTCATGGCTTGTGAGGTTATTTTGAAATCCATATCATTTGCGCCGTAAAGACGCAATGCATTGCGTCTCATGCAGCCGGAGTATGCAAGTACCAAAGAACCCAAAAACAAAGAGACCCCAAAACCAATAAACCAATAAACCAACAAACAAAGAAACCAATAAACCAACAAACTAATAAACTAATAAACCAATAAACTAATAACCCACATTTGTTATGAACGTTTTAATAGTTGAAGACGAAAAAAGTCTCTCCCATGAGATCGAAATATTTCTCACCAAGCAGGGCTACAATTGTGACGTTGCCTTTAATGGTAAGAGCGCGTCTGAAAAAATATTTGTGAATGCTTATGATTTCATTTTATTAGATATTGGTTTGCCCGATTACAACGGATTTGATTTATTGAAAGAATCGCGTGAAGCAAAATGTGATGCGGCATTTATAATTTTAACTGCCCGCAGTGAAATAGACGATAAAATTATGGGCTTGGATTTAGGTGCCGATGATTACTTAGCAAAACCTTTTTCGTTGATGGAGCTCCATTCGAGAATGCAGGCAATTACACGTCGCCGGCATGGTTTAACAACAAACGCGATGGAGATTGGTGATTTTAGTATGGACATTAATAACCGCACTGTAGTTTACAAGGAAGCACCGGTTGCGCTTACCAGAAAAGAATTTGATTTGTTGCATTATCTAGCACTTCATAAAAACAGAGTGCTCACACGAATGCAATTAACAGAACACATTTGGGGCGATACCATGGAGGAGGATTACGATTCGAATTATATTGATGTACACATTAAAAATCTGAGAAAAAAAATGGGCGCATTTGCCACCACCGAATGGTTAGAAACTGTTCGGGGAATAGGGTACAGGCTCAATCAATAAAATGAAACTTCAGGTTAAATTAGCTATTTATAACGCACTTTCAAAAGGGATCATCATTGCTGCCTTTGGTTTTTTAATGCCTTTGATTGTAGAACAGGTGGTGTATGATCATATTGATAAACGACTCATTGCCCGCTCCGATCGTGTTTTGAAAATTATAAGTAAAGGAGGAATTAACGAAATTATTTTAGAACAGGATTGCAGTTTCGAAAGTTATAATATTCTTAAAGAAGAATTTGTTTCCATTGTTCCCTTAAGCAATGATTCAACACCGCAGGAAACAATAATAACAAATGAGGAATGGGATGTGGGTGGTGAGCGGCTGAATCACCGGATCATCCGACAATCGTTCGTTTACGATAACCAGGTGTATCAATTAAGTATTGGTGAAGGTTTAGGAACCATCAACCAACTTAATAAAATTATTGTTCAGTTTAGTCTCACGCTGATGATACTTTTTATTATTATCTCTGTTTTTATTGATATTGGCTTTGCAAGGTTGATGTTGAAACCATTTAATAAGATTGTAAAACAAAAATTGCAGCTTCCGCAGAATCCGGCTAGTTATAATTTTGAAAGTATTAAAACCACTACGTGGGAATTTAATTATCTCGATAAAAGTATCAACGAGTTAATGAAAAAAACTCAAGATGCATTTTTAATTGAAAAGGAATTTATTGCCAACGTTGCTCATGAACTACTAACACCAATTTCAATTCTTCAAAATAGAATGGAGAATATGATTATAGGCAACGTAGTGCCTGTTGAATTTGAAAATAAAATTATTGATTCTCAAAAAACCCTCATCAGATTAAGTAAAATCATACGAGCACTGTTAATGATTTCTAAAATTGAAAATGATCAGTACCTTAAACAAGATTTGGTGGATATACCTTCGGTGGTCAATGAGGTAATTGCAGAATTGGAAGAGTTGATTGAGGAAAAAAATATTCGTATTGTAGTGAACCTGGAAGAAACAAAATCTTTCGGTCCGGGTAATCGTTCTTTGCTGTTTACTATGATTTTTAATCTGGTGAATAATGCCATCCGTTATAATAATATTGGTGGATATTTATTCATTCGAGGAATTGCCTCCATCGATAATTATATTATTGAAATAGAAGATTCCGGAATTGGAATCGAAGAATCGCAACTGCAAAATATTTTCGATCGCTTTAAACGCTTTAATCCGGGCGATGAACAAGGGTACGGTTTAGGTTTGCCTATAGTAAAAACAATTGCAGATTTTCATAGAATTGGTTTACGCATGGTGTCGAAAATAATGAAAGGCTCAACTGCAATACTAACTTTTCCGATGCCTT
>JBBQVM010000154.1:0-7862 GCA_038211525.1 Bacteroidia bacterium
ATTCTTTGGTTCTATCTAAAACTCAGGCAGTATAGGTTTGTTTTTTAAAACTCCTTCTATTTCCTCCATAATTTCAGGGGTGAGGAGAGGGATGGTGTCGATGGCGGTGAGGTTTTCTTTGAGTTGGGCTACTTTGGAGGCGCCGAGGATGACCGTGCTAACATTGGGGTTTTTGAGGCACCAGGCGAGAGAGAGTTTTACCATAGAAACATTTAATTTATCGGCGATTTTTTTGATGCCCCGTGACTTTTCAATTCGATCCTCTGCCAGCGCGCGGTTTTTGAGCCAGTCGAGACCTTCGATTCCTAAACGGGTATCGGTTGGGAAGCCATCGAGATATTTACCGGAAAGTACCCCAGAGGCCAGTGGTGACCAGATGGTGGTGCCAAGGCTATGGTGTTTGAAAAGGTGCAGGAATTCATTTTCGAGTTTATCTCTCCGAAACATGTTGTATTCGGGCTGCTCCATGACCGGTGCAATAAGGTGATTTTGCTTTGCTACCAAATGTGCCTCCATAATTTCAGAGGCATTCCACTCCGACGTTCCCCAATAAAGTATTTTACCTTGCTGAATTAAGTTGTGCATGGTCCACACCGTTTCTTCGATGGGGGTGTCTTTATCGGGGCGGTGACAGAAAAAGAGATCGATGTAATCGACTTGCAAACGCTTTAGTGCTGCATGACAACCTTCCACCACATGCTTGCGAGAGAGACCGCGTTGGTTGGGTTTTGCTTCGCCCAATCCAAAAAACACTTTGCTGGAAACCATATATGAAGTGCGATCCCAGTTGAGTTTTTTGAGAATGTTGCCCATCACCACTTCCGATTGGCCACGGGCATATATCTCGGCATTATCGAAAAAATTGATCCCACCTTCGTAAGCAGTTACCATTAGCTCCTCAGCAGTTTCATCGGTAATTTGCTTGCCAAAGGTGAGCCAGCTACCTAGTGAAAGTGCACTTATCTCGATTCCGGATGTTCCTAATCTTCTGTATTCCATGATGCTTTGTGTTTTGATACAACAAAGGTAGGGAATGAAAAGTTATACGACAAAAAGTTGCCACAGAATTGCGAATAAGGATATCGCAGTCCATAGAACTACTTGATAAATCTATATTCTAATCCTAATCGTATATTCAGATATGGTTCTTCAAAATTTAAGAAAAATCCTTTTGAGGAACTTAATCCAATTCCCAAAAATACATTAATGGGCTTTGTAGGCCTAAAATTTAATCCCATACCTCCTGTATTTAAAAAAATCAATTCATTGTGTTCTTTCTCAAAGGGAAAACCTCTTTGATATTCGATATAGGTGGCATTAAATATTGTATAGGAAAAAAAACAAAACCAGTTTAAATTCTGCCTGTTGGCAGATAATAAATACCTGTATCCAAAATATACTCCAAAATAGGAATTATCCCATTTATCAATTGGGTCTCCTTTCAAATAATCTCGTTGCAGTTGTAAATATTCTAATCCTATTTGAATATTATGATTTTTTTTAAATAACCCATACATTAAACCAAGGTGCGCCAAAGGATAATCAAGTTGAAATTGGAATGTAATGCCGTTGATCAAAGTCGTAATGGTGTCATACTTTATAACATAATCATCTACTTTGTTTAGGTTTTCCGGTGACTGATCCGAGGCTAATTTATAGCTGAATACATCGCTAAGTAGGATGTATTTATGTTCAAGTTGTTTTTTTTTCTTTATAGTGTAGAATATGTTTTGCTCATTAATCAAAGTTATATCACAAACAATAGTGTCCTGATTTGTGAAAATAGTATCAGTAAGGGTTTGGGCAAAAGATTGAAATTGATTAAAAATCAAAAATAAAAAAATAAATTTCAAAAATTTAAATTTCATAGCTAGCAATAACAATTTAATCTACAGGAATATCAAATTACTAATTTATCAAAATTGTTTTATAAAATAACTGATTCCAAATATATATGAACATCACTTCCAAGTTTTTTTGTTGGAGGGAGTCAATTGTAACGATAGTTGAGCATTCGTATTTGAGAATGCGAAGAGCACTAGGAAAAGGTAGGCAGCGGCGGTTGCAGTTGGAGGTTGGATCTTCATAAAAATGATTTTAAAATGTTAGGAAATTCCTTTTGTTAATGTGAAGGTAAACACATTTAATTGAAAAACCCTAATGTTTTTGAAAATATATTTGGAAGCAAAGAAATACAAAGTTGACTTAGGTTTGGTTGGGAAGTGGGTTGGGTCTATTGTTTGCCACGGGCATAAATTTCGGCATTATCGAAAAAATTAATTCCGCCTTCATAGGCAGTTATCAAGTTACCAAAATGGTTTTATAAAATAACTGATTATTGATTTTAGAAATATGTTGATAATTCAACTATTCAAAAACAATTTTGCCACTATAACTTTTCTTTAGGTTGCTTAATACTACAGGGTATACGCCTTTTGACTTTTGCTCTATATTGATTTCGAATCTTCCGTCTATAGTTTGAAGTATTTGTTGTTGGATTATTTTTCCAGTAGCATCATAAATACTTAGAGTTACATTTTTGTCATTAACAAACTCATCAGGCATCTGAATAATACAAGTGCCATTGTTAGGATTAGCATATATATTTAATTCACTATTTGATAACCGTCCTTCTTCAATACCTACAATTTCATCAATCTTTGCTAAATATATATCTTGCCCTCCAAATGAGGTAAAATTATTACTTCCTATATTGACTGTATTCAGAAATGCACCAGAACAAATTATGTTATTGTAACTGTCCAGAGCAATAGAAGAACCACTTGCTTGACCAAAATTTTTAATGCCTAAGCAAGCTCCATTACTATTATATTTTGCAATAAACATATCGTATATATTGCTTGTACTAACACTAAAACTCCCAAACTGGGCATTCCCGCTAAATAATCCAGTCAAAAAGCAATTACCATCGAAATCCATAACCACATCTAATCCGGCTGCATAATTCCCATCACAATTGGCTTGTACACCCCATATATTATTACCATTTTCATCAAATTTTGATAGGAAAAAATCTTTACCCGTGTCGTACAATTTTAGGGATCCTAATTGTATGCTATCTTGAAATCCACCTGTAACATAAATATTCGAAGAGGCATCAACCTTTAAACCTGCCCCCTCGTTTATACCGGGCCCACTAAATGTATGTATCCATTTTACCTGACCAATAGAATCAAGCCTAGCTAAAAAGCCATTTGCACTGCCAGCCAAAATCAATGTACTTGTGTCTAAAGTGGAATTATTAACATCAAAAACGCCAGTCATCACTATATCAGTTCCAATAAAAGATAACTTAAATCTGAACTTTTCCGGGCCGCTAAATTTATGCTCCGCCCATAAAAGATTGCCATTAGGATCAAATCTGGCAAAAAAACCACCTGCGGAAATAGATAAAGTACCTACAAAGCCATTGTTTGATAATTTTCCGGCAACCAAAATATTCCCATCCGGCTGAACAAAACAATAAGAATTATCCCTCCCAGGACTACTTATTAATCTCGCCCATTGACAACTACCGCTAGAATCAAATTTAGCTATAAAGGCATCTTCTCCATTATTGGCACTAAGACTTACGCCATTTCCAAAATATGCTGTTCCGACTATTGTTCCTGAAATGTAGAACCAATGATTGATTGTATCAAAAGAACCAAAACCATCTTCATTAACGCTTATAGATATTGAATTACCACCAATGGTTCGTAACCAAATTGAATTTCCATTTTGATCAAACTTAGAAATAAATATATCATTATTTCCATTACTGGTTAAAGTATCTGCAGGAAAAATTAGCGAGCTTCCATAAGAACCCACTACATATATATTATTATCATCGCAAAAAACATTACTGATCCTTTCATATCCCTGATAGCTACTTCCAATCTGTTTAGCCCATTGCCACGATTGTGCATTTGAGTATCCGGATAAAAGTATAAACACAGATATTAATATTATCAAATTTTTCATCCTATTTTAATTTTTTACTAATATTTCATTAAATTTTTGTTCATTATTAAATAATTCTAAAAAATAAATGCCGTTGATGAAATTGCTTAAATCAATTTCATATTCAAATCCAGCAAATTCTTTTTTCATCATTTCCTCTCCAAGAGTATTCCGTATTATTAAATTCATAGTTTTGATATCAATTTCAGATTCAATTTTAACTGTATATTTTCCTGAACTAGGATTTGGGTTTATATATAGCTTCGATAATGACCTTTGAAATGATAATTTATTTGCTGTTGGTTTGAAGATAAATAACCTTGAGGATTCTCAGATTCCGGATTAAAGGTTCTTAAAAAACCTGTATAGTCTATGCATTCGGGAAATGTCTCATCCAAATATATATGAACATCACTTCCAAGTTCCGCAGTGAAACTTGGATTTATATTTATTTCATTTCTTGCAACTATCTCACTCGTTACCCCACTGTTGATTGTTGAATTTGTTACAACCAAAGAATTCCATGCATGATAATTTGTTTTTAGTGAAGATGTTGATATTACAATATTATCAACTTGTGTATCATAATCAAACTCTATTTTATTCAATACTAAAGTTCCTAAATTAGGGCTCATTGCCACAACTGAGTTCCATGTTCCTAATTCGACCTTCGAAGCGCCCACTGCTGTAGCTTTTAAATACACTATTTTTAGATCGTTAGGATCATATGAATAAGGAATAATCGTAAAATTATTACCTGCAGTGTTGTGATTAGTATATGTATGTACCCAACTAAAAATGGGTTTATCATCATTTGGGTCAGAAAGAATTTTTAAATCAGTATAAAGATAATTTTGAGCTAAAATAACGGCGTTGCTTATTGCATTACCATCCTGATCTTCAATTCTACCCGTTAAATAGGAACTTGTATTAGTATTCAACATGCTGAACTGACTTGGATCATAATAGAATGGCGTTGGAGCATCGCACGGGGACAATGTAGGAAGTCCATTACCTTCATCAAAATCTATACTTACTTGAGCTGCGGACTTTAAATCAGCTTGACTGTATTGACCTGTTATTGGATCTGGATCGGTGTATTTTTGTAACCCAAAATAATTTTGATTTATAGCTCTATTATCATAGGTGGGCTGACATTTAGTACAAGCGGTGCAAGTGGGATTGCACAAATTATTTGCATCGCAATACCAGTTTATGTCTTGAAATAACCACCAACTAAAACCAGATCCTCCACAATCACGAACTGCGGGTAAAACTCCAGACATATAATCTGATTGATCAGCTTCATTTCCATCTAATACAGTACTTAAACATAATTCATCTGAAGCTCCAAATCCTGTTTCACCAATTATCCACGGCTTTCCTAACTCTTCAGTAAACCAATGAAATTGATTAATGATTGCTTCTCTAATTATGGGTGAATTTGCCAGATTTCCAATAACATCGGGACCCGGATAAATATGTATCGAAACAAAATCGAGCTTCATAACGCCCGTATCCCAATTAAAGACGTCACTGAAATCCCAACCTCCAAGTGTTATAAGATGATTCGGATCCTGAGCTTTTATCGCATCATACCACAAACCTACATATTCACAAATGGTGTCCTTTTTTTTATCCATGTTTCTTCCAGTTTCCCACACTTTCCAAATGGGTTCATTATACAAATCATAAGCTAATAAGGCCGGTTTATCTTTTAAAACTTTTGCAAGTTCACTTAGATATAAAGCATAATCCGTGGCTTCTGTAAGTGATGAACCTCGATCTGTATAACAAATTTGTGAACCTTGAGAATTGGTGTAACATCCTGATGCTTCTGATGCTAAAAAAATAACTTTCATATTGTATTGATCTGCAATATCCATTAAACTTCCAATTAAGTTAAAATAAGTCTGACAAGCTGCACTGGTATAGGGCGGAAATAAATAGAAATATTTCCTTCCAGCATCACAAAATGTTCCGGGACCCGTTCCGAAATCATAAATGGCAGACCATTTCCAAAATCCCAAATTACCATAATTATTTCTAAATGGTGCTAAATCACCAGTAATTCTTACTGTGTTAAATCCCATTTGCGACATTCTTGCAAAATCATCCCTGAGTGAATTCTCACAATTCGCAAATGAATATCCTCCTTCGAGAACGCACTTTTGTGTTCCATAGTCTGCAGATCTAATTACTTTATACTGAGGATTTGTTACTTGATCGTGCACAATATTAACATGATAATTCATAACCATTGGAAAAAATGGTGCACCGGTTTTATCAAGAAATTGCCTACCATTCAAAGTAATAAAACCTGTACCCTGAGCCAAAGTGAATTTGCATAATACTATAAATAATATTGAAAGTTGAAGTTTTCGCATGACATGTAATAATATTTCGATATAATTATATTATTTTCTGATAAAAAATATATTGATAACCATTCCAAAATTTATCTATTTGCCTTAAGTGCTTCTATTTCCGCTTGCTGTTTAATTACGTATAAAGTTAACTCTTCAAGGTTTTTTAATAATCCCATAAGCAACTCGGCTGTGTTCACTCCATTTTTTAACATTTCAGTAGCACTTGGTATCTCAGGTAGATGTTTATTTTTTTCAATAAATTGCTTTAATTCCGGAATTGACATCATAAGTTAGCTTTTTTCAAATACATAATCAGGAGGCCATAAATTTTTTAATTGAATTTTGAGTTCTGTTGCAAGAATTTTACCATCTACAGCGAGTTTATATCCACTAGGAATGTCTGTCGTACCGATGCCTACATTACCGGAAGTATTTTGTCCGGCTGCCGGAGATATAAATATAGTTGGTATATTACTATTACATCCGAGCATGATAGTATTTGTTATGTTATTAGTCAAATTTTGACCACTGGTTCCATTTCCAATTACTATTGAATAATCTTGTGTAGATTGCACTCTGAATCCTATTGCTACAGAATAGGGATTTGCAGATGAACTTTTATACCCTAATGAGGTGGAATACAATCCTTGTGCATTAGCAAATTTACCTATTGCAGTTCCTTTCCAAAAAGCCGATGCATCATCGCCATATAACCTGTTTAACGAAGGATGCATAATAATTGTACTATCACCAAAATAAATCAGAGAATCAGGGGAAACAATTCTTCCTGATTTGATTCTTGCAATTGAAAATTCACCATTAGCTTTAAGCCTTGCTCTTTCAGTATTATTAGTTTTAAATACTAAGTCTTTATTATCTAAAGTTCCAATAAATTGCGTAGATGGATTGGAATTATAATTGCCATACATCATCCAATCATCTCTTTGAGGTTCACTCAAACCGATGCCATCAACGATAATACAACCGTTAGCATCTGTTACTACTACTTGATTATCATTCGAACATAAATTGGTGGGACTTCCGGTTGTTTGTTGTCCGGGTTCCCACAAATACGTGTACGGTGCCACTCCTCCTTTAACATCTAGTATAATACTTCCATTACACGCTCCAAAAGCACTTACATTGTATCCGTTCTGATAAACATAAGGACGAGCCTCTCCCATTTCGAGCCGTTCCGGCTCTGTTAAGGTAATTTCAGCATACCACTTATCGGTAAGTGTATCGGCATCGTCTACAGTCACTCTGTAATAACCAGCCGGAACGTTGCTAAGATCTTCGGTAGTGGCAGCGTTGCTCCATATAATAATGAATGGAGGAGTTCCGCCGGTAATAGTTAAATTAATACTTCCCGTAGCACTTCCAAAACAACTGATGTTATACCCGTTGTAGTTGGAGGGAGTCAATTGAAGTGAGGTTTGAGCTTGCGAATTAGAAAAAGCGAGGATGGCTAGGAAAAGGAAAAGTGGGTAGTGGGTAGTGGGTAGTGGGTAGTGGGTAGTGGGTAGTGGG
>JBBQVM010000155.1:0-7829 GCA_038211525.1 Bacteroidia bacterium
GGCCTTCAATAGTAAACCTTGAAGCAATGAAACCGATTCCCCCGTCCACATGATATTCCTTACTATTTCCCTCTTTCATAGAAATATCCAACACAGAAGCAAGTCGCCCCCCGTATTGAGCAGGCATTCCACCCTTAATTAGTGTAACATTTTTAACTGCATCTGCATTGAAAACCGAGAAAAATCCAAAGAGGTGAGAAGCATTGTAAACAACAGCTTCATCCAACAAAATTAAATTCTGATCAGGGCCTCCTCCTCTAACATAATAACCTGAATTGCCTTCACCGGCCGATTGTACACCCGGCAACAGTTGTATCGACTTCAAAATATCAACTTCACCCATAAAAGCAGGAAGCATTTTTATTTTTTCTACTTCCATTTCTACCTTTCCCATTTGTGTGGATTGAACATTTTTATCCTGTTTCTCTCCTGTGATAACTACTTCTTTAGTTATGTATGCTGCATCTTCCAATTCAGCATTAATTCGAAAATCCTTATCGAGTTGCACATTTCGAACTTGCTCTTTATAACCTAGAAAAGAAACAACTAAAGTATATTCACCTTTTTCAACCGTCATTGAATAAAATCCATATTGATTGGTAGCAGTGCCTTTCAGTAATTCCTTCAGGTAAACATTAGTACCAATAAGATACTCTCCAGTTCGTGCATCTTTTACATATCCACTAATCGTATATTTTTGTGATGTCTGTGCGTACAGACCCGGAATAAATAAGAAAACGAGAATTGATATGAGTAGAAATTTAGTTGCTTTTATGGACATAAATTTATTTTAAAAGAGAGGATTAAGGAAATGCAAAAATAACTAATGCCTTGAAGAAACAC
This sequence comes from Bacteroidia bacterium, assembly GCA_038211525.1. Classification (GTDB taxonomy): domain Bacteria; phylum Bacteroidota; class Bacteroidia; order AKYH767-A; family OLB10; genus JADKJB01. The sequence goes on from JBBQVM010000155.1 coordinate 844, forward strand.
CTTAGTTAACAATCATTTAAACAATAACATGGTGATGTTGTTTTTAAATGATTAAATTTATTAATATTTTGTTTATCAATTCATTGTGAGAATAATCGGTTCAATTTGAGTCGGAAATAAATAAATTTGTACTTTTGCCGCTCTTATAATTTTTCGGGGTGTAGCGCAGTCCGGTAGCGTATCAGCATGGGGTGCTGGAGGTCGCTGGTTCGAATCCAGTCACCCCGACCAACACAAAGGAATGTTCCGCAAAGCGGGACATTTTTGTTTTCACAGCTTCCGACAAAAGCTCTGCTTTTGTAAGGGAGATGTGGAAACAAAAACGAGCGAAGCGAGATTCCTTTGAGTTGAGTACCCCCCCCAATATGGATCAACGAAGTTAATCCAGTCACCCCGACCAACACAAAGGAATGTTCCGCAAAGCGGGACATTTTTGTTTTCACAGCTTCCGACAAAAGCGCTGCTTTTGTAAGGGAGATGTGGAAACAAAAATTTTTACTTTTCAGAATCTTTATTTGAAGCTGTTCTTTTTCTAATTTTAGCTTTCTTGTTCATTCTTAAGTTGAGTAATTCAACAGTGAAAGAAAACGCCATCGAAAAATAAACATAACCTTTCGGAACGTGAAAATGAAATGCGTCAACAATTAGAATCATTCCTATCATTAAAAGAAAAGCCAGCGCCAGCATTTTGATAGTAGGGTTATTATTAACAAAATCTGCTACCATAGATGAAAAAATAAGCATTATCAATAAGGCAATTACAACTGCAAGAACCATCACCAACAGGTTATCAACCAAACCTACAGCAGTTAATATTGAATCGAAGGAAAAAACAAGATCGATAACAACAATTTGCAATATCGCTGAATTTAAGGTGATTTTCTTAGAATTTGGTTGATCCATTTCGTCCTCACCTTCAATTTTGTGCCGTATTTCAATAGTCGTTTTGTATAGCAAAAAAATACCCCCGGCAAGTAATATCAAATCTCTTGAGGAACAACTCCATAAAACAACCAGATCAGAATTTTCAGGCAAATTAAGTACAATCCATGGCGATATTTCTATAATATGAAATAATGCTCCAGTCATTCCGATGATAAGTGTAATACTAAAAAGCAAAATAATTCTAAGAACAAGTGCCAGCATTAATCCTATAGTTCTAGCTTGCTTTTGTTTGGCTTTAGGTAGTCGGCCGGAAACTAAAGAGATAAAGATGATATTATCAATACCTAAAACAATTTCCAGTACTGATAGGGTTAATAAACTAATCAAAGCGGAAAAAGTAAAAAGATGCTGAAAGTCGAGAGCTAAGTGCATGAAATAACTATTGGATTAACCTATTCTAACAAGATAGCTAACATAAATTAAATAAAATATTATGAAAGCCACGCCTTGCCACCGTTGCAAGATATGCTTTTTTCCGATAAATAAAAATGCAAATAGCAATACACTAGCAAGAATATTAACTGCGAAATCAATATTACTTCTTTGTAAAACAGGAATAGGATTTATAACCGCACTGATACCAAGTATCCAAAATATGTTGAAGATATTTGAGCCAACAACATTTCCAATGGCAATGTCAGTATTTTTTTTATACGCTGCAACCGCTGAAGTTGCCAACTCAGGAAGTGATGTTCCAATAGCAATTACCGTAAGTCCAATCAAACTTTGACTTACACCAAATTGGGTAGCAATGTCTATAGCTCCTTCTACGATCCAGTTCCCTCCTACCACCAAGCCGGTAAGTCCTATCAGGATCCACAGAATTGCCTTAGGTAACTTCATCACCTCTTCTGTAGAAACCTCATTTTTATCGTCTTTGGAAATTGTAACAATATAATACAAAAATATCGCAAAAAACCCAAGTAGTACAACTCCATCACCTGTTGATAATCCGGCTTTGGCTGTTGAATCAAATAGCATGTCATTTGCAAGAAAAAGAATTACTAAAGATGCCAATAAGGCGAAAGGAATTTCTTTATAAGTAGTATTTTTCTTCACCGATAATGGATAAATAACAGAAGCTATTCCAAGAATTAATAGGATATTCGCTATGTTACTGCCCAGAATATTTCCAATAGCAATTTCAGAATTTCCATTAACTGAAGCTATTAGGTTCACCACTAATTCAGGAGCTGAAGTGCCGAAAGAAACAATTGTTAATCCAATAACAATATCAGAAATTCCGAATCTTCGGGATATACCAATAGAACCATCTACTAGCATATCGGCGCCCTTAATGAGCATTATAAAACCAATTACAAATAGTACATATGTTAACATAGAATATTATTGTAAGGTTCGTTAAAATAGTTATAATGTGAGAATAACAGTTCCTGTTTAAAAAATTAAATAACACCGGCTACCCAGGAATTCCGTACACTTGTTTTCCATCGGTTCTTAAAAGAACCCAAGGTATCAACAAGGTTATCAAAAACAACTGTGTCTTGGCTAATTTGATTTGAGGCAAGTAATGAAGTTAACTTATTAACAGGCTCTATCCGGATGATATCCTTGTCTATAAATGCAATTCTTAGTCGATCGAAAAAATTGATTCCTGTTTCTGATTCCAGTTTTTTAATAAAATGTACCTTAGTATCAATACTACATCCACTAGCTTGGTTGAATGATTCATCAACAGCAATAACAATAAACAGATTTTCTAAAATAGTTACACTAGCTTTTAAATTGGCCTGATGAGCGGTCCATGATTCGATGAATTTTTTTGATGAATCCAAAATTTCATTCACCTGTTTTTCACTCATAAATTCGGAGCCTTGATAAATCCAAATTTTTGAACTATCAGGCATGGTATTAAATTCGACAAACATGATACTTAATTTTATAAATCGTTTGCTTTAGCAATAAGCTCAGCAATATCCATCACTTTCACTTCCTGCTCTTTTTCAAAATTTTTAACTCCGTCTGTCATCATGGTCATACAAAAAGGACAGCCAACAGCAATTACATCTGGATTTAGTGAAAGCGCTTCTTCTGTTCTTTCAATATTAATATCCTTGTCGCCTTTTTCAGGCTCTTTGAACATTTGTCCACCACCGGCACCACAGCATAATCCATTCGCTCTACTCCTTTTCATTTCGGTAAGCGCTACATCTAACTTAGCAATTACTTCTCTTGGTGCTTCATAAATATCATTTGCTCTGCCCAAATAACAGGGATCATGAAAAGTAATTTTTTTTCCTGCAAAGGCACCACCTGCAACTTTTAATCTACCATCATTAATTAACTGTTGCAAAAGTTCCGAATGGTGAATTACTTCATACGACCCACCAAGTCCGGGATATTCATTTTTTATAATATTAAAACAATGCGGACAACCCGTAACTATTTTTTTTATAGCATAGCCATTCAAAACCTGAATATTGGTCATTGCTTGCATTTGAAAAAGGAATTCGTTTCCTGCTCTTTTCGCAGGATCACCGGTACAACTTTCTTCGGTGCCGAGTACTGCGAAAGAAATACCCGCATGTTGCAAAATAAGAGCAATGGCTTTGGTAATTTTCTGAGCTCGGGAGTCAAAACTTCCTGCACATCCTACCCAGAAAAGAATTTCAGGAGATTCACCTCTTGAAGCCATTTCTGCCATGGTTGGAACTTTCAGAATTGTAGTACTCATAATTTCTATTTTTAATCCTGATTCACCCAGTTCATTCTATCCGCAGGAGAAAATTGCCAAGGTGCACCATTGTTCTCAATTTTGGTAAACATGCCATTTAATTCAGCCGGAGCCGAAGATTGCTCCATCACTAGAAAACGACGCATATCAACGATTATCGAAAGCGGATCGATGTTTACGGGGCATGCCTGAACACATGCATTACAAGTTGTGCAGGCCCATAGCTCCTCCGGCTGTATGTAATCGTTCAACAATGCTTTCCCATCATCATACGCAGCTCCATGTTGCTCTATATTTCTCCCAACTTCTTCTAGCCTGTCGCGAGTATCCATCATTATTTTGCGAGGTGAGAGTGCCTTCCCCGTAATATTTGCAGGACACACAGAAGTACATCTTCCACATTCAGTACATGAATAAGCATCCATCAAATTTTTCCAGGTAAGATCACGCACATCTTTTACACCAAACCTTACTGGTGGGGCTGCCGGATCTACATCAGGTGGTACAGCTGAAGGATCCATCATCAATTTCACCTCATTTGTTACAGATTCCAGATTGGTAAATTGGCCCTTCTTTTTAAGGTTGCTGTAATAGGTATTTGGGAAAGCAAGAAAAATATGAAAGTGCTTTGAGTAGGGAACATAATTCAAAAACAGTAAGATTCCTGCTATGTGCAGCCACCAGCAAAACCGTTCTATGGCAATGAGTGTTTCCGTTGAAATGTAATTTAATCCCGGTTCAAGAAAGGAACTTATCGGAAATGAGCCCGCTTCAATATAATGTTCTGAACCACGTAATTGTAAAATGTGATCACACGCATTCATGGTAAGAAACAAGGTCATTAATATTATTTCACTGATAAGAATAATATTAGCATCACTTTTAGGAAAACCTTTCAGTTCTTTGCTTACAAAACGTTTTAGCCTGAGCACATTTCTCCTGGCAAGGAAAACCACACATGCAACCAATACTCCAAATGCAAGAAATTCAAAACCACCAATCATAAAATTATAAAAGGAACCAAATGGTTTTGCAAAAATGCGATGTGTACCAAATATTCCATCAATAATAATTTCAAGAACTTCAAAATTGATGATGATAAACCCGGCATAAATGATAATGTGAAAAAAGCCGGCGATTGGCCTCGTTATCATTTTTGATTGGCCCAGTGCAACCATGGCCATAGTCTTCCATCTTTCAGCTGGATGATCAGTCAAATTCAAATCGCGCCCAAGGCTAATATTTCTTACAATACGCTTGATGCTTTTACTGAAAAACCAGATAGCCGTGCTGAGTAATACAATAAAAACTATACTGCTTATCATAAGCTGTTAAATATTTTAAACTCAATCATTGATTTCATGGTTCCTTTATTTTGATTTTCTACCGAAAACTGAAATATGAATGTACCGTCCGGGATTTTGTTTTAGATCAATCAACAAGTTGTCAAGATTTACTGCAGAGTGTTCAAGAGCATTATATAAACTATCATTATTAATAAGCATCCCCATTGTTCCTTCGCCTTTATTAATTTTCTCCATTATTACAGCCGTTTCTTTCAAGGTAACATTGGCATTATTGATAGTTGAGGTCAGATTCGATTTTGCTATGGAATCGGAAATTGATGCAATGTTTTTTAAAGCCACCGATAACTCTTCATTATTATTTTTTATGTTATTGGTAATTGATTCAATATTGTTAATCATTTTACGCAATTTGCTATCGTCAGAAGATAACAAGTTATCAAGACTTGATGATGCTCTTTCAATACTAACAAGTGTTTTATCCAAATTGTTAAAGCTGGTGCTCAGACTTTTTTGGGTAGTGGGATTAAAGACCGCTTTAAGTGCAACAGCAACAGAATCGAGTGATTCGATTAAATTTTCCGCCTTATTTTTCAAAGGCATAACCTGATCGGTGAGGGTAGTTTCGATATCAGATTTAAGGGTGTCGCCGTCCTGAGCAGCCAAAGAAAGCGTATCCAGAATAACTGAGATTGATTTATCGCCCAATAAATCGGAACTTGTTATGAGGGCAGTGGATTCTTTGCCAATAAATACATTTTGATTCACAACCATAGTGATCAAAATTCGTCCTGAATTATCTTTAATAAATTCAATTTTTTGTACCTGACCTACTTTCACTCCATTTAAAATCACTTCGCTGGAGGAAGTTAACCCGCTTACTTGGGAATAGATGGAATAATAGGTGTTTTGCCCAGAAAAAACATCAACGCCTTTGAGGTAGTTCATACCCCAAAGTAAAGCGGCCACAGCACCTGTGACCAAAATACCCACTTTTATTTCTTTAGATAATTTCACAATTAGTTTTTAAAGAATTTGGAAATATTATTGAAAGGCTTTTGAGCCTACGAGAATGCGAATTTACTTCCTTTTCAGCAATTGCCCCGCTTCTGTTACAGAAATCCTTTTTGCTCCTTCAAAAGCTGCAATAAAAGCATCTTTGTACCCTAATTGTTTTAAGCTTTGCAACGATTTTCTTGCTAGGTCAATATCATTATAAATACCTGAATAAAAGCGAGTCATGCCATCATCACCAATTAATTTTCGCACATCTTTAACTTTATCAAAGCGGGTATCTTCACCGGAAGTGGCATTTGCTATAGCTCCAACTTGAATGGTATAAAAAACTCTTCCTAATTCATGTGAAGCTGCATCATCACTTCCACTGGAATCGTTAACTGATTGATTATCATCATTTAAAGCAACTTTATCTGGCTCTAAGTCCTTTTTATCCTCCATTGGGGAAGTTTTTTTATCGGAATTCGTTTTATCGATATCATCCTGGTTTTCAACTCTCAATGAACCACTTGCCCGGCGTTCAGTATCCGATTTATATTCTTTGAATGCCTTAAGGATTGAATTTGCCATATTATCCTGCCCCTTTTCACCGGAAAGGAATTTTTCATCAGATTTGTTTGTCAAGAAACCCAATTCAATCAAAATACTGGGCATCGCTGTTTTAAACAACACCAGAAAACCGGCTTGCTTAACACCTCGGTTAAATCTCCCGGCCCCCTGCTCAAATTGCTTTTGAATTAATGAAGCAAAAGAAAGGCTCTGATTCATAAAGGTGTTTTGATACAAAGAAAAAATGATGTTTGCCTCTGGAGAATTGGGATCGAAGCCGTCGTACTTATTCTTGTAATCTTTTTCAAGAAGTATAGAGGAGTTTTCGCGTTTGGCAACAGAAAGATTATCCGCAGTTTTATGAAGTCCCATAACATAACTTTCGGCCCCAAATGCTGCGGAAGGGCCTGAATTACAATGGATACAGATAAACAAATCGGCTTTATTTCGATTGGCAATGGCTGCTCTTTCATGGA
>JBBQVM010000156.1:0-7759 GCA_038211525.1 Bacteroidia bacterium
CAGTCGGCAATAAAACGATAAGCAAAAATGGCAGGCTTCAGCCGGAAGTTTACGATAGTTTGGATCTGAAATCTGTGCAGTACAATGGCGAAGGAAGCATCGATTTATATTTCCCGGTTTTTTCCCGCAACGTAATTGACATTGGTTTTATGGCAGCAGGCATAAGTGGTGAAAATACTTTTGATAATGAATTATACCGCTTTGGCGGATTAAAGACCTTGCGTGGATTTGATGAGGAATCCATCACAGCATCACTTTTTACCATGAGTAAATTGGAGTTCCGATATATCCTCGAACAAAATTCTTTCCTTTTTGTATTCGTGAATGGGGCATGGTATGAACGAAAAACTCGCAATGAATATATTAATGATACTCCAATTGGGTTTGGAGTTGGAATTACTTTTGAAACCAAACTAGGCATATTTTCTTTTAATTACGCATTAGGCAAAGAATTCGATAATCCTATCAAAATCCGATCGGCTAAAATTCACTTTGGATTGATTAATTATTTCTGATCTCAGCCATTATCACTAATTTTATGGACTCTTAATCAAGTTATGCCAACAGAATTAATCATTTTCTTAATCATAGGTCTGATAATAGGTGCTTTAGCTGCCTGGTTGGTTGCAAAAGCAAGATTCAATCGTCATGTTCCTTTTACCTTTGAAGAGTTTACTGCTGTTCAAAATGATAAAAACCTGTTGGAGCAACGTTACAACGATTTGCGAAATGATTCAATTAACCGAGAAGCTGATCTTGACGTATTACGTGAAAAATTGAATGCCTCCAATATTGAAAAATCCCGTATCGAAACACTTAATTCAGGATTGAATGATAAATTCGATAATCAAAAGTTAGAAATTGAAAACCTGCATACAAAAATCAAAGAACAATTTGAAAATATAGCACACAAAATTGTTTTCGATAATTCGAGAATGATTCAACAACAACATTCCGATAAGCTCGCCGATATTTTATCACCTCTAAAAGAAAAAATTGAAAAATTTGAGAATACGGTAAGCACCACTCACAAAGAAAACATTCGTGAAAATCAAACGCTAAAGGAACAACTAAAATTATTGCAGGATCTTAATAAATCTATTGGTGAAGAGGCTCGTAATCTCACAACGGCGCTCAAAGGACAAGTTAAAACTCAGGGTAATTGGGGTGAGATGATTTTGGAAACCATACTAGAAAAATCAGGACTTGTAAAAGATCGCGAATATTTTGTTCAGAATAGTATGACTACCGATGAGGGGCGCCGCCAACAACCGGATGTGTTGGTTCGTTTACCGGAAAATAAAACGATTATAATTGATTCTAAAGTTTCACTCAATGCTTATGAACGTTATGCGAATGCTGAAACGGAATCTGATCGAGAAATTGCAATAAAGGAACATGTTTTATCTCTACGTAAACATATCAAAGGTCTTGGTGAAAAAAAGTATCAACATCTCACCGATTTGAAGACTCTCGATTTTGTTCTGTTATTCATCCCTATAGAACCTGCTTTTTCAGCAGCCATTCAATTCGATCCTGAACTTTTTAATGAAGCCTTCGAAAGTAATATCGTCTTGGTGAGCACTTCTACTTTACTAGCAACATTACGAACTATCGCAAGTATTTGGAAATTGGAGTACCAGAATAAAAATGCTATTGAAATTGCCCGACAAAGTGGCGCACTTTACGATAAATTTGTAGGATTGATTGTTGATTTCGATAAAATTGGTGATAGCATTGACTCTTCTCATCGTTCTTGGGAGGCCGCAAAAAATAAACTTTCTACAGGAAGAGGAAACCTGATAACTTCTGTTGAAAAATTGAAGAAATTGGGTGCCGGTGCATCAAAATCATTGCCCGTTTCTTACCAAAAAGATATGTTGGATGATGAGAATGAAAGTTGGAATGATAAAAATAGTGAAACAGAATTACCATGAGATTTTTAGTATTCTTTATAGCTGTTGTTTTATTGTCCTCTTGCTCCGGATCCAAAAAACTGAGCAATCAAAATCTTGCATATCTCTATTCTCCCGGAGTGAATTTTATTTTGCCCGAGTATCGAGTCTGTAATATTACCCCCGATACTTCAAGAGTATTTTTCAGTATTCAACCATCAGAGTTGTTATTTATGAAATCAGATTCTTCCGGTGAATTTAAGGCAGCTTTTGCTATGAATTATACCCTACTTAAAAATTATGAAACTAAAGCGTTGGTTGATTCCGGTGTGTACTATTTCGACTGCATTCAAAATTTAGATACCTCCTTAATTATTTTGGATCATTTTGATGTTCATGCTCCTGACAGTGCCAATTACATCATTCAAATTACGCTCACTGATTTAAATCGTCAATTGGCGGTATCATCATTCCTGAATATTGACCGGACAGGGATACAGCCCTCCGAAGATTTTTTAGTACTCGATAATGAAACCGGACAACCTTTCATCAGAAATTATATTGATCACCGTGCCACATTCAGATTATTGAATCCGAATACTTCTGAAACCAAAGCATACATCAGATATTTCAGCAATAAGTTTCCACTTTCATCACCTCCATTTTCAAATAATGTAGTGAAACCATTGAGTTATGTTGGTGATGAAGTTCAAGTGATTGATCTATCTAAAAACGAAACGTTCACGCTTGATAAGCCCGGAATTTATCATGTTCAGTTTGATACACTTATCAAGGAAGGACTTACTTTATTCCGGTTCGAAGAAGATTTTCCTAAACTAACATCAGCGGATGGTTTGATTGAATCAATCCGATTTTTAACTACCCGTCAGGAATTCGACAAAATAGTTGCAAGTAGTGATAAGAAAGAGGCTGTAGATAATTACTGGCTCTCCATGGCCGGTAACAGAGAGCGCGCACGGGTTTTAATTCGAAGCTACTATTCTCGGGTGCAAACTGCCAATATGCTATTTACTTCGTATCTGGAAGGCTGGAAGTCGGACCGAGGATTAATTTATATTATTTTTGGTCCTCCAAACACTGTTTACCGTACCGATAAAAATGAAAACTGGAACTATAGTCAATCCTATAATTTCGGACCTTTGAATTTTACATTTGAAAAAGTCTACAATCCTTTTACCAACAATGATTACCAATTGCGACGCAGCAACTATTACGAAATGCCCTGGTATCGGGCTGTTGATTCATGGCGCGATGGAAGAGTTGTAAACGATAATTACTGATGAAAGAACCATTTGAATCGAAGCGTGAGAGTAGGGAAGAGGATACCATGATATTTGGTATCCGTCCTGTTATTGAGGCAATTGATGCCGGGAAAGAAATTGAACGGGTATTTATCCAAAGAGATATTAATAATCCGTTGGCACGTGAATTAAAAACTCGCCTTGCCGAAATGGAGATTAATTACACGGCTGTGCCAATAGAAAAGCTGAACCGTCTTACCAGGAAAAATCATCAGGGAGTAGTTTGTTTTATCAGTCAGATCAGCTATTGTAAAATTGAACAGGTAGTGCCCTCCTTCTTTGAACATAGCCGCTATCCGTTAGTATTGTTATTAGATAGAATTACTGATGTAAGGAATTTTGGCGCTATTTGCCGTTCGGCTGAATGTATGGGTGTTGATGCGGTAATTGTTCCTGAAAAAGGGAGCGCTGCAGTTAATGGTGATGCAATAAAAGCATCGGCAGGTGCACTTCACCGGATTGTAGTTTGTCGTGAATTTAATCTCAAAAAAACAATTGATTTTTTAAAGGATTCAGGTTTTGCTGTAGCAGGATGTACTGAAAAAGCGGAGCACCCTTTATTTACAGAGAACCTCGATCGTCCTTTGTGTATCATAATGGGTTCTGAAGAGGATGGTATTTCGCCGGAGTATCTTAAAAAATGTGATTTTCTTCTCAAAATTCCAACTATTGGAAATACTGCATCTTTAAATGTTTCAGTTGCTGCCGGTATTATTTTGTATGAGATTACTCGTCAAAGAAAATAATTTATTTTCTTTCTACTTTAAGCAAAACAAGAATGAATAATTGTAAGATCACTTGTCATTTTTAAAAACCATTTCCCCATTCACAAAAGTAAATTGAACTTTTGCTTGCCATAATTTCTCTTCTGGCATAGTCATTAAATCCTCATTCAAAATCACAAAATCAGCGTACTTTCCTTTTTCAATACTGCCTGTTTCATCTTCCGCGAAAGCGCCATAAGCTGCCCATATCGTCATTGCTTTCAAGGCTTCTTCCCTGGTTAAAGCATTTTCTTTCTGGAAACCACCTTCCGGAAAATTCTTTTGATCCTTTCTTGAAACAGCAGCATAGAATCCAAAAATTGGGTTGATACTCTCAACAGGGAAATCGCTTCCATCCAGAATAATTCCATTTTGATTTAGGAGTTCTTTATAGGCATAAGCACCCTTTATGCGCTCAGGTCCCAGTCGATCTTCGGCCCAATACATATCGGAAGTGGCATGTGTTGGTTGAACACTTGGGAGAATATGATTTCTTTTGTAATAAATCAAATCAGCAGGATTAATCACTTGTGCATGTTCTATCCTCCATCGGTGATCGTCAATTTTACTGATGTACTTTTCATAAATTTGGAGCATAAGATGTTGAGCAGAATCGCCAATGCAATGTGTATTTAATTGAAATCCCATCGAAGCAACTTTTCGTGCAACACTGTCGAGATAGGAGGGAGGATGCAATAAAAAACCATAGTGACCAGGTTGATCGGAGTAGGGTTCGAGTAAGCATGCACCCCTGGAACCCAGAGATCCATCGGCATACAATTTAAAGCTGTTTACACTTAGTGAAGCCGTTTTTATTTTGCCTATTTCTGAAAATAAGGAGGCTTCTTCGAAAGCAGCCATTGCATTAATTCGCATCTTTAACGTGTCGGCTTTTTGAAGAGAATCAATTAGTTGGATTAAACTATATTTGAGTCCTGTATTTTCAAATCCTGCATCTGTAATGGAGGTTAATCCTACTTCAAAACAATTTTTTTGGGCACTCAACAATGCATTAATTTTTTCAGCATTGTTAAGTTGAGGAACAATATGATAAACTAAATCTACGGCGCCATCCAGCAAAATGCCGGTGAGTTTTCCGTTTTTATGTTCAATAAATCCGCCTGAAACTGTTGAAGTATTCGTAATTCCTGCAAGGTTAAGTGCAGCCTGATTAACAAGCGCTGCATGCCCGTCGATTCGTAAAAGAAATACCGGCTCATCCGGAAAAAGTTCATCGAGGCGCGATTTATCCGGAAAATTTTTTACGACCCAATCGTTCTGATCCCAACCTCTACCAAATAACCATCCACCAATTTTTTTTGATCTGTATTTCACTAGCGTGTCTAAAACTGCGTTGAATCCGGTAGTACCGGAGAGCCAAATTTTACTAAGGTCGCCTCCGTACCCATAAAAATGACAATGTGCATCCTGAAATCCGGGATAAACAAATCTTCCCTCTAAATCAAACTTATTTTCACACATTAAGGATTTTATTTCCTCATCATTCCCAACCTTAATTATCATTCCATTCTTAACAGCAAATGCAGTAGCTTGTGAAAAGGAACTATCTACCATGTATACATGACCGTTATAAAAAATCTGATCAGCACTTTCAGGGTAGTGATAACATCCTGCAAAGGAAATACACAAAATGGCAATTACTAAATTAAGTTTGTTTAAGAAAAAATGAAATTGTTTTTCAAGTAGCATGTTACAATATTCGTTTATGTAAAGAAATCAAGAATCTTGTTTTATGAAATTTGCAGTATTTGCCTGTGCCAGTGGCGTGATAATAATATCGTTTAATACCACGTGATCCGGTCTGCTGGCTGCAAAGTAAACTACTTCAGCAATATCTTGCGCCTTAAGTGGTACATAACCTTTGTATACCTGCTCAGCCTTTTCAGTATCACCTTTAAACCGTACCATCGAAAATTCTGTTTCCGCGGCACCGGGATTGACGGAGGTAACTTTTATACCATAAGGTAACAAATCAATCCGCATCGATTTTGATAATGCATCTACAGCGTGTTTGGTGGCACAATATACATTTCCCTTCGCGTATGCTTCCTTACCTGCAATAGATCCAATGTTGATGATGTGACCCTTTTTACGTTCAACCATTCCGGGCATCACAGCTCTTGAAACATATAACAAACCTTTTACATTAGTATCGATCATTAAATCCCAGTCACTAATTTCACCCTCTTGAATAACACTCAACCCTGAGGCAAGTCCGGCATTATTTACCAGCACATCAATTTTTTTCCATTCATGTGGGAGTGAACTGATTGAATCTTTTACGTCAATTTGATTTCTCACATCAAATGGAAGCGTGAAAACTTTTGTCTCGAATGTTGAAATGATTTCTTTTTCTAGGCTTTCAAGTCTTTCTTTTCTTCTTCCATTAATAATTACATCCCAGCCATGGGCAGCAAACTGAATGGCTATAGCTTTTCCGAAACCAGATGTAGCACCTGTTATAAATGCAATTGGCATAATAGTTTATTTAGTTTGATGAGTATTTAATTTACTGTTTTTATAGCTGAAAGAAAAATAAATTACTAGTCCGGCTAAAAGCCAAATGGTAAATCCGATCCAATTCTTAACATGAATTTGAGCCATTAAATAAAGACAAGTTAAAATTCCCATTACAGGTATTACTGATAATTTTTTGGTGAAACTAATTACGGTCATGATGGCAAATACGATAAAGAAGATGAACATGGGCACAGAGTCGATACTCTTAAATGGATTGACATGATCCCTTAACCATTCTTGTTGATAAACTCCTAATAAAAGCGTAATGCTAAAGTATAATACTGGCAATAAATATTGTCCGTTGAAATAGGGTACCCGAAATTTGCGATGAATTCCAGTTTGGTTCTGTAACATCAATACACCTCCGCAAACAAGAATAAATGCAAATAGTGTTCCTATTGAACAGAGATCAACAACGGTATCCATATCGATAAAAAAGATGGGAACACCTACTAACAAACCGGTTATGATGGTAGCAAATGAGGGAGTGCCAAATTTAGGATGCACTCTTGCAAACGCTTTTGGAAGTAATCCATCACGACTCATACTCATCCATATTCTTGGTTGACCTAATTGAAAAACTAACAACACACTCGCCATTGCCACCACAGCACTTACTGCAATAATACCACTTATCCAGTCGAGGCCTAATCGACTAAAAACAAATGCCAGCGGATCGTCAACTGCAAGTTCTTTGTAATTTACCATACCTGTAAGTACTAATGCAATGAGAATATAAAGTACGGTGCAGATAATTATTGCGTACATCATTCCACGAGGCAAATCTCTCTGTGGGTTATGGCACTCCTCGGCAGTGGTTGAAATTGCATCAAAGCCGATATAAGCAAAAAATACGGCAGATACTCCTGCTAAAACACCACCTAACCCTTCGGGCATAAACGGAGTCCAATTTCCGGTATCTACATAACTGGCACCTAATGCAATCACCATGATCACAACAACTAATTTTATGGCAACCATAATGTTACTGGCATTTCTTGACTCTTTCATTCCTCGATATACCACCCAGGTGATGAGGATATTTATCATTAAGGCAGGTATATCTAAAATAATTCTTATTCCGGCAATCATAGGAGCCGTCATCCATGCCTGGTAAGCCTCGCTTTTCATCATCATTATATCAGGAGTTGGGCCGGTAAGACTCAGCATGGCCCTTTTCGCGGAAAAATAGTCGATACCTGTCCAGGCAGGAAGGTGAATACCATCGGGGAAGCCT
>JBBQVM010000157.1:0-7758 GCA_038211525.1 Bacteroidia bacterium
ATCTCAATCTCTCTTCTTATTTTACCTATCAAAATTCCATTACTATATTCCAGCACTTCAAATGCTACGGCATACAATCCAATGTTGTCGGCCTTTGCGGATGTTAATCCTGAAAAAGAATTAATTGTTAACGATGGTGAACTCGAAAAAACATCGGCAACACTATATCCCGGCGTCCATTCAACCAATGGATAGGGCCCCGGAATTTGTTCTGAAAGCACCGCTTGTGGCGATGTAGTGCCGGGATAGCCAAGGTTCCCTGCCAGCGGTTCCGACAATACATAAACCAATGAATCGCCATCGGAGTCGGTTGCTGAATAATCCAGTTGAAAAAGTTGACCCGCGCAAACGTATGGAAGTGGTTCATAATTAAACACCGGACTATTATTGTGAATTGCAGGATCGGGAACCTCACAATAATAAACCATCCCGGTACTGGAACCATTAACGATATTCACAATTCCCGTATTTCTACAACAGCGTTGCCAGGCAATGTAATAACCATTAGAGTTGGGCCCTAATGTGATTGTATCCCTGTACAAACCTGTTTCAGCACAAATATTTGGCGGAGGTGCGCAGGTAGAGCCGGGCATGTTGAGCGAAATAGGATAACTCTGTGTTAATGCAACATCAATAGAATCTATTTTAGTATTGGTATTTTGTTCAAAAATACCAATTGCTATCGTTGAATCAAATCCGGCCTGACCGGTTAAGCAATCTCTGAATAGTTTAAGAGTGATTTCAAATTTGTTTCCTGAGAGTCGACGGTAGGTTAGGTCGCCACCAATGAGGTGTGAACCTTTGGCAGGATGAATACTCATCACCAAAAGAAAACACCATCCTGCAAAAGCACCTAGTTTTTTAATCACCGTTGAGATTTTTATATGTTGAAATAACCTCGAAGGCAAACCTTCAGGAAAATCTGTAAAATCAATATACAATACAAATATACTACTTTTGCCGGTCTATGAAAAGGACTATAATTGAAGGTGTTGAGATAATTGATATTGCTGATAAGGGCCGTTGCGTCGGGAAGGCAGATGAAAAAACAATATTCATTGATGGAGCTGTTCCGGGAGATGTGGTGGATGTAGAGATTACCCGAAAATCCAAATCATTTGATGAGGGTAAAGCTATTAAAATCACTCGATTATCTCCGTGGAGAGCGGAACCATTTTGTGAGCATTTTGGCTTGTGTGGAGGATGTAAGTGGCAAAATTTAGATTATGATGCCCAAATCCGCTTTAAAGAAAAATTGGTTCGCGATGCCATGGAACGACTGGCTAAAATACCCGCACCTCCTATCGATCCTATCCTGGGTGCCAAAAACATCAAAAACTACCGCAATAAAATGGAATTTACTTTCACCAATAAAAGATATTTGCTGAAAGAAGAGATGGATTTTGAAGGCGAAAGGCAAATGGATGGTTTAGGTTTTCATATCCCGGGGAAATTTAATAAAGTGCTCGATATTAACATCTGTTACCTGCAAGATCATCGTGCAGATGAGATCAGGTTATTTGTTAGGAATTTTACACTTGAAAACAACATTTCCTATTTTGATTTGAAAAATCAACACGGGGTCATGAGAAATCTAATCATCAGAAATACCTCCGTAGATGAATGGATGGTGGTAGTGGTTTTTAAAGAATTTCATGCTGATGTGGTGGAAGCATTAATGAGTGCTATCAAAAACAAGTTTCCATGGATTACCTCCTTGCAATATGTAATAAATGAAAAAAGAAATGATACCATTCACGATCAGGAAACAATTGTTTACCATGGTCGCCCTTATATTATTGAACAATTAGAAAATTTAAAATTCATCGTCGGTCCAAAATCATTTTTTCAAACTAACACTTCGCAGGCATTAGAGCTTTATAAAATTACTCGCGATTATGCAGGACTCACCGGCATTGAAACAGTTTACGATTTGTACACCGGAACCGGATCTATTGCCGCTTTTGTAGCTGCGAAAGCATTAAAAGTTATTGGCGTTGAATATGTGAAAGAAGCTATTGCAGATGCGGAACAGAATGCAAAACTAAATAGCATCAGCAACATGAAATTTTATGCAGGCGATATGAAGGATGTGCTCACTAAAGATTTCTTTACCATAAACGGAAATCCTGATGTTATAATAACCGATCCGCCACGAGCGGGAATGCATGAGGATGTCATTAAAAGAATTGCAGAATCCGGTGCATCAAAAATTGTGTATGTCAGTTGTAACCCCGCCACGCAAGCAAGAGATATTTTACTCTTATCCGATAAATATTTCGTCTCCAAAATGAAACCGGTCGACATGTTTCCCCACACCTCCCACGTAGAAAATGTAGCATTGCTGCTGAAAAAATAAGTTATGTTAAAAAAAATTCTAATTTCTCGATCATCAAAATCTCATACGTAAAACAATACCTTTACTTGAAATTCAATCCTCTTATGGACTTAAACGAAAACTACTGGCAAAACAGGTATCAAAACAGCCAATCCGACTGGGACGTAGGATATGTAGCAACACCATTGAAAACTTATTTTGATCAACTAAAAGATAAGTCATTAAAAATATTGATTCCCGGAGGTGGTAATTCCTACGAAGCCGAATATTTACATCAAAATGGTTTCACAAATGTTTTTGTTATTGATTTGGTGGAGGAGCCTTTAAAGAATTTTCAAAAAAGAAATCCGGAATTCCCGTCCGAAAATCTGATTCATGGAAATTTCTTTGATTATCAAGGACAATTCAATCTTATTGTGGAGCAAACATTTTTTTGTGCTTTAGATCCGGCTTTAAGACCGAACTATGCACGAAAAATGAACGAATTGCTTGTTACCTCAGGAAAACTCACCGGCGTTTTATTCAATTGTGAATTTGAAGGTGGACCACCCTTTGGCGGCAGCAAAGCCGAATACCTCACTTATTTTGAGCCCTTTTTTAAAATAAAAACCTGCGAAGCCTGTTATAACTCCATAAAACCACGCACCGATCGGGAATTTTTTATTATTCTCGAAAAAGAATAATCCCTATTAGCTTGTTCAAAACTTAAATCCTTGGCCGGCTACGCTCGCTGATAATTCGTAAATTTGCATCCATGAAAATGAAAATAGTAATTAATTTGTTAATTTTCATAGGTTTAGGACTCACAACAAATATTTCAAAAGCTCAGGTTTTGAATAAAATTGGACCTGTGCAGCCGAAAGAGACCCCAAGTACCACCATTTTGGAAGATTACTTGAAGGGATATTACAGCCAAATTTTTGGAGTCGATATCTGTCAAATTCTTGATGTAGACCTCTATTCCAGCATCGAAAACTGGTTGGGCACTCCATACCGGTATGCCGGAAAATCGCTGCAGGGAATCGATTGCTCTGCCTTTGTGAACAAAGTATATGAAAACGCCTACTGCTATCTCTTAACCGGAAATTCCGCCGATCTTTTTAAACAAGTAACGCATCTTAAAAAAGATGAACTGCGAGAAGGAGACCTGGTATTCTTTAAAATAAATAGAAAAACCATTTCCCATGTTGGTGTTTACCTTGGCGGTGATAAATTTGCTCATGCAAGTCTCTCAAAAGGAGTGGTGATCAGTGATTTGAATCAACCCTATTACAAAAAATATTTTGTGAATGGCGGAAGAGTAACTTTTCCTGTTAACTGATATTTTATTTGCATGAACAAGGCCAGAACCCTTCTTCTTAATAATCACCAAATCGAACAGCGTATTCAACGAATCGCCTACCAGATTTATGAGGATAATTTCGAAGAGAATGAAATTATTATTGTTGGCATCTGGCAAAATGGTTTTATCCTTGCCGGAAAAATTCATGACGCAATCAATCGCATCTGTTCCATCAAAACCACTCTTCTGCAATTAAAAATTGATAAACACAGTCAGTTTGATCATGAGGTAACCATCTCCGGCAATCGCGAAGAGATGAAAGGGAAATCAATTATTTTAGTGGATGATGTGCTGAATTCCGGCAAAACTTTAATCTATTCATTGAAAGCAATACTGAATGCCGATACCAAAAAAATAAGAACTGTTTTACTCGTTGACCGCGATCACAAACGCTATCCTATCATGACCGATTTTGTAGGTATGACCCTCTCTACTACTTTCCAGGAACATGTGAGCGTTGAATTTGGTGATGAAGCTGCCGTTTATCTGAGCTGAGGCTCGCCCTTTTTTAATAATTCGAAAAGCTCCTTAACGTCGAGGCTCTCCCCTTTTATTACGTACTTTGATTGATTATAAAATACTAATCGATCCTTGAGTGTTGTTAAAATAAATTCCATTAATTCTACATCCGTTTTTTTCGCAATCAACGGTCTTTTTTGTTTGGATGCCGCCAATCGGTGAAAGAGACTACCTACCGTTAAACGGATATAAACAGTGATACCATGCTGATTCATCCAATCCATGTTGGAATGAAAGCAGGGGGCTCCTCCTCCTACTGACACTACTGTATTGGTTAAACTTTTTGTTTTTCTTAATGCTGTCGCCTCAGCGGTGCGAAAATGCTGCGCTCCCTGTTCAAATAAGTCAGCTATTGTCAAATTATTTTCTGTCTCAATAAAATGATCCAAATCGAGAAAATTATAGGACATGATAGTTGCCAGTTTTTTACCTGCAGTGGTTTTACCTGCACCCATAAAACCTGTTAAGTAGATCAGCACTTTTGTAAAATAATTAATTGCAAAATAAAATAATTTTCTTCTAAAAAAATTTATGCTGTTATAGTGTATTTTTAAAATTCCATCAAAAAATTTCCATTCAAAGCAATCAACTTTTAACGAACCGGAAATTTCATTTTGTAATCAACACTTACTTTACCCTTTGAAATATCATTCAATTTTCCTTTTAACAGTTGTCTTTTCAAAGGGCTCAATCTATCAGTAAACAACACCCCTTCAATATGATCGTATTCATGTTGAATAATCCTGGCCGCAATTCCTGAAAAAGATTCCGTACATTCTATAAAATCCTCATTATAATATTTGATGGTAATTTCAGGATGACGCTCCACATCATCTCTCACACCGGGTATACTTAAACATCCCTCATTAAACTTCCACTTTTTACCTTTCTCATCTAACATTTCAGGATTAATAAAAACTCTTTTGAAATCGGTAAGCTGAGGATCCTCGTCATCAAATGGTGCCCCATCAACAATAAAAATACGAATAGATACATTTACCTGTGGTGCCGCAAGACCGACACCGGCACTGGCATACATAGTATCAAACATATTTTTAATAAACTCCTGAAGTTTGGGATAATCGGGAGTAACCTGTGCAGCCTTCTTTTTAAGAACAGGGCTGCCATATGCTACAATCGGGTAAATCATTTTAGTTGGTTCATTGGTGCAGTTTGCTCACCATTATTATTTTGCTGAATTTTTCTTTTCTAACCACGATTGTAAAATAATGGTGGCACTAACCATATCAACAAGCGACTTATTTCTTCGATCCATTTTTTTTACACCGCTATAAATGATAGTTTGAGAAGCCATTTTAGAGGTAAATCGCTCATCCATTCTGTGAATGCTGATATCGGGGAACATTTTTGTAAATTGCTTAATAAACGTTTCAATGTGTACCGTTGCATGAGTTGATTCGTTCAACATGGTTTTAGGTTCTCCAACAACCACTTCTTTTACTTTATTTTCAGCAATATATTTTTTTAAATAATTAATGAGCTCATGAGTAGCAACCGTTGTCAGTCCGAAAGCGAAGGTTTGCGTTTCATCAGTAACTGCAAGCCCTGTACGCTTTGTACCATAATCAATTGCAAGTATTCTACCCATTTTCAGGATGCAAATTTAAGAAAAATGGGCTTATTGTTCCTCATAAACAAGCATAAAAATCAATCTCTAACACGTACCTTTGCCAGTTAAAAAATTGAATTAATGCTACAAACACGCATCGAAAATGCCTGGAACGACCGCACACTCCTTGAAAACGATGATACCAGGGCTGCCATCCGTGAGGTGATAGAAAAATTGAATTTGGGCCAACTGAGAGTGGCAGAGCCGGGTGCCAATGGCTGGATGGTAAACGAATGGGTCAAAAAAGCGGTGATTCTTTTCTTTCCAATAAGCCAAATGGAAACTATTAAAATCGGCCCATTTGAGTATTATGATAAAATACCCTTAAAAAATAATTATGAAGCACTTGGAGTCCGGGTGGTACCTCACGCTATTGCCCGTTATGGCGCATTCATTGCCAAGGGAACCATCCTAATGCCCTCATTTGTTAACATTGGTGCTTATGTAGATTCAGGAACTATGGTTGATACCTGGGCCACTGTTGGATCGTGTGCCCAAATTGGAAAAAATGTTCATTTAAGCGGTGGAGTTGGTATTGGTGGGGTGTTGGAACCTGTGCAAGCCGCTCCCGTTATTATTGAAGATGACTGTTTTATTGGTTCCCGCTGTATCGTTGTAGAAGGGGTGCATGTAGAAAAAGAGGCAGTACTAGGTGCTAATGTGGTGCTTACTATGTCAACTAAAATTATTGATGTTACCGGACCGGAGCCTGTTCATTACAAAGGAAGGGTTCCTTCCCGCTCGGTGGTGATTCCCGGCAGCTATACTAAAGATTTTCCTGCCGGATCTTTTCAGGTTCCATGCGCACTTATTATCGGCAAAAGAAAAGCTTCTACCGATTTAAAAACTTCTTTAAATGACGCTTTGCGCGATCATAACGTTGCCGTATAAGTGAAATGAAAAACATTTTAGTAATTCAAACCGCTTTCCTGGGTGATGTTATTCTTGCAACTGCACTTGTTGAACAATTGCACGTTTGCTTTCCTTCAGCTAAAATTACTATGCTGGTGCGGAAGGGAAATGAAAGTCTTTTGAAAAATCACCCGTTGCTCCAAGAGGTGCTCGTTTGGAATAAACAAACTGAGAAACTTTCTAATCTTTTCAGTATGATTAAAACTGTGAGGGCGGGTAAGTTTGATATGGTGATTAATCTGCAACGCTTTTTTTCTTCCGGACTAATTACTGCCCTTTCAGGAGCAAAAGTAAAAGCCGGCTTTAATAAAAATCCCTTGTCTTTTTTATATTCTGATTCGGTTCCTCATCTTATTGCTGATGGCAAACATGAAATAGAAAGGAATGCAAGTGTTATTGAAAAGTGGTGTGGGAAATCAAATCAAAATCCTAAGCTCTATCCTGCTTCAACAGATACAGAGAAAACAGGAACACTTAAAAATTATCCCTACTATGTGATGGCACCTGCTTCGGTTTGGTTTACTAAGCAACTTCCCGCCGGCAAATGGATAGAGATGGTGCAAAAAGTTCCTGTGGAAGCTAAAATATATTTTATTGGCGGACAAAATGATGTAAAACTTTGTCAGGAAATTGTTGATGAAAGCGCCAATGTAAATGCGATAAATTTAGCCGGTCAATTATCGCTGCTTCAAACTGCTTCACTCATGAAGGATGCAGTGATGAATTACGTTAATGACTCGGGGCCCTTACACATTGCATCTGCTATGAATGCACCTGTGACCGCCTTTTTTTGTAGTACCGTTCCTGAATTTGGATTCGGTCCACTTTCAACAGATGCTCACATTGTTCAAACGAATGAAAAACTCGACTGCCGGCCCTGTGGATTACATGGCTGGAATAAATGTCCTGTGGGCCATTTTAAATGTGCTACCACAATTATTACTCCTCCTATTCCACTTGCTTAGATGAATTCTGATCCTGAAATATCCAATTGTATTAAAACGCTTAGAGAAGGCG
>JBBQVM010000158.1:0-7740 GCA_038211525.1 Bacteroidia bacterium
CAAAACTTCTCCGGAGCGCTATTATAATTTCTGGCTGATACTTTACTCTGTTCAACTGTTTGGTAAATGTCACCACCCATCACTTTTAAAATGTAAACCCCAGCAGCCATTTTACTTAAATCAAGCGACTGTTTTCCAACGCTGAGAGCACCTTGTTTTATCACCTGACCTGTGATATCAGAAATATAAAATGTTACTATTTCATTTTTTGCATTCATATTGGTAATAACAAAAATACCTGAAGATGGATTTGGGTAAATCTCAACTTGCATGGAATTTAACTCATTAATACTAACATTGATTACAGGGAATATTACTGAAACATTCTCACAAGAATTACTATCACTAACGGTTACTGTGTAGTTGCCGTTAATAGTTGGAACATAAAACGATCCGGTTGCTCCCACTATCGCACTGCCATCAAGATACCATTGGAATTGTCCGGTGCCCGATACAAATAACGAATCATTGGATTGAGTAATAACCGGAGCAGCAGGAAGTGGATTTACGGTAACCACATAGGAAATAGTGGCTGGAGAACTACATCCATTTACATCGGTAACTAAAACCGAATATGAACCTGTATTTGCATTTACAACATACTGGTTTGCATTTGCACCTATGATATCAATATTATCCAATGTCCATTGGTAGGTAACTCCACCAACCAAAGGCACTTCCAGTGTTACTGAACCCCCTTCACAAAATACGGTGCTTCCATTTGCTGTAATTACAGGAGTTGCAGGAGGTGTGTTTACCACTACATCAATTCCTGAAAGCGAAGTAATGGTGCAACCTGATGAATTAGTGGCAACAACAGTATAGTTTCCGCCATCAGTTACCAGGTAACTCGAACCGGTTACTCCGGAAATAGCTACCCCATTCAATTGCCATTGGTAGGAATTACCGGGATCAGGAGTGAAACCTAAGGTTACAGAACCTCCTTGACAGAAGGTAGTGATACCGGATGCAGTTAAAACAGGTGCAGCAGGTATTGGATTAACTAATACAGTAACACTTGTACCTGAAATTGCTGTACAACCATTCACCGTTGTTGCAACAACTGTATAAACACCCGCATCAAATGCATCGTATGTTTCTGCTGTTGCTCCTGATAAGATGTTACCATCCAGGTACCACTGATAACTAATACCTGAGATAACCGGTACCTCCAGATTTGCCGAGCTTCCATCACAAATTGTAGTTGCGCTTGCAGTAATTATAGGTTCTGCAATTGAATCAACCATTAACGATACTGCTGCTGACGTATATTCACAACCCGTTAGTGTATTAGATACAAACAAGGTGTAATCACCGGGAATAAGTGTAGTAATATCAGAATTGGTTTCGCCTGCTACCAGGTTACCGTCAAGGTACCATTGGTAAGTTAAGGAGGTTTGTCCTGTAACATTTGTTGAAATAAAAGTTGCCGGAGTGCCATCGCAAATTAAAATCGCTGATTGGGCGAAAGTATGTTCAGGTAAGTCGTTTACAATTACGGTAACCGCAGCAGAAACAACTCCTCCACAACTATTGCTTACCGTTACTGTATAATTTCCCCCTGCAGTTGCATTTAAATCAGGCAATGTTGCTCCTGTAATATCAGCACCATCTAACTGCCATTGGTAAGTGTAAGCAGGATCGGTATTAGAACTTAATACCACAGAACCTCCTGCACAAAATTCAGTAGCTCCTTGTGCAGTTGCAGTAGCGGTAGGTAAAACACCAATGCTGATATCAAAACCATTGTCGTTACCAATAAATGCAGGGTTTGTTGATACTACTCTTATTCTATAGCCGGTACCAATTGGAGTATTTGCAGGAATGGTAGCATTGATAACTCCAGACACAGTTGATGTGATGGAACCTATGTTAACGGGTGCCGCAAAGCTACCTGTTGCATCGGATAATTGAGCCCTGAAAATATTTGCCGGCGAGAATATAGCTCCCGGATTAAATACGCCTGTTGCAGTATAAGCAACCGGAACCGCTTGTCCCGGACAAAGTACGGTCGCAAGTGGTGGTGCCACTTCGATGGTGCGTGGTACATCGTAAAAGAAAATATCGGTGATAATTTCTAATCCCAAAAATGTAGTAGTGTTTACCTGCATAACCGGAACACGTATACCGGGCGACAACCACTTATATTCTGTTACTAACGGTCTGTCTATATTAAAACCTAAAGAAAGTGAATCAATACTGATGGTATCTTTTCCGTAAAGCCTTGTTTTAACACGAAGTGCATCAAAGGTACCTGCAGGTGTATTAATAACTCCCCATCCATCCACATTATTCAACCTGCTTTGAGAATATCCATAGTAAGCAAGAGTTGGAATACTAATATTATAAGCTGAGTGCGTTGAATCGGTATTACCATAATTTAATGGCAATGAGTACACCTCATCCTGATCGGTATAAATAATTGGAACGGGAATTCCTGCTAATTCAACACCATAACCAATTTTCTTATACGTACTAGCACTTCTATAATAAAAAGTGAAAGGATTGGCAATTGGCAGAATATTGTTGAAGGGAATATCAACACCGTTTAAAGCAGTATTAGCTCTGTTGGGATTGAAAAAAATATCAATATACGTTAAAGCATATACGAAGTTGGTTGAAGCAACCGTTTGATAAATAGCCGAATCTTGAGTAGTAGCAGTTAAATTGGTGAAATTCCACACATGATTTGGACCGG
This sequence comes from Bacteroidia bacterium, assembly GCA_038211525.1. GTDB lineage: Bacteria > Bacteroidota > Bacteroidia > AKYH767-A > OLB10 > JADKJB01. The sequence goes on from JBBQVM010000158.1 coordinate 2,699, forward strand.
TTGGGCCATAATTGAGAAATGGGTTTACATTCGCCCGCGTTCGGTAGAGTTCATCGCCTGCATGCGGCATTTCATTTTGTGTAATAGTGACCTGTGCATTCAAACCAAAACTGATCAACAGGAATAGTGCTAGTAGAATTTTTTTCATCGTTGTTATTTTTATGACGTGGGTGGGTTTAATGTCAATCTTACTGCAAGGATACTCATACAATTCCGTATGCTAGTCCTCTTTTCCGTAAAAAGTGAAATAATCTGGGTGAATGACCTTAAGATAGGTGGGTAATAAGCTCAACGACAGAAAAAAGAGTTTAAAGTTAACTTTAACTGCTTAATTAAAAAGTGTGTTACAGGGAAAATTAAACGCTTGAAAATTAATGTGTGCAGGTTGCCGAAATCTGGTCGGTATCCGAGGAATAATTCAAATTTATTTTATCGTTATTATATATCCCGGAACCTAAAATGTCTACTTGAGTAATTGTTTGTGCTGGGATGGTAACACTATTTCCCGAAACTAGCCAGATTGCGTAAGAAGGCGAACCCAGGTTATTAAAATTATACACATACAAAGTATCACCGTTACCGTGCTTGGAGATGGTTATGGTAAAAGTGTTTGGAGCACTTCCTGAAATTGTTTCTTTACACAACCAATTCCCTTCAAATTTATCACGATCACTTCCGGGAATATTTGGATCACCACTATTATCAGGAGCACAAGATGCGATAAAAGAAAGCATGCCGATAATTACAAGAAGTTTTTTAGTTTGATTCATGATGGTTTTATATTTCTTGCAACAGTACCCAAATAACGTTCCAAACAATTGTTGTATTTCATAAGTTAGAAAACTTTTTCGCCACAGCACCAAATCTATTTAAGTCGTTCACGGATATCGAGCTTGTGCTTGCGAGCTGTGTCAAGAGCAATGTCGTAACCGGCATCCATGTGTCTGATCACTCCCATAGCAGGATCATTGTGTAAAACTCTTTTAATTCTCTTCCTTGCATCCTCGGTTCCGTCTGCCACAATTACCATCCCTGCATGAATGGAATAACCTATACCTACTCCACCTCCATGATGCAAGGATACCCAACTGGCACCTCCTGCAGTATTAATAAGTGCATTAAGTATGGGCCAGTCGGCGATAGCATCGGAACCATCTTTCATAGCTTCTGTCTCTCTATTAGGGGAAGCAACCGAACCGGTATCTAAATGATCTCTTCCTATTACAATGGGAGCCTTTACTTTTCCCTGAGCCACAAGTTCATTAAATGCTAATCCTGCTTTTTCTCGTTCTCCTTGTCCCAGCCAACAAATACGAGCAGGTAATCCCTGAAATGCGATTCTTTCCTGCGCCATTTTTATCCATCGCGCCAAGCCCTTGTTTTCAGGAAAAAGTTCAAGTATTAATTTATCAGTTTCTAAAATGTCATTTGGATCGCCCGAAAGTGCAGCCCACCTGAATGGGCCCTTTCCCTCACAAAACAAGGGACGAATATATGCGGGTACAAATCCGGGGAAATCAAATGCGTTTTTCATTCCCATTGATTCTGCCTGACCTCTTAAATTATTTCCATAATCAAATGTTATGGCTCCCTTTTTTTGCATTTCCAGCATGAGCTGAACATGCTTTACCATACTCTCTTTACTTAACTGAATGTATTTTTCAGGATCTGAATCACGTAACACCTTTGCCTGTGTAACACTTAATCCTTGAGGGAAATATCCTACCAATGCATCGTGTGCTGAAGTCTGATCTGTTAAAATATCCGGAATGATTCCGCGCTCCAGCATCCGCTCCAGCAAATCAATAATATTACACACCACTCCAATCGAAATCGCTTCTCCCCTCTTTTTAGCATCTAACGCTTTATCAATTCCTTCATCAATGGTTTTAGTCATGAAGTCAATATATCGGGTCTCCAACCTCTTTTGAATTCTCCATTCTTCAACATCTGCCGCAAGGCAAACACCCTCATTCATGGTAATTGCCAAGGGCTGAGCGCCACCCATTCCTCCTAATCCGCCGGTAACAGACAACGTATTCCGCAAAGAACCACCAAAATGCTGTCTGGCCACTTCTCCAAAAGTCTCATACGTCCCTTGAACAATTCCTTGTGATCCAATATAAATCCAGGATCCTGCAGTCATCTGTCCATACATGGTTAATCCTTTGGCTTCCAGTGCCCTGAAGTTTTCCCACGTGGCCCAATGAGGTACCAACATCGAATTACTGATAATCACTCTTGGTGCATCTTTATGTGTTGGAAGTATACCAACCGGCTTACCCGATTGAATAAGTAGTGTTTCGTCTTCTTCAAGATCTTTTAACGCCTTCACAATGAGCTCAAACGACTCCACATTGCGGGCTGCTTTTCCTGTTCCACCATAAACAATCAGATCCTCAGGTCGCTCTGCCACTTGTGGATCAAGATTATTATGCAACATCCGCAATGCAGCCTCCTGAACCCATCCTTTGCAATTTAATTTTGACCCGGTGGGGGTTTTTAATTTGGAAATATCAAGTTTTTCAGATATTATGCTCATGATAATCAATTAATTACGATTTTATTTATTCCTCGTTAACCTCTTTTTTAGGATCTTTTTTCTTCTCTTTCCAAGGACAATGTTTGCAATTATTATTACAGCAATAACCTCTTTTTCGATGGTAGACCTCTGTAAAAATAATAAATCCTTCAGACGACAAATAATAATCTTCCTTGTCAAATTTATCAGTAAACGACATTATGCAAAATTAAGGTAATTTCGTTCTTTAACAGTTGGCAAATTCATTATGTTTAGTATTCAACAAAAACCATTAATAATTGATGATGGTCCTTTTAGATTTGATAAAAATATTCAACTTTTTGTCAGGCGGCTCGACGCCATTGATCCTGTTTATGGTGGAAATAAATTTTATAAACTAAAGTATAATTTACTGAGGGCTCAGAAGGAAGGTATCAATAATTTGGTTTCTTTTGGTGGCGCCTATTCAAATCATATCGCTGCTTTGGCTCGTGTAGGTTCCCTTTGCGGGATGCATACTTTTGGAATAATTCGAGGCGAGAAATCCTCCATCAAAAATAATACGCTGAAACGTGCGGCTGACGATGGAATGAAGTTAATTTTTTGCAATCGTACTGATTACCGAAATAAACTTGAACCCGATTTTCTGAATCAATTCGCCGAACTACCTGAAAAATATTTTGTAATTCCTGAAGGCGGTGCTAATGCAGAGGGAATTCAAGGGGCTAGCGAAATTCTACATGAAAATGATAAACGTTTTGACGTGATAGCAGTTAGTTGTGGAACAGGGACTACCGCAGCAGGATTAATAATGAAAATCAAACCACATCAAAAATTAATTGGATTTAGTGTGCTTCGCGACTGGGGTTCAATAGAAGATGAGATCATAAAAAATTTAAAGTCGTTACAATACGATTTAAACTTGACCAATTGGCACATAAATCATGATTTTCATTTCGGAGGGTATGGTAAAACCACTCCTGAATTAAATTCGTTCATCGGGCAATTTAACAACAGCAACTCAATAAATTTGGAACCTGTTTATACCGGCAAAATGTTTTTTGGATTGAATAAATTAATCCTGGATGGCTATTTCCAGCCGGAAACAAAAATTATGGCTATTCACACCGGCGGTCTCCAATACCTTGTGTAAATAATTAAAACCTGATCGAAATTCCGGTTCCAATATCAAATCCGGTGAAGGCAAGTGAGTATCCATAATCAGTCCCCAAGTCATCCTTAATTCTTCCATTGTTAAAATTCATATAGGGAACTCCGGCGTGAAGACTCAATGCAACATGTTTTGCAATATAAAAACGGGCATTCAATAGGCTAAGTCTGAGATAGGGTCCATTACTGCTAAAATGGCTGTTTTTACTATCATTACTCTCATATTTAAAGGAAGAAAGACCTAAGCCTATTCCACTGTATAAATCTACCCTGCCACCTCTTACCCAATGATAATTACCATTCAGTAAAACGTCAAAACTGTTTGCATTGGCAATGGTTCCGGTAACGGTGTCTTTACCGGTGAAATAATTGCAAATTCCTATTTCCATTCCCAATCCAAACCTATTTGAAACAGCATACTCAAAACCAATTGGGATGGTATAGCTGGCCGCTCCGTTATTTTTGTCATTATTATCGGTATCATCAGGATTATTCACATGATATATGGAAACTTTTATACCTGCTTCAATGACCTTGTTGCCTTTTTCAAAACTCTGTGAATAAACCATCAATGGTGCTATTAGCAAAATTGTTATCGACCAAAGAATTAAATTGTTTGATTTCATGGGTATTTTGATTTAGTGGTAATACAAAATTAATTAAGACGCCCTAAATTAACATTTTTACATTCCAATCTCTTCGCAAACGATACTTTTGAACTTTTATTGAGGGAGTCCATTTTGTACTTTTTAAGCTTTGAACACCCGAATGTTAATTAATAACAATAAAATGGCTCCTAAACCATTTTAATTTTACCTTTTATTGCGTTCTGATCCAAGATACTGTTCTGATGAAAAAATTGTGTGTATTTCTGCTGCTTGTTACTGTTTCATTTTATGCTTTAGGGCAATCCGACAAGCGGATTACCATTCCTGAATATATCAAGAATTACAAGGATGACGCCATTAAAGATATGATGAAAATGGGCGTTCCCGCGAGTATTACACTAGCACAGGGAATTCTGGAATCGGAAAGTGGCAATAGCCTTCTCGCTAAAACCGCTAATAATCATTTTGGAATTAAATGTCATGCTGATTGGACAGGTGCTACATTCCATCAGGATGATGATGCTAAGGATGAGTGCTTTAGAAAATATAACCACGTTTTAGAATCGTTTGATGATCATGGTCGTTTTTTACGGGAACGACCTCGCTATGCCTTTCTCTTTGATTATGAAATTTCTGATTATAAAAAATGGGCCAAAGGATTAAAAAGTGCCGGATATGCTACCAATCCCCGATATGCCGAACTATTAATTAAACTTATTGATGAATATGAACTGCACCAGTAC
>JBBQVM010000159.1:0-7692 GCA_038211525.1 Bacteroidia bacterium
TGAAAATACGGTTGAAGGATGGTTCAGGAAATTGGAGTTCGTATTATGACTATGTCTCGAACTAGGATAATTAAAAATTAGGAATTAAAAATCTGTTCACTCCATTCAAATAATCTAAACAATCCAATCATAATAAATCATTAAAATCATAATGATCTAAGAATCACAAGAAATCATAACAATCATAATGATACAAAAATCATAAAAATCTTAACATCATGAAAACAAAATATATTCTCCTCATACTATTTCTCATAACCTCCAGTTACCAATCAAATGCCGCTACAAAAAATTGGATAGGCTCAATATCAAGCTCTTATAGTAATTCTGGAAACTGGTCCCCGAGCGGTGTACCAATCGATTCTGTAGATAATATTGTATTCAACTCCAACGCGCCCAACAACCTAATTCTAACTCAAAATCGTGTTGTAACCGATTTTACTATCAATGGCGACACCATCGATTTAGGAGGCTACCAATTAACCATTACCGGAACGGCCAAATTTGATGGCGGATTAGTTACCAATGGAACCGTACTTCCAACAGGTAATTTGTGCCAATTTTCAGCAAGTATTCTTAACGTAAATGTCACCGCTGCCTGTGGTTATTTTAGGATGAATGGGGGAACCTTTAATTATCCGGTAACACTTTCCAGTACGGGAGCGGCGAGTACCAGCGGAACCGGCGGATGTGTTTTTAACGACAGCCTGACGATCAACAATACAGGTAATTATTACTTTACCATGGGTAGTTCAGGTAAGGATATTTTTTCAGGTGTTGTTAACATCAACAATTCCGGAACCCACGAGGTATATTTGGCAACAGGGGATTCAGCCTTCTTTTATGATAACATACTCATTTCCAGCACAAATAACGGGGGTATCGTCTTAGGTAATGCAGGTGGTGTGAGCACTTTAGTATCAGGTAAAACCATTTCGGTAGGAAGCGGAGGCTTCACCAATGATTATTTGACATTAAAGAATTTCATTCAACTAGGATCAACGGCTCAAACGCTCACGCTTACGAGTACGGCAATTGTAAACTTAATTAACTGCACTTTCAACGGTGATTTAACCGTCACCTCGCCTGGTTTTCTATTAAAAACCAGTACCTTCAACGGAACAAGCAATTTTACCCGCAACGCAAGTAGCACCAACCACCAGAGTGATGGTGGGAATATATTTAATGGAACAACCACCTTCGACAATGCGGGCAGTGGAGGAAGAATCCGCATGGCAACCACCACCGGCGACACGTTCAACGGCAATGTCACCTTTAATTCCACCGGCGGACAGGATGTTCAAGTTTGTTATGCCGGAAATTCCTATCTTTATGGTGATATAACCATTAACAGCAACAAAGTAGTGTTTAACACATCAAACGGAAAAGTAACATTTGCAGGCGGTAATTCGCAAAGCTTAAATGGAAGTTATAATTTCCCGTTTAAGAATCTGTTGATCGATAAATCGGCAAATCAGGTTACAGCTAATACTACTTTGAGTGTAGATGATACGTTGTTTTTTGTGAGTGGCAACATAGTTACCACTTCTTCAAATTTATTGACCATGAAAGCCGGTTCGGTGGCAAATGGTGCAAGCAGTGCTAGTTTTATTTTAGGACCCATTAAAAAAATTGGAAACAATGCTTTTACTTTTAATGTAGGGACTTATAGTGGTTATAGACCTGTATCGATTACCGCTCCCTCCACTACTACCGATGCCTTTACCGCACAATACTTTGATACTACCCAAACATTAGGTAGTAACATGGATACCACCATTAGTTTTATTAGTGATTGCGGATACTGGTCATTGACTAGAAACACCGGATCATCCAACATCACTCCCAAATTCGCATTTGATTCCACCCATTGCGATTATTTAACGGTAAGACCGGTTCACATTGCCTTTTGGGATGGAACCAAATGGGTGGATAAGGGAGAAGGGGTGGATGATAGTAACACAAAAAAAACAAGCGCAGCAGTAACTTCTTATGGTAACTTTGCATTGGCGTATAAATTAATTCCAGGCGATGCACCGCAGTACCCTTTAAATATTCAAACATCAACTACGTGTACCGGGATGGATGTAGAATTCAACCAGAAGGAATATTGGATATCTTTTGATGTGGATTCTACTTTGTTCAAGTTTGCTTTATTTTCTCCCGAAAATGATTCTACTTATGCTCCAATTGCAAAGCTTGAGGTTTATGACAAATATGAAGTGGGACAAAGTCAGAACATGCTAACAGAATGGTCTTTTGATTGTGATAGTGTGTTTCAAACTTCCATCCGAAAAACTGCAGAATTAGATCCTTCAAAACAATATCTGTTGAAAATTACCAGATATATGCAGGATGAATGTTTAGGAATATCCAACTCATTGGATTATTTTTTGAATTTTTGTTTAATGAACATAAGATCCAATCCTGCCTGTACAACTCTCACGTACAATTCAAATAGCGAATTAAAGCATATTTTAGGAGATCTATCTACATCAGGGATTGCTGCAAATGGTGATATTGTTGTACCTGCCTGTTCAACATGTTCAAATATTATTGATTTAAGCGGTTATTCAGAGCCATTGACAATTGAAGAAGGGATTTTGCTAACGGGAAACTATGATCTTATTTCAAATGACATTAATATTACAAGTCTTAATTCAGCCTGTCCTTCATTAACATATCAAAATACAAACGCCTCACCATATGGTATTACTTTTAAGCGTGAACTAAAGGGAGAAATGATAGCACATGAATTGCAAAATGCTGGTTACATGTTTTTCATGTATGGTAAAAGTAGAATACAAAATTTAAAATTAACAGGAGGTCAATCAGGATATCAAGATTATAATGAAGATAAATGGCTAAGTTCTTGCATTAAGATCTTACCAGGTTTATCTGGAAAAAATTCTATACAAAATTGTGATATTTCCCAATTTTCTTATGCTGGAATATTTATGAAGAAAACTTCATTGGGAACGGATATAGAAAACAGTTTTATTCATAGAGTCAGAGGATCAGGAGGTGGCAAAACTGAACCAAAAGGTTATGGAATTTGGTTGCAAGGAATTAATACCTCTACAAATTTGCCGGAGGCAAATTTTTTGAATTGCTATTTTGATGAATGTAAAACTGCCATTGACGATCAAGGATATGCACTGAACACTTCAATTGATGGTTGTACTTTTGGAAAGTTTTTCAATCAAGAAACTATCAATAGACATAATAATAGCAATGGAACTTATAGCCATCCTGCTGTTACGATGTCAGGTTGTCCATTTTATTTTCAAACTACAAGTAATTCCACTACAATCCCATTTGATATTCAAGATAAGGTTGATGGAAATTATTCTGTTACAGGTTCTATCTTTTATAAACTGGGGTATGTCATTTCATCACCATTCCCTGTTGGATTTGATCTTATGAATAACGTTATCCCATATACGTTTACAATTGGAAACAATACTTTTTCAGAACATAAAGATGTCGCTACTGCATTTACTAATAATTTTGGTGGTTATGCAAGAATTGCAGATAATTATTTGGATGCGTGTGTTTGGGATGATGATAAAACTAATGGCAACTTTATCATCTCCCCAAACACTCATGACTACGTCCCTGGTTTTACTGCATTTGTAAGCAATACTCCAAGACCATTAGAGCCAGTATTTTCTTTTTCAAATGTTAATGGAACAGTCCCAGGATTTTCTAGCTTAGCTCCAGAGGTGCCATTTATAAACCAAGGCGGCGATTTTGAAGTTTTGGTAAATGCACCCGGAACTGATGCTGTTCATATTGTTCGTGCTCATCCCAGTAACAATTCTGCTATTGGAGGTGCAAATCATCTTTCAGGAAATAATGCGTACAATAATGCTGAAAATATCTCAACTCCATCAACAAGTCAGGTGTCAATATCCTTCAGTCCAACGGCTAGTGGTCCAAATAAATTTGATACCAATAAACCAGGCCTGTATGGAGTTGACGTGATTTCTGTTGATGCGTCTAGTTCAACCTATAAGGTTTCTCAATTAAATCATAAACCCATTATTGTTTCGCCAACTAGTAATCATCTATTAATTTTTAATATTAAAGACAGTTATTATGCCGATTCATATACTACAATCAATTTGACAAGTGACGTTTATAAACAAGTTGAATTAAATGGTCAAATAATATGGAGAGAGCATATTCAATTAGGGGGAGATGATTGGGAGCAAGTTCAGATAAACTTATTTCAAGATTCTTATTTAGGTGTACCAATAAAAAATTACATAAATTTGAATGGTAAAAACACTATTACATTCAGCATCGGTTTACCAGTACCAGCAATAGTTTCTACTGAAGAGTTAAGAGGGTTGTTTGTTTGGATTGATGATGTTTATCTCAAAAAATTTGATAGCCCTGAAAACCTCATTAAAGATGGAGATATTGAAAATTCAACAATTGATGGACTTTCAAATCAACCCACTGCTACACAACTCTGGTATCAAAAAAACGCTGAAGATTTCCCCTACTATTCATTGAATTATCCTTATGATCCCGGAGTGGATCCACTTCCAATTCCATCCAATTCTAACAAAAAAGCCGGAGCGCATGCTTCTGTCAGCATTCTTGACCGAAAATCAGGTACAAAAGCAATTTTACTTGAACTGGAAGGCATTCATCCATCAAATGCAAGTTACTTCCCTTTACCAATAGATGGAACCACCAATCCTAATGATGAAATCATTTCTGCAGCAATTGATTTTGATGCAAAATACTTTTTGGGTTGTGCCGAAATAGCTTCGCTGAGTAGCGTTCAAGAAATAACCAATTCTGATATTATTACTGGTACAAATACTTTTTCTTATGGTACCTTTATAATTAAGCAACCAATAGAAGTTGAATCGGGTGAAACTATGGAATTCTTAGGAAGTAGTGTTGTTATGGATGCTACCAACGGAAATGTGAGTATAACTGTAAAAGATGGAGGGTGGTTAAAAATTGAACATAATAATACTGTGCCTTCCAGAGTGTTTTCCTGTGAAGATATGTGGGATGGTATAATAGTTGAAAATGGAGGAAAGGTAACAATCCGTCCATCAGGCAATTATCCAACAGAAATCTATGATGCGCTGACTGCCATAAAGGTTTTAGGTGGTAGTTCAAACATAAAACCACTAAATATCAGATATGCGTTGTTTGATCATAACTATGTTGGATTGGATCTTTCAAATGCGAATTATTATAATGGAATTTTAACTGCCAGCGATGGCTTACTAGGCATTGATTTCCTTTGTTCGGGTGGTAAAATTCAAAAACAGCCTTTTAATGGATTGGCATCCTATACCCACATTCTGTTAAGGGATGTTGGTAATATTAATATTGGTGGGGTAGGAAGTGCAACTGCCTATAAAAATACTTTTTCCGATGCAGTTTACGGTGTCAGAATCGACAAGGTATCATCGTCCTCTATAAATAGTATTGTTACAATAACAAATTGCAAATTTGATCACTTAAGTGAGTTTTTAGACAGTCAACCTCCTTCACCTATCACCGGCTGTGGAATATTTGCACAAACCTGGTCATCATCAAATACAACAGTTGATATCAGTGTAGCATCAAATTTTAATAACGAGTTTTTAAATTCTCAAAACGGAATCATTCTGAATGGTAACATCACAGCTATTATCAAAGGGAATAGTTTTGAAAATCTTACACAGGGTATAAAACTTTTCGCCAACAATAATCCTACAGCTAATTCGACATCAATTACCATAAATGAAGGTAATAATTTTTATCATGTGTCCAATGGGATTACTTCAAATAGGGTAAGATGTCCTATTGAAATTAGTAGCAATATATTTTCAAATACTGATTACGATCCCATTATTCCCAGTTATTCGCCACTTTCATTTAGAAATACTGCAGTTACTGTCCAGAGTCCGGCAGCTATTACAGGGCAGCTTGTCGAAGTTTTTAATAATATAATTACCAATTATCGAATAGGCATCCATGCACTCAATATCTCACAAATTAAAATTGGAACACCTTACAAAGATATTGACATAAACCCACCTTTGCCAAATATTATCACACACTCAACCTTAGTTGCTAACCAATTTAATGAAAGTATCTGGTTGCAGAATTGCCCTGAAGCGGAAGTGAATGATAACATCATTGAAAACAGTGATAACAGCACAACGGCAACTTATTTTGGAGTGGAACTAGACTTTGTATCAGATGGTTACCTCAGAAGAAATTTGATCACCGGAACCAGCACTATTACCGGCAGTGCCCTATTAATCAGAAATCCTTGCGATAATACCGTTTTGGAATGTAATGAAATGGATGGTTTTGATATTGGAATACAACTGGTTGATGGAGACTTGCCCACTCAGGGCGAAGCTGATATAATTGACCCATTTGGTGGAACAGGATGGCAAAATGATTGGGGTACAATACAACCACTTTCGAATCGTGTAGTAGGTATACCAAATAGTAACAATCCAATATTTTGGTATCATACCGGCACAAATACGTCTGATTTTAGTCCAAGTCAAACAAATTCAGCATCTGTCTCTCCAAAACCAAATCAAACAAATGGTATCACTTGCCAGTCACCACCCCTTCGAATTATTAACCGCGATTTAGTGTATGGTCCTGTTGTAGGTGATTCTGCTTCTTATGCCGATTATTTATCCGAGAATGATTATCAGGCAAAAAAAAGATTGTATGAAAAACTAAATGCTGATACCTCTCTACTTACTACCGGTTTTGGAACAGATTCAGCATTTGTGGCTTTTTATAATGATGCAAAAACAAGCAACCTGGAATTGCTTTCCGTTCCTGAAAAAAAATTAGGTATTCTTTCTATTGATTCATTAATCGCGCTCAACAATTCTATTATTGATACCAATGTAATTGAATCAAACAAAAAAACAGTTAACTCTATTCGATTAAAATCAATTGCAGATAGTACTGAATATTCATCGGCTGATACACTTGAACTAACAGATATAGCGTGGCAAAAAGTCATAACGGGTGGTGATGCTGTGTTTTCGGCACGAGAGATGCTGTTTTTAGAAATTCATGAAGAAATTCCTGTGCTGAGACTATCCGGCAATTCATTACATGAAAGTCCGACTAGGCCGCTTCGTTCAAACTTGAATACCATTTCAATTTATCCGAATCCTACAAACCAGTATTTAACAGTTCTTAAGAACGATCAGTTGATAATTAGCCGTATTGAAATTTTAGATGTACTCGGAAAAAATGTGTATGAATCAACAAAGTCATTTCAAAATATTGATGTGAGTTGGTTAGTTGAAGGATTATATTTTGTTAGAATAATTGATATTAATCAAATTCCTTGGCATGCGTCATTTGTAAAAATTAAATAATATTTAAAAATTAGGTGGGTCACATATTTGTGACCCAACTTTCAATTATATGAAAACTCAAACAATTACAATTTTTATTTTATTGCTCAGTCATTCTATTTGTAACGCTCAGTTCAAAAACAATGTTTGGTGCTTTGGTGATAGTGCCGGCGTTAAATTTAATCAGGGTACAACGCAATTGTTCAACTCCTCAACAGTTACACGTGGTGGTAGTTGTACCATTTCTGATTCAGCAGGTGATCTGTTATTTTATACCAATACCGATTATTATTTTTTATGGAATCAGGGTTCAACCAGACTTGGAGTTGTT
>JBBQVM010000160.1:0-7660 GCA_038211525.1 Bacteroidia bacterium
TGCTCAGGTAACTAAAGTGCTTCATAAATGGGAAATTTATGTTGGTTGTGAAAATATACTCAGTTATCAGCAAGATGTTCCAATCCTTAATGCAAATGCTCCTTTTGAACCGGGTTTCGATGCCACAAATATATGGGGGCCTGTTATGGGTCGAAAAATTTATTTCGGATTCCGATTTGCAATCCCTCCATCTAAAAATAAAAAAAATTAACAAATATAAATCATGAAAAAAAAATCAATAGTAATTTCTATCGTATTTATCTGTTTCTTTATTTTGCTGAAGTCGGAATCATACGCTCAATCTAAAGAACTCTACATTCAAACAACAGCACAATGTGGGGAATGTAAAGCAACTATCGAAAAAGCACTGATGGCAGAAAAAGGAGTCAGATTTGCTGAGCTGGATGTAAAATCCAAAAAAGCAAAAGTTATTTATAATCCTAAAAAAACTTCTCCTGAAGAACTCCGCAAATCAATTTCAATGGTTGGCTATGATGCCGATGATGTCCCTGCTGATTCAACTGCTGTGCTAAAATTAAGCCCCTGCTGTACTAAAGATGGTCATCGCGATGAGTGATAGAAATAAATTTTATTCTTAACTTTTATCCGGGTTGATTGAAGCTTGAGGAACTGTTAGATCTGGTTGGGGTGGTTTCATGTATTTGGGTCTTGTCCCAAACATAATATTGATTCCCGCTCTCATACCTGTATTGTAAGATTTCTTCCAGTTAAACAACCCGGGTACATTATCACTCACGAAATACACCTGGTCATTTTTAAAATTGATGGTGAACCCTGCACCCAATGTTGTTTTGGTACGATTAATTTTATTTAAACCCAAGGTGTAATTAAACCATGTTTTAGATTTGCCGGTAAAACTTAATTGGTAATCCAATTGGTTCCCACTCATAAATTTTTTATTGTGCAAAACAATGTTAATCCTATAACGTGGTGTTAAAAGGTAGGCTGCACTAATATAATATTGAAAGGGTAATTGGTACTTGTAACTATCGTGTGTTGTTTTAACATCAAAACTAGTATACAAAGAATCAACCAAATCGGACAGGTAATCTTCAGCGCTTGTTGAATCCTTGTTGATAAATTCATTCAGGTTAATTCCATAATAGGTAAATGCTCCGTCCTTTGTATTGGTACTGTAATTTGAAACATTAGCATCCCATTTTATATTTCCAATATCAATAGCCGACACTGCAATCTCAATTTGTTGCACCGGCTTATAGGTAAAACCTAAATCAAACGCATAACCTCTGTTGTTTTTACCAAAAGCATAACTACCAAAGGCGGCACCTGATGAACTGGAATCAACTCCTGAAGTGTAAATTGTTAAATCGGAGTTTGCTGTTATTGAAAAATCGTTTGGATCTGTATAAATTGATACTCCATTTCCTTTTGTTATGATGTTTTCCATTCCATAAAGGTATTTTACTTTAATACCCGAGTGAAACTTATTACTAATCTCCCTCGACCAGCTCAAACCATACTCTCTGTAATGAATTCCTTCAATACCTGGATTCAGCACCTGAGTTGTGCCTAAAGTTGCTGCATTTCCATAATTCAAAAACTCCATCAATGCTTTAGAATAAGTGAATGAAAAATTCACCTTTTCTGTTGCATTTACCATAAAGTAATTCTTTTTTGCTTTGAAACCAACTGTTAATAATTCAGTTTCAACACCCAGTTTCAAGCTGTTTCGAACACTCATCGAATTAAGTGCACTTTGCGGATCAAGGTATAAAGAATCTTTTCCTTTCTTCTTCACCAGATCATTATAACTAAATCCATTGTTCGAATAATTATATCCAAAACCTGAAATAAGAGGAATCCCAATATTCATTTTTCCTATTGGTGCAAAGGCAGGGTTCATATAGGTTCTTTGCGGAAGGTATTCTAAACTATAGGAGCTTAACTGTTGAGAACTCGCTGATACATAACAACAAAGCTGATATATCAGTGCTATAACAAATAAAAAGTTCTGATTTGGTTTCATACTTATTGTATTTTCATTTTGGCGATTGCACCAATTTTTATTTTAAGATGGTAGTCATTATAAATTTTGATATTGGTATTTCCATTATTAAAGCTCGTTGCAGAAGCAACTACATACAATTGAGTTGCATTTAGAATTTTTTCTATTCTGCTTCTGGTAAATACCAGATCTTGTACTTTTTTTCCCGGAATGCTAACTCTGCCTGTGTTTAAATCCACCAAGCCTGAAGGAATAATTACCTCGCCGGGAACAAATAATGTGTCCAAAGCATTTAAACTATCATCAACAAAAATTAATTGTATGGAAGATTCAATCGGGAAACCATTTTCAAGATCAAATCTTAAAGTCAATTCTTCTACATTGTCAAGATCATTATAACTAAATGGAACAGTATCTTTTATTCTGAAATTATTTGCTGTTCCATAAAATGGAAGTTCTACATGAATGTCCATTGCAATTTTACTCGTGTCTGTTAAAAAATTAATATTTCTTCCTACAGGGTTGGTATTTATTTGTGATTGTGAAATTATATATTTCGGTTGCTGATCTATTAGTGCTACAACATTGCTGTTGGTGTTATCAAGTGTAAAGGTGCTCTGTCTAACTTGTCCTACCTGATTTATATCCGGACTCAACACTGGTAGTGGATCAGGAATGCCGGCAGCAACTACAAAATTTGTCAAGTTACCATTTAGTGCTTTTAATTGATTCAACCGGGCTGCAAAAGGGATACCGAGTGAATTGCTGATATCAAAACGGACTTTTGGATTTGCAATACTAAAAGTTCCACTACCTATTGTGTTGTTGAAAATAGATATCTCAACGGAATCCTGAATGTTTGAAAGTGATTGTTGACCAACGTACCCATATACCATTGAAAAATTAGTAGCAGCAAAATTTGCCCTGCAGGTAATACTGTTAGTTGTTGAAACATTGGAAGAGTTTCCTGTGAGTGTTATAACATAGTTAATAGCTAATCTATTATGTCCTGTACCACCATCGGTATAATCTGCTTTATATCCTGCCAGGTTAGTATTGTATGTTACGTTTACCGGAACATTTCCTGAATATCCAAGTGGTATGGTAGTGTTATATGGAACTCCGTTTTTTGTCAACTCAGGAATCTGAATTTGAATAGATCCATCCAATGGGAAATCAGAGTTGAACGATAGTTCCAGCACTCCACTTTTGAACAGCATCGTATCAATTTCTATACCCTGGTCAAAATTAAAATCTGCTGTATAATTTTTAGATACCTGAATTTGCCCATTGGTTCCCAGTGTAAGAATTTGAAAATTATTTAAACTATATTGTCGTTGGAAGGCCTGATCGGGTATTCCTACCAGTTGAGACGCTGAAAGTTCAAATGCGCGGCCGTTATAGATTAATGTGCAAAATTGATCCGGATCTACAATAATAGTGGTATTAGAATCATTCACGTTTACCAGATCTGATATGCCAAGTTCCGTATAAACGAGTGGGAAGGCTATTTCCGGATTCCAATTTGTGGTGGTAACTAAGGCAGGATTGAAGTCGTCCTTGTTACATGATATGCCAATGAGAGCTATCAACAATAGCGTCCAAATTTGATTTAAACAAATTCGTCGACTTTTATTTTCAAAAGAGTTATTTACAATTTTCAATGGATCTTGTTTTTCCTTTGAAGCTTGTACGGAAATAGAAACAAGATTTTTACCCGGGTTTGATCGGGTAAGTCACAACTGTAAGAAATTTAAAGAAAAGACTTGTTTTTAGGACTAGTAGGGAACAAATAAAAACTGACCCTGTGAAACATGTACCGTATCACCGGTACCTGAGCTTTCAAAAGCATTAAAGCTGAAAGTGCCCGAAACTAATTGATGCACTGTATCCCACTCAATAAAAGAAATGGTGCCTGTACTGGTAATATAATTTGTTGATGTTGACGTAATACTATAATTGGCAGAGGATAAGTTATATGTACCATTTGTAAATGGTCCTGTATAAATGAGTGCCATATTGGTGGTTCCATTTCCGGCGAGTAATATTATAGAATTCCCATTTATCAATGACGTCACATTTCCTTGTGATTTCCAAGTAGTTCCATCAACAATGGCAGTCATAGTTGCTGCACAAGGGGCACACGGGCCACCACAATCTACCCCTAATTCACCCTGATTCTGGATATTATCGTAACAATTGGGAACCGGCGTTGAAACAGCGGTATCCGTTTTTCCACAGCCGGCCAATAGGATAATTCCTGAAAGTAGAAATAAAATGAATCGATTTAGGTGAAGCATCAAACAGTTGGTTTTCATTGTTCCAGATTGCTAAATTACGGATTAAATTATTTGAATTTACATCCGATTTTTATAGAATTTGAAAATTTACAGAAGTGATAGGATTAATTTTAAATTACTACCTAAAATTACTCAAAAAGAGCCACTCTTATTTTTTGGAGTTGTCGCACTGTCATTTTCATTAATTTTGCAAACTATGAAGAGTTTGACCCATGTGTTAAAGAACGGTATCAGATTGGTTTACCTGGAAAATCCCAGTCCGGTGTCACATTGCGGTTTAATGATAGGCGCTGGTTCACGTGATGAGGTGAAAGGTAAAGAGGGACTAGCTCATTTCATCGAACATGTACTCTTTAAAGGTACCCGAAAGCGTAAAGCCTACCAGGTCCTGAATCGGCTTGAAGTAGTAGGAGGTGAGTTGAATGCTTATACTACCAAAGAAGAAACCTGTCTACACGCTTCTTTTATGCCAATTCATTTTGAAAGAGCAGTTGAATTGATCTCAGATATTTTTTTCAATTCCGAATTTCCTGAAAAAGAAATTGAAAAGGAAAAAGAAGTGGTCCTGGATGAGATTAATTCCTACATGGATAATCCAATGGAGCAAATTTATGACGATTTCGAATGTCAGATTTTTGATGGTAAATCTCTTGGCAATCCAATTCTTGGAACCCACCAGTCGGTAAAAAACTATACTCGTAAAGATATTCTTACATTTATAAAAAAAAATTATCATAACCATAATTTGGTTTTTTCTTATACCGGCGACCTTCCGTTTACCTATGTGGTAACATTGGTGGAAAAATATTTTATTGGAAATGGCATCAAAGGAAAATCTCCAAAATTGAATTCCATAAAGAAAATTAAAAAATCAATTGTAACTACAAATAAAAAAACTATACAGGCACATTATATTGCCGGGAGTCTTGCCTATTCTAGTCACTCCGCTAAAAGATTTCCTTTATTTCTGATGAATAATATTCTTGGTGGACCGGGCATGAATTCAAGGTTAAATATGAATATCCGGGAGAAATATGGATTTACCTATCACATCGAATCAGCCTATGTGCCTTTCAGCGATTGCGGTTTATTTAATATTTATCTCGCTACTGAAAAGAAGTTTCTGGACAAATCACTGAAACTCGTGAGCAAAGAATTCGATAAGCTAAAAAAAGAACTCATTAGCAGTAGTCAACTGGAAAGGTACAAGTATCAGTTAAAAGGTCAAATTGCCATTTCACAAGAAAATAAAGCAGGTGTGATGCTTAATAATGCTAAAAGCATCTTGAATTATAACCGACCTTTAAATATTATGGAAGTTTTTAGGAAACTCGACGAGGTGAGTTCTTCCCAAATTATGGAAGTTGCAAATGATGTACTTGACCCTGCTAACCTAAGTAGTCTCCTGTATAATCCGGAATAGATTGCTCCGGTTTAAAATCGGAATCCTATTGTGGTTACAATCCTGTGATCGGTACGTTTTTGAATTACCCCGGGAACATCTGCATAGGATAAGGTGTACGGACTGTAATACTCACTCCGCACCGAATAGGCATATCCAATATCAGCAAAATATCTTTTTTCTCGATAACCAATACCCCCGGTGTAACTCATCATGTGTTGATCAACATTGGAAGAAGTGTATTGATCTTTAAATGGAGTTGAATAATATGCTGCACCGGCGCGGAAGGCGAAACTTTCATATTTCCATTCCATTCCACCTCTTAAATTTGATGCAAATCCACTATAAGCTTTTCTTATAACTGAATTTTCAGCACCGAAATTGTAATCACTAGCATCCAGATTTGCACCGGAATAATCGGTGAGTTCATAATCAAAACTTACCAATCCGGATTTACCGAAAATAAATGCAAGACTACCAACGGCTTTAAATGGCGTAGTTAAATTATAGGAATAAACCCCATCCGGGGAACTGTAACTGTAGGAACTTCCATCACCAAAAGAGGAACTCATACTGGAGTGATATCGATCACTCAAATAGTAATAAGTAGGTGTGTGAATTGCAGCTCCAATTCTTACCCAATCAGCAGGCTTAAATATTAATCCGAATTTCGCATTAAATCCATTTCCAGTTGTTTCAAGATACTGATCGTAACTCATGGATTTGAAATCAATCAGATTTAAAGAATCGCCATAAGTGATTTCGTTATCTTTATCTTTTTCCTGATAGGTTGATTTTTCAGAGTAACTGATATTAGGGAAACCTAGGGTGATTCCAAAGTATAGTTTTTCATTATAACTCCCACCAAAACCAATCGAAAACTCTCCCATTCCTCCATGTGAAGAGGTTGATTTGGACTGATAAGCACCACCATTTGGAATTACAGAAATGTATTGATTCAGAAAATTGGTATCCGGATTTAATAAATAAGTTTGATAAGCCAAATCGGCATCAAATGAATAATAATTATACAAATCATCCTCCGTTGCACCTCCATCAAGTTTTATTTGATCAACAAATGAATCCAGAATGGAATTGTTGTTATTCTTGCCTTCAAAGTAGGAATCCGTGTTGAAATTTGCAATCCGGTTATAGCCTAAAGCAAATGCGAATTGCGTCCAACCGGTTTCTTTTTTCTTTGGGTATGCTAACACCAATCCAAGATCCGGCATATCAATACTGAATTGATTATCCTTATTGGTATTACCAAGGTATTCACTCTCCACATTTCTGTTTTGATATCCTAAGGAAAAAGTAAATTCTGATTTTTTATAAACTCCAATTCCTGCAGGGTTGATACTCAAGGAGGAATAATCTGCTCCTAATGCACCAAATGCTCCACCCATTGAAAGCGATCGTGCTGTTGGCCCAAACATACTTTGGCTGTATCTTAATGCATCAATTTCACTCTGCGCGTTTACTAATAGGGGATAAAAAAGGCATGCTGTTAACATGCCTTTTAGTATTAATTTCATAATTTCAATTTTAAGGTTTAAAATTAACGAGGGCGTCTGCCACTGTTACTTTCACTGCTTGATCCTGATGATTGCCTTGGTTGCGAGGCTGGTTGGCTTGAACTGTTTGAAGGGCTTGACCAACTATTATTTATTTTTGGTTGTTCTGATGAACGAGGAGCAGGTTCAGGACGGGTAGTCTGTTTCGGAGTGCTTCTTGGACTTTCATAAGCCGGAGCTTTAGGCTCATTCTTAACAGGCTGCTGGTTCAAATTACTTCTTGGAGTACTATAAGAAGGGTTTGAAGGTTTTGGATCTGAACTGTTCCCTCTAGGAGTGTTGTTTGAGGGACTATAATTGTTGCCCCTTGGTGTTCCACTTGACGGTGGAGTATTATTTCGGGGAGTATTGTAGGTAGGACTTACAGGTTTGGGATCGGAGGTACCACTTTTTGATG
>JBBQVM010000161.1:0-7634 GCA_038211525.1 Bacteroidia bacterium
AACTAAATGATTGCCGGGCTTGACTTCAGCGTCAATAACCAGGCTGTATTCCTCTAAAGGGTGGTTATCGTACATGCTTTAAATTTGGGTTGATAATTACAAATTTAAAACAATTTTATGAATTCACCAACTTTACCTAAAATAGTTCAGAATTTGCTTGTAAACAAAGCAACAAAATCTTTAAAAAAAAGAAACGAATGAATTCTTAATTTAATATTCCAAGCTTATCAAAACATCATCTAACATTTATCATTTCAAATCAGTTTCCGGTACCACCAACTGCAATGGCAATCTGGTTCCTTCAGAGTAAACAACAATAAACGCATCGGTAACGCCTTTGGAAATAATTTGTGCTTTGAGCCCGGTAGCTGCTTCATAATTATTTTCGCTACCCGTCATAACCAATAAGAATCCGTTATCATTATTAACATAAATTAGCTCATCCAAACCCATTGCTGCATATCTCTTCTTCAAATCATCCACTTTTCGGTCGCGAAAAGCGCCTACTTGTACTCTGAAAATAAGATTTTTGTACAACTCAGTTTTTTCTTCAACCGGTTCCATCATCACTAGCGGTTCAACAGGAGTAATTACTTCGGGTTCAGTAGCTTGTTTTTTGTTTTTAGATTTGAAAGAAAAAAGGCCCTGTTTTTTAGATGATTTTTCGTTGTTCATTTCTTCTTTGGAGGCAGTCATATTTCCTTCAGAGCCTGAATTTTTTACTGCATTCGATTCATCAGGGTAAACAGGCACACCCGAATTATCAATTTTATTTGAAGATGTTTCAGTTTGCGTATTGTCTGATTCATTGACAACGATCATTTCACTATTTCCGGTTTTAGTATCCGAAGGAAGTAAGGTTTCACTAATTGAAGTTGTGCCGGAATTTTCATTGGCAACTAGATCTTGATCATTACTTTTTACCTTACCGGACTGATCTGATTTTTGAGTTGCTTTTGCAGAAGTAGTTGTACCTGATTCCTTATTGGACGTACTTGATTTAGAAGAAGAGGTATTAGTCGGAGTGTCTTGAATATTTTTAGTGTTTTCAATTGGACTTTCTGTTGCATTTGAAGTCATTGAAGTTGGTTTAATAGAAGTTTCAACATTTTTTTTCTGCTCTCTTTTGTTGGAAGATGCAGCTGTTGAATTTAAGGCGCCTGAGTCCGAGGATTCCTCGATTTTACTTGCTGAATTTTTTGAAGAAGTATTCGCAGGAACAATTCTCACTGATGTATTTTCCCTCAACACGGCATCGTCGCCGTTAGAAGTACTAGATGCTTCAGTTGATGATTTTTTATCCAAATCATTGGTAGTTAACTGTTTTTCGGAGGCAGGGCTGCTGGTGTTGATTCCAGTGTTCACATTGTCGTTATTTGAAGTACCAACAGACGCCATTGTATTTGTTGATGCTCTGCCACTATTCATCGCCAGTTCACCTGTTGTGGTATTTTCAGAATTATCTTTTGAACTTATGGTAGATGGTTCTGAAGAATTTATTTTAGACGACTTTTTTGATGATTTAGAACTCTTGTCAGCAGCCATGGCTTCAGCATCTGCCTGCTGTTGTTGCACTTCTTCAGATGAGGACTGTGTAGTTGTTTTTTTTGAATTTGTACCACTTTCGTTGGCTGCTGCAACTGAACCAGCGGACTCACTTAAATTTGCATTCGCATGCTGTTGTTGTACCGATTCAGATGAAGATGGTGTAGCTGTTTTGGTTGAATTGGCACCACTTACATTATCTGATGAAGGGGTTCCGATTGGCTCATTTAAATTTGTAGCAATTGATGTTTTGCCTGCCTCGCTATCAGTGTTTCTTGCTACAATTTTATTTTCAGCATTTTGTTCAACAGGTTCATTTGAAGCAGGTGTCGTTTTACTATTACTTGCAATCGTGTTTGCTTGTTCTCCTTTTTTAGCGGTAGAATTTTGAGAAGTAGAAGTACCTACTTCCGCAGATTTGAAGTTATTCTTTTGCGAATTGGAAGTTTCAGTTGGGGAAATAAAATCGGCATCAGCTAAAAGATTACTACCAGTTACCGGAACCAATTGCGTCTCCTTTTTAGGAGTAGCTGTTTGAGCTATATTTTTTGATTGTGATGATGAACCCGGCATTGTTTCAGCACTTGAGTTACTAGTAGCAGCAGGCATACTTTTACTATTTTCAAGTTTCGCAGTTTCGTTTAAAGCCAAATCTTTTTTTTCTGTCGAATTAACTTCAGCCCTGGTAAGAGTTGCATCATTTACTGATACTGAAGGATTTTTTACAATGGCAACCAAAGGCTCTTCAGTTGCATTTGCCTTCTTATCAGATTGTTGATTTGTATTTTTATTTGGCGTATGTTCAGAGGCCGTTAGACTAGAATTTGTGTTATTTGTTAAATTATTTTCAGGTGTATTTGTGGAAGGTGAGGTTTTGGTATTTGAGCTAGGGCTATTATCTTTTTGATTTACCCCTGAACTCTTTACCGGAGCCGATTGTGCAACATTAGTATTCTCAGTATTTTCTGCATCGCGCCAGTTGGATGCA
This sequence comes from Bacteroidia bacterium, assembly GCA_038211525.1. Classification (GTDB taxonomy): domain Bacteria; phylum Bacteroidota; class Bacteroidia; order AKYH767-A; family OLB10; genus JADKJB01. Next base: position 2,534 of record JBBQVM010000161.1, read on the forward strand.
GTTGAATTTTGAGAAGTTGAATTAACTGTCTTTGCGGGATCATCAACAGCAACGGACTTTATCGCTACCTCATTTGTGGAAACAGATTGAGCTTGTATATTAGAGATTTTCGCTTGGTTACCCGCAAGCACATTAGTTTCAGCTGGCACACGATGTGTAATGGTCATTTTTTCTTTACCCGATTCTTCACGTACCAGCATAATTTCCTGAATTAAAACAGGAGCTGACGAAGCAGTTAAGTCCACCAATTCCTCCTGACTATTAAAACCAACCAATTCAACGTGGTATAAAAATTTAGAAGGAACTGGAAGTTTAAGGTGGTATTCTCCTTTTTGCGATGCGGTACGAAACTCTGCAACAATTGCTTTGTCTTCCGGGTTAATAATAGTAACTTTTGCATCCGACAAATCGAGACCTGCACTGCAGTTAAACAAACCATTCAGTGTAATAAAATTTCTATTCTCATTAATGATTGCGGCTTTGTAAACGCCACATTTCCCAGCAGCCGATTCACGATTGGATGAAAAATAAGCTATCTTATTATCCTTTGAAGGCACATAATAAAAATCATCGCCGGGTGAATTAATTGGAGGTCCCATAGTGACAGGTTCCGACCATTTTCCGGTGGCTGCATCGTAATCACTTCTGAAAATATCATAACCACCGGTGCTTTTTACACCTTTTGAACTAAAATAAAGTGTATTCCCATTATTAGCAATTACCGGGAATGCCTCATCGGCAGAGGTATTAATTATATCACTCAGCATTTCAGAAAACAACCAGGTTCCTTTTTGATCTTTCAACACCCGAAAAATGTCGAATCCCTTTTGATTATTTTTACTTTCGTTTGAATAAACAAGAATATTATTGTCGGGAGAAATAAAGAGCCAATCGGTTTCCTGTTCGCCTTTCGTACCTTTATCTTCATACTCTTTTGGCAGTTTCAAAAATCTTCCAGCATCAGGAATATTTTTATAAAGTGTAAAAAAATTATTTCTTTCTATCTCCGACTTTTCCAATATGCGATGTTTTTGTAGCGATAAATCATTTTTAGCATCAATGCCATTCCGACACATACTAATTAAGTTTTCACCCTTAGCATTATTCCACGCTGCGCGGCCGGCATTTAACTTATAACTCTGAAATGCTGCAATAGCTTCCTCATAGCGGTAGGATGCATGAAGAGCCATTCCAAGATATAACCAGGAATCGGATGGGTTTTGTGGTGATTTAGTAGCTACATCCAGAAAACGAATCGCTTCGGCTTTGTCGGAGGCAACTTTCATGATACAAACACCCAAACAATAATTATAATGGGAGTTATCTGGCCGGTTACTGACTATTTGAGAAAAAAGAGGAAAAGCTTTCTCATAGTTTTTATCGCTGAAAAATTTCTCAGCATTTCGGATTAATTCGTCCTCTGATTTAAATCCTGACTGCGCAAAAGCATTGCCTGAAAGCAAGACTATTGTTAGCAAGATGGTCAGAAATTCGCTTCCCAAACGGTTCAACATGACATTAAAGTATTTATTAACACAGTTTTACGACAATAAAGTTGGGAAGTTACACCTGTAAACTGCCTGTCAATGGGCCGGTTTATCCTTCTTTCTCAAAAAGGCCACCTTCGATTCGGTCCCGCGCAAGAGCCTTTCAATGTTTTTTTGATGGGTAATAAGAACCAGGATAGCCACTGCCATCGCGAAAATATTAACAGTTGGAATGGTTTCATTTAGCACCAGCATAATAATGAATGGGTAGGCAATGGCTGCGGCCATAGAACCAAGTGATACGTAACCAGTTATAGTTAGCATAACTAGAAATATAAGGGAACAAATTAATGCGGCCATAGGTTGAACTCCAATGAGTATCCCTAACAAAGTGGCTACTCCTTTACCACCTCTGAAACCTGCGAAAATGGGAAAAATATGACCTAACAGTGCAGCGATTCCCAATGCCAGTTTAAAATTAACAAACTGCTGTGTATCAGGTAAATAGTTACCAACAAACTCAACCAACTGCAATGCAAGAAAGCCCTTCAATATGTCCAGGAGTAACACAGGAATTCCAGCCTTTTTACCCAGCACCCTAAAAGTGTTGGTAGCACCGGCATTTCCACTTCCGTACTCCCTCACATCAATGCCATAAAAGGCCTGACCGATCCATACCGCTGAAGGTACTGATCCAATCAAATATGCCCCTGCAAGGGCCAAAAGATTTTCTCCGTTGATCACTTTTTAGCTATTCCTAATTTCGTCAAATATAAAAATTAAGAATTTAATGTGCCTTTTTTACTTTAACAGGTGCAATTATTCCTTGTTTTCAACTCTCTTCACAAATTCATTTTTCTTCCTTTCGGTAGATAACAGATATTGGTAGGGGGCTTTCCCGTCCTTTTCATCAGCAACCCTTTTGTCAGGTTTCATGTTATTAATAATATCATTAAACTTCACATCCGACGAAATGGCTTGCATCACACCTCTTTGGTAATTAAAGAAATAGTAGGTGTTACCATCTAGTTCCAGGTAAAGGTTAAAGATATCACCGGAGCGCTTTCTGGCAATCTCAACGTAACCCTTCACCATCCGGCCAACGGGATTTTTACCCACATAGCCAACTCCTAAACTACCAACCGATTTATAGGAAAGAGTTTCTTTTTGCCAATACATTTTTACATCACTAAAAAAGATAGAGTGCTGTAATTCGGAAGGCACTTTTTTAGGGGTACCATACAAACTAATTTCAGAAATAAATTTATCTGCCTGTTCTCTTCCCATTAAGGTTTTCATGCCATTTTGAAATACCGGCCTATTATCATTCGTAGGAGGCATGGTAGGATATGCCAATATCATATCGGCCATAGTTTTGAGTGCTTCATCATTGAAGAAAAAGTCGAGATCGAGCATGGCATCAAAGTAGAGTGTATCGGCAACAGGATCGAGGTTCGCAACACCAATGGTTTTTAATTTTAATTGTCCCAGATTAGCACCCAAATTGATATTACCTTCTCCTCTGAAATTACATGCATCATCGTTTAATGCAAATGTATTTCCATGGTTGAAAGGAATTTCGGGAGCATCTTTACCTGATTTAACAGGAGGCTCATCCTGTGGTGGAATAATTCTAAATTCCCGGGCTTCGTTATCGAACATTAACAATCCTTCGGCAGATACAATTTCCTGATCGGCACTACCTCGCTTTTGCGATAAAAATGTTCCGTATGCATTTGCTGAATCACGTCCAAATAATATGGCAGCATACAATTTTTCACCATTTTCGTTTATTGGTGCCTTCACAGGAATATTCACACCTTTTGGATCAATTTCTGCGGCAAAACCAAACCAGTTTTGTTTAATCGCAGTACAATTGTGATTGGCACGAGCAAACCCTTTAAAGAACGGGCTTGGTCGCGGAGCCTGAATAGAAAGTTTTCCCTTGTATTGAATATTCGGACTCAACAAGAAGTTCATGGAGTCAGGAATATCACCATTGGCATAGGTTTGGAAAGAGGTATCAACACCAATCTGATTTAAGCGCAAAAGGTGTTTCACTTTCAGTTGGTCTACATATTCATAATCTCCAGATCCACTGTAATTTTTCCTGGAGCTGATGTTGATGGTAGAATTAATCATGGTATGATATCTTGTAGAAGTGTTCGCCACTACTTTAGCGTCTACCAGAGTGCGCATGTAGGCATTTTTTTCAATCACCACTTTTCCATCTCCTGGAATTACAGAAGCATCGGCAACATTAATTTCCTTCACCTCTTTGGCTTTAATAAGGTAATCGGTGAGATTGTAGGAAGCGTCGGGCGAAAACCATTGCAACGAATCCTGTGCAGGATTTATAGATACAAATTGCGAACCCGCTATATTCATTTCAGTTTTATCTTTTGAAGCTACACCCATTCCGAATTCAACATTTTTATCATCCATCAACCATTTAAATCGTTCGATGTAACAGATGTACTGGTTTAATGGGAAGGTTACGTAGGAGCCTGTACCATTGGATGCAAACTCACCGAATCTTTTATCGAAATCGATGAATGATTTCATGTTAGTAGTGGAGAGCGCCAATACACCTGACTCACTCGATTTAAGTCGGAATTCAGAGGTGTCGGCTTTCAACGTCATGCTCATGAAATCAAATTTATTAGAAAGAATCTGTGCCTGTTCAAAGGAAACAATTCCATTTCCGGTAAGGCCCGCTTTAGCCAGTACCAGGTTTCCATCGTGATCCACTTTGCCATCGTACATGGCAAAGTTGTTTTGCTTCTTAAACAAATACATTTTGTCTGCTTTGGGTCTCCAGTTCATGTAAATGTCGGTAGCTTTCGCAGAAGGGTACTCCACTCCACCGATCACCTTCTTAGTCATGTTGAAATCATCAATATCTGCATTTGCAGAATCGGGGAAGAAGAGAATATCTTTTGATGTGGACGCTGAACTCAGGTAATTAATTTTTCCCGAACCATGAAGTCCTCGATTGCTCAAATCCAATTTATCGAAATAAGTTCCGCGTGCTGCGTAGGTTGGAAGGCCGGTATCATCCAATTGCTTCTTAAAACCAAGAGAATAATCGGGTTGTATTTTTAAAGTTTCCGGTATGTCGGGGAAAATGCCGGCGGAAGCCAGTATACCACCAAACATGAGACCCTCCGGTTTAAAATTGTCAAGACTGTCAATCGTGAATGGATCCACTTTAAAATAAAAATTGCTTCTATCGTAAACGCTGTTAAATATCCAAGGATAATCGTAGTAAACAAACGACTGATTATCACTTTTGAATATAGGAAATTCCGGGCTTTTTTGGTAGGAAGATTTATTATTTGCCCTATCGATTTGCAGATATCCGGTTACGTTCTGCAAAACACTACGGATGGGAATCAATGGAATGCGACCATCGGGAGAAACTGAGTCGGAAGGGATTTTCATACTTAAAGAATCAACCGCTTTCAGGTGCAGATTAAAATCGTCGTAATTGAAAGAAAATTCTTTTCCCATAAAATCAAACCTTCCAGCATGCACTCGCCCATCAAAGGTGAAATCACGATTTTTCTTCAACGTTAATTCCTGTTCAAAGGGAACCACAAATACATTTTGAG
>JBBQVM010000162.1:0-7611 GCA_038211525.1 Bacteroidia bacterium
TTGTGATAATCAGTAATGATATGTATAATGGCACTTCCGCTAAATCATTTAGCCGAATAGGCGAAGAAGCCCCAAGCAAAAACTCCGTGTGATTGCGGGGCTTTTTTGTTCTATTCGGTGCGCTGTCCTGAGTATTGTCGAAGGCCCTGTCCGAATATGTAAGCAATTTACAGGTGGTCAGGCGAGCCTGCCCGACTTCAATTTTTAATATTTATGTGGTCAGGCGGGCCTGCCCGACTTCAATTTTTAATATTTATGTGGTCAGGCGGGTCTGCCTTGAGCAACCTCGATGTTTAATAGTGGAACATATTTTTATCAACAAACCCCAACTTTTCCAAGTTCAATTTATTTGCAAAAGCATCCAAGAAACGAACGGGATCAGTAGCCAAAATTTGGTCTTCCAGTGAGCCAAACGAGAGTTGGTGCCGGTCGTAAGGTATAATATGTTGCATTTCTTATTTGTTTGACTCAAATTTACACTGTATGCTGCCACTTGATTTAAATATTTATTAGAAATAATTAACAATCAATGTATGGAACAGGCCTTCCCAGAGCTAGCCAATGGTAGAAGTCGATGTTTATCGTCAACCAGCAATTGGAAGATCTCAAACCTGGATTGATGTTACAACCAGGAGAAGTGGTATATCCGAATGTAGATTAATACAATTGTAACTAAACTAAAAGAGCCGTGTGAAGGGAGACTTCAAACACGGTTCCGTGGGAACGTAAAGCTGAAATTCCCCTACCTGACCCGATTAGTGGCTATTGGTCACAATTTGTTGTAACTTTGCCTTTATAACTATGAATACTGAAATATTAAATATTCTTCGTGAGATAAAACCCGAACTGGTTAGCCGATTTGCCGTGGCCAGTCTAGGCATTTTTGGCTCTGTTGTAAGAGATGATTTTAATGAAAATTCCAGTGATGTCGATTTAATCGTAGATTTTTCTAAACCTATTGGTATTGAATTCGTTGATCTTGCAGATTATATCGAGAAAAAAATCAATAGAAAAGTCGACCTGGTTTCCAGAAATGCCATCCGTCCTAAATATTTTTCTCAAATCCAGAACGATTTAATTTATGTCTAACAGATCTCCGGAACTGCTTATTGAAGATATTATCGAAAGCGGAGCTAAGATTCTGGAATATACACGTGACACTTCTTTTGAACAATTTTTGGAAGATGACAAAACCAAAGATGCCGTTGTCCGGAATTTTGAATTAATTGGCGAAGCAGCAAATCGGCTTCCTGATCAATTCAAATCAGAATACCAGCAAATTGATTGGCGTCGAATCCGAGGTTTTAGAAATAGGATAGTCCATGATTATTTTGGGATAGATTTTCAAATTGTTTGGAATATCAAAAACGATTTTCTTCCAAAAATGATCGAAGATTTGAAAAAGCTGATTCGCTGAAAAATAACAGCCTTTAAAACGGGCTTCGTCAGCCGACAGATGTGGGTTTGGAAGCTATTGTTTTCCTGGTTACATTTGGAATACTCTGAAGCAGTTTAATTCATATAGCCGGTCGAACACAAAGCATGGGAACGTCAGGTTGTGAAAAAACTAAAGTATTTTAAACTTACTTTATAAACGCATCCGAAAAATTAATTTACCAAAGCAATATAACGTTTTATGCGCAAGTGTCATTCAGGTTGCCATTTTATTCCATGAAATTGTCGCAATTTTTGTTATTCTGTTCTACTGCTGCTGCATATTGTCAAGTTCAATTTATTTGCAAAAGCATCCAGGAAAAGACCGGGATCAGTAGCCAAAATTTGCTCTTCCGGTGAGCCAAACGAGAGCTGGTGCCGGTCGTAAGGTTTAATATATTGCATTTCCTATTTGTTTGACTCAAATTTACACAGTAAACTGCCACTTTTATAAAATAATTATTAGAAATAATGAACAATCGATGGTGAAAATTAGTATTTTCACAACTTGTCTTGATCTGCAGGAGTCTGCCGATGACACCAAATTTAAGTCAACTAAAAATTAACAGACAGACAATATAAATATGGCATTCGGACTTTCACCAAAACACATTGAGGAATTACCTCTTGACAACTTAACGACAGAACAATTTCTTGTGCTTGCAATTGAAGCAGCAAAAACACTTGGCTGGAATGTTGGCTACACAAGTGAAACCGGTTTCATTGCTTTTACAAAATTTTCAATGAGCTCCTGGAGTGAGGAAGTTAAGGTGAAAATTGACGGCGATAATGCAAACTTGAAAAGCGAATGCACAGGCAGTCAAATGGTAGACTGGGGTAAAAACAAAAAGAACATTGAGAATTTAGTTTCAACATTCAACAAATTAAAAAACTCATTTGATACCGAAGAACTTTCAAAGAAATATGAAGAACTAAAACCATCTTTAGTTTCTAAAGAGCAAGACGCTTTAAGCCAACCTCCACCGACAACAAAAGAAAAACTCACAAGTGTCTTTGCAATCTTTAAGCCGACACAGGGTTATTTCATCACTCCAATTCTAATAAACTTGAATATTGCAATCTTTATTTTAATGGTTATTTCTGGGGTTAATTTTATGCTTCCTGATAATGTAAGTCTATTAAAGTGGGGAGCAAATTTCCGACCTGTAACATTGGAGGGCGAATGGTGGCGACTGATTACAAATTGCTTTCTGCACATTGGAATTTTCCATCTCTTAATGAACATGTATGCCTTACTTTATATTGGGTTGCTTTTAGAACCACATTTAGGCAAGACAAGATTTACAACAGCCTATCTTCTGACAGGAATCACAGCAAGTATCGCAAGTTTATGGTGGCACGATATTACAATTAGTGCTGGTGCATCGGGAGCAATCTTCGGAATGTATGGAGTTTTCCTTGCTCTGCTTACTACAAACCTCATTGAAAAATCAGCGCGAAAAGCATTGCTTACCAGTATCGCAGTTTTCGTTGGTTACAACATTCTTAACGGACTTAAACCAAACAGCGGCATAGACAATGCAGCGCATATTGGTGGATTATTCGGTGGGCTTGTTATTGGTTACGCTTTGATTCCCAGTCTAAGAAAACCTAACGAAAATAGGTTAAAATTTACGTCCATTGGTTTATTGACTGTAACAATTCTTGTGTCATCCTTTGTAGTTTATAATAAAATGCCAAATGACATTGGGACGTATGACAACAAAATAAGAGAATTTATTTCAATGGAAGCAATGGCATTAGAGGTTTACAACTTACCTCAAAACACCCCCAACGAAAAAATATTATACGAAATTAAAGACAGAGGAATTTATTATTGGTATGAAAACATCAAACTTATAGACAGTTTCAAGGATTTAGATTTGCCAATTGAAATTAAATCAAAGAACAAGCTTCTAAAGGAATATTGTGAACTTAGAATAAAAAGCTATGAGTTACTCTATAAAGCAATTTCAGAAGATACTGATCAATACAAAACACAAATAGAAGATTACAATACAAAAATTGAAGCGAAAATTAAAGAACTTGGTGGCGGACTATGAATATGGAAAATAATATAAACGAACAGAATGCAGGAGGAACTGCAACACCTTTCTTACAAACTTATTTTCATGGGACAAAAGCAGACTTAAAAATTGGAGACTTTATAAAAGCAGGTTATAATTCGAACTTCGGTCAACGAAAGAATGCAAAATACATTTTTCTTGCCGCAACATTAGATGCCGCAATTTGGGGAGCGGAACTTGCAGTTGGCGTAGGACCAGAGAGAATATATTTGGTTGAGCCAACAGGATTAATTGAAAATGATCCGGACTTGACCGATAAGAAATTTCCTGGAAATCCAACAAGGTCGTATCGTTCAACTGAACCATTCAAGGTTATAGGAGAAGTAACAATTTGGAATGAACATTCAGCAGAACAAGTTCAATTAATGAAAGATGCATTATCAAAACTTAAAGCTAAGGGGATTAACTCCTTAAATGACGAATAAGGACGAAGATAGTAGTGATACTTGGTTTAACTTATTAAACTATTCTGTAGTATCCTTTACCACTTCCTTAAACAGAAATGATGTTATGTGAAATTGAGCTGCTGCGGAACCTTAGGTTGTGAACCAAGACCCATTTCCTTGATTTTCTGTGGAAACAGATTAAAAAATCTGGTACCCTAATAGTTCTTAAATATTTTTCAGTAGGAGAGATACAACTTTGGAATTAATTAGTATTTTCACAGTCGAAGGTTGGAAGTGATTTTTTGACACTTATGTATACTTAAAACCGACCATTTAAAACAATTATTGTCTCAAAAATATCCTATCATGAAACGAGAAAATTTTATTCTATCAATACTTGCTTTTTTGCCATTGAATCTGTTAGCAAAAATAACACCTAATTTATTTATAAGAACCGAACAAGGATTTAAAGTGCCGGCAGGTGAAGCCAGATTTGGCGAACATTATAAAATGAAGGGAGTTACCCAAAACAATTTGGATATAAAAATTTCAGGGACAGACACTGACAATGATTTAGCTGTGTTTGAACAAACCGGGCTCACTCCTAATGGCGGACCACCTTTGCACATCCATCCTTTCCAGGACGAATGGTTTTATGTATTGGAAGGAGAATACCTTTTTCAGGTCGGTGATAACAAATATCAAATGAAATCAGGCGACACCATTTTTCTTCCAAGAAATGTTCAGCATGCTTTTATTCAGTTAACAGAAAAAGGGAAAATGCTAGTTTCCTATTTGCCTGCAGGAAAAATGGAAGCATTCTTCAAAGCTACCGATAAGTGGACAACTCCTCCAACTAAAGAAGAAATAGCTAAAGTGTTTGCTGACCATGACATGAGAGTTGTTGGTGCGCCATTAATATTTCACAAATAATCCGAAGATATTGTAGAAATTTCAAAGTGTGCTTTGTGAATTTTGTACAAAGTTAATAGATTACGAATCAGGGGACTGACGTTTTGAGCATAAAAGATAAAATGAAATATGAATTAATGCAACTCATGATTTCATTAAAAAGGTTAACAAAGTTCCAGTAGCACTTCCGATAATACAACACTGGAAAGAAATAAAAAAGAAGGGCTTTGCACAATCTTCAAAAAGATTGACAGGTATAAACAAAATCATAAAGAGAAATGGTGGTTGGGTAATTTGTAATTTGAAGCATTCTACTAAAAAAATTCTCTAATAATATCGAATTTTCAAACTGGTGTATTATGTAGTAAATTGAACAGATCCGTTTCTAAATCCAGCCTTCAAAAAGGGCATAACCGGCCGATTATTAATACAATGCATTCTATTTTAGATAGTTCGACTTAGAGCCAAACCTTTTTAAAGAATAATATTAATCTAATAAAAATCGATGTTGAAATTAAATATTTTCACACTCTGAAATTTTAATCAAGGCTGACTGAAATATAGTTTATAGCATCAAATATTAATAGGAATGAGAAAAATTGGAATAATTGGAGGTGGTTTTACAGGAACAATGACCGCAGTGCAACTTATTGAAAAATCCACTGAACCATGTGAGATAATAATCATTAACTAGAGAGAAACACTAAACAAAGGGATTGCCTACCATCCTTATTCTGACAAGCATTTATTGAATGTTATTGCAGGTAAAATGAGCGCTTATCCAGATAAACCCGACAACTTTTTAGATTGGGTAATGCAAAAAGAAAACTTCAAACATAAGGATAGAACTCTTATTGCAAATGCTTTCTTACCTAGACAGATGTACGGAGAGTATTTGTGTGTAATTTGGGAAGAAGCAAAGAATATTGCAGCATCTAAGCAAATTACAATCGCAGTTTACGAGAGTTTTGTGATTGACCTTGATGTTTCTGATCATGCTGTAGATTTATGGCTCGACAACGATTTAAAATTGAACATTGATTTTTGTGTAATTGCCACTGGAAACCATATTCCAAGAAATGCCAAAATTAAAAATATGGACTTTTACAATAGTCCAAAATATTTCCAAAACCCTTGGAAAATTGAATCAGTAAAGAATGTCGATTCGAATCTCCCTGTTTTAATAATTGGCAACGGATTAACGATGGTAGATACGGTTCTTGGCTTTTGGGAACAAGGGTTTAAGGAAAAAATTATGCCATTTCACCAAATGGATTTAATATTTTACCTCACCGACATGGTGGATTGAAATATTCAAAATTAGTTGAGGAACTACGAGATGATTTGATTATTTATGAATTGGTAAAACTTGTTAACAGACATATTAAAACTGTTAGAGAATATGGAGTTTCTGCCGAACCGATTATCGATTCATTAAGACCACATACTCAAAAAATATGGAAAGCATTTTCTGAACAAGAGAATGATTTATTTATGTCAAGACTGCGCCATTCATGGGGCTTTGCCAGGCATCGAATTCCATTACATTCTCATGATAAAATTCAGCAAATGAGAATTGACGGGAAATTGCATATTAACTCAGGTAAAATTGTGGACATCACGGAATCGAACGAATCAATATTAGTTCATTACTTTGACAAAAAAGAGAATGAAATGCGCGAATTAATTGTTTCTCGAATTATTAATTGCACCGGCCCGGAAACTGATTTGATGATGCTGGATAAAAGTTTCTTAAAAAATTGCCTTTTAAAAGGGATTTTGACACAAGATAAACTAAAACTTGGTATCAAAGCAAATACTGAAACGTTTCAAATTTTAAATTCCGAAGGAAAACCGCACACCAATTTATTCACTATTGGAGCTAACTTGAAAGGTGAATTATGAGATAGCACAGCAGTGAACGAACTTCGTGGACAAGCTGAACAATTAGCGGAGAATCTAAAATCCCGGCAGGTACAAAAAATTGGAGGTTCAGTGACCTAATAAAGATCAATTTTAAAATCAAATATTCGAATAGGTTTTAAGTTTTTCTATCTCTAAAATGCCAGCTGCTTAAATCCGCAAATCATTAAATTGTTGAAAATTGCAGTTATCGCTACTTTTTTTAAAACGGATATCCAAAAATATTCTAGCGAGCATTTATTTCGTTTTAAAAGGCCTTGATAATGAAACACAAAATACATTCTACAGGTAGTTTGTGTGTTCGTATGCTGAACCTCGTTCTTTCCCTTGGTAAAGGGTGCTCCAAAGTTGATTGTATGGCATAAAAGGCTGTAGAATCGACCTCCTGGAGACAAATTATAATATAAAATTGTGATTTTTGGTAATTTATTTGCTACTTTAGTGTGCAATTAATTAGGGAAATTAGTATTTTCACCCTATTCTTTTCGCGAACCTGTTAGGATGCCAGAGGATAACCCAAATTTAAATTATGCTGATCTGTACAATAGTTTTCGCTCCAAATGTGATTGCCGTGCTATGGATATTAATTGAAATAAATCACCTCTACCCCAGCCAACAAAAATTCCTTCGTATTTAATTTTAGCCAATCAATCGACTTCTATTTTCAAATTAAATTTTTATTTGTAAAATGACTAAAAAATCGCTCAATATTTTACTTGCCGATGATGATTTGGATGATTGTTTCTTATTTCATGAAGCATTAAAAGAGCTCCCCATTGCTGCAAAACTTACCACTGTAAATGATGGAGTGCAACTCATGGAACTGCTTTCAGCAAAAGATACTTCATTACCCGATGTGCTTTTCCTTG
>JBBQVM010000163.1:0-7580 GCA_038211525.1 Bacteroidia bacterium
CCTTTCCGAAAGATCGTAGCGAGAAACCTGCTTACAACGATCGTAAAAAGTTTGTCGATGATCGTAGCGAGAAACCAGCTGATGGTGATCGTAAAAAATTAGGCGATGATCGTGAGAAACCTGCTTATGGTGATCGCAAGAAATTTGGCGATGATCGTGAGAAACCTGCTTATGGTGATCGCAAGAAGTTTGGCGATGATCGTGAGAAACCTGCTTATGGTGATCGTAAAAAGTTTGGCGATGATCGCGAAAAACCTGCTTATGGTGATCGTAAAAAGTTTGGCGATGATCGAAGTGAAAAACCTTCTTTTCGCGAAAGTAGAAATGAATCGGGTAGTGATAGAAAACCATATAACGACAAAGGATCCAGTTATTCAGATTATAAAAATCGTTCGGAAAGACCCTCATTTCCTGCAAAGAAAAGAGATGGTGACGACAGCGAATCAAATAACGAAAGAGCTCCATTTAATGAAGATCGTGGTGAAAGAAAGTACGATAAAAAACCTTTTGCCGGTAAAAATGATCGTTATAAAAGCTCTGAAAAATCATCTTACAGCGATAGAAAAAGAACTAATGACGATGATCGTTCATCAGGTGACCGAAGTTCATCACGTGGGGATGATGGTAAGAAACGTTATGAGAAAAAAGTTTATGGCGTTAATAAAAGCGCACGACATATTGATCGCGATAAATTTTTAAAAGCCCCTGATCCATCTGAAAAGAAATCTTTTTCAAAACCAAGACGTAACGATAAAGCTCGTCCGTCATCTGAAGCGAAAGCACCTACCAAATCGGATAATGCCGGAGGCATAAGATTAAACAGATTTATTGCTAATGCAGGAATATGTTCTCGTCGTGAAGCCGATGATTTAATTGTTGCAGGAGTGATTTCCATCAATGGTGAAATAGTTACCGAATTGGGAACTAAAGTGCAATCGGATGATGTTGTTAAATATCACGATCAGGCGCTGAAAACAGAAAAGCATGTTTATGTTTTGCTGAACAAACCCAAAGATTATATCACCACCACCGACGATCCTGAAGAGCGACGCACGGTGATGAACCTGGTGAAAGATGCCGGTAAGGAACGAATATTTCCTGTGGGACGTTTAGATAGAAATACAACAGGATTACTTTTAATTACCAATGATGGCGAACTCACAAAAAGGTTAACGCATCCAAGTAGTAATATCAAAAAACTTTACCAGGTAGAACTCGATCGTAATCTCACCCAAGGTGATATGATTAAAGCTGCCGAAGGTGTTGAACTGGAAGATGGAGTAATGGGTTTTGATGAAATTCAATACGCATCACCCGATGATAAAAGTATTGTTGGAGTAGAATTGCACTCCGGTAAAAACAGAATCGTTCGACGTATATTTGAAGCAATGGGTTATGAGGTAAAAAAACTCGATCGAACCACTTACGCAGGGTTGACTAAAAAAGATTTGCCTCGGGGCAGATGGCGCTACCTTACTGAAATGGAATTGAATATGCTGCGAATGTTAACCGGTAAGAAAAAATAATGTCTGCCTTGCGGCGACCATTATTTAAGCACTACAATACTCAGGTATTCCGATAATCTTGTTTTCAAACCATCCAACTCAATTTGATATCTTAAAAGATGATCGATGTTTTCGTCGACGGCAGCCGATTTGATTTCTTCTCTGTTTTGCGATATTAATTTTGAAACAGTTTTAATTTTAAACGAATAAACAGCACTCAATGCTGCATGTTTCAACTTGTTTATTTCTTCTTTCACCGCCACACCCCGCTCGCTCCACTCTGCAAGCGAGTACTTCGAAGTAAGTAAATCGGCAGCAATTTTTCGAATTTCTTCGTCGGTATGATTTACAAAATAAGATTGATGATATTCCGTATTGTTATGAACCATGCTGGTAAACTCAAGAAAAATTTTGTTGTAACCAACATTCTCAAAAGAAAGATCATCATCGCCAAATTCATGAATGATAAATGATTTCATTTTTTCGGTAACGGTTTCTGTTTCTACTTCATTTATTTTTTCGGTGAAATAAAGATCCTCTTCGCCATACAATAAAAGTAAACGTATTATCTCCGCTTCCTGAAACTCTGCCTCATATTCCAACGAAGTTTGCTCTTCAGGAACAATCAACTCGGTCATTAACTCAGTAGTATCCGGTTCGTACTGTTGTTTGGTGAAGGATTTCCTGATAATTTTATTCAGTTCTGCTATCAATACATTCTCACTAATTTCCATCAACACCGAACACTCTTTGGTATAGGTGGAACGGATAATAGGGTCAGGAATTTTTGCAATGGTGTCAACAATATCACGGATGAGACCCGCTCTTCGAATAGGATCGTTAGCAACATCCTTCAACAAAAGCGAAGTTTTGAAACGGATAAAATCCTGCGCATGTTCACCGATGTATTCAGCAACTTCGTAACTGTTATGCTTTCGCGCGAACGAGTCGGGATCGTCACCATTGGGAAAGAGCACCACTTTAACATTTAACCCTTCTTCAAGAATTAAATCGATCCCGCGGAGAGATGCTTTGATGCCGGCAGGATCGCCATCGTAAAGAATAGTAATATTCTTGGTGTATCTACCAATCAAACGAATTTGATCAATGGTAAGTGATGTTCCCGAAGAGGCCACCACATTTTCAATTCCTACCTGATGCATCGCAATTACATCGGTATAACCTTCCACCAAAATACAATCGTCTTTCGCGATGATAGATTTTTTCGCAAAAAATATTCCGTACAAGATTTTACTCTTGTTGTAAATTTCTGTCTCCGGCGAATTTAGATATTTTGCTGCCTTTGGATCGGTTTTTAAAATACGTGCGCCGAAAGCAATTACTTTTCCGGTGATGTTATGAATAGGAAACATCACTCTTCCGCGAAAGCGATCGAATAATTTATCCTCATTGGAAATCGTTAATCCGGCCTTTACCAAATTCTCTTTCTGATAACCATTTTCAAGGGCATTGTCGGTAAAAGCGCGCCATGAGTCGGGAGAATAACCGAGTTGAAATTTTTCAATCATCGCTTCGGTAAATTCTCTTTCATGAAAATAGGAGAGACCTATCGATTTGCCTTCATCAGTTTCATGTAATTGTTTGGTAAAGTATTTGCTGGCAAATTCAGAAACAACCAATAAACTTTCACGTTGCAATTGTTCCTGACTAAATTCAGGTGATTGTTCATCTTCCTCAATTGTTATGTTATATTTTTGTGCGAGGTAGCGGAGAGCTTCAGGATAACTAAAGTGTTCGTGCTCCATCATAAAATTAATAGAGTTACCTGCTTTTCCACAACCAAAGCATTTATAAATTCCTCGAGAAGGAGAAACGTTAAATGAGGGTGTTTTTTCGTTGTGAAAAGGACAAAGTCCCAACAAGCTGGAACCGCGACGTTTGAGCTGCACAAAATCACCCACCACCTCTTCAATCCGGGCGGTGTCGACTATAACATCTATGGTTTCTTTCTTAATCATTGTCGGCAGCACTGACGCAGGAAGTCAGGCTTGGTAATAGCGTACTAAATAAAATGGTTGTTGTTGATAGTTTCACTAACAGATGAATCAAAATTACGAAAAATCGTCGGTCAAATTGAATTCGAGTCGCTTTTTTAAGGAGTTGATTCTTAGCACCAAATTAAACCCCGATTAGAAAGATTATTATTTTAAAGCCTATTTTTATTCAGAAAGGAGTCAACAAAAATTGAATTTAATTAGCAATTGCCAGTCGTCCAAAACGAGATCTTCTCTTTTTAGGAGGGAGAGAGCTATTGATATAGGTGGAGAGTTTGTCGTAATATTTTTTACTGTTGCTGATACCGGTTGGTTTTAAGTAAGTATCGGTATCGATGTATAATCTTTTTTTGAAATAAGTGGATGCATTATAAATCAGCACAGTTTCATCAATATCATTTTTCGATTTAAAATTTGCTGTTACAAACATATGAGGAACATACAAGGAAGTAACCAGTTTAAGATAATTATGATTTTCGAGTTGAATGCCGGTATTTTTTTGGTAGGAACGCATTACTACAGGGAAGAAGGGTCTAATCATTGTTCCCCATTCTTTCATTGCCATTTGACGTAAAAAACGTTTCAAACTAACGGGCAGATTCTGAAAAATAACCACGTTAGCAACTGAAGAATCCACCACAGCTTTCAATGCAATTCCTGCGCCGGTTCCTGTTCCCAAAACGGCCACATTGTTTATGAACGGCATTTTTTTAAGTTGATTAATAATATAGATGACATCCTCCACCGAACGCATACCGGGATTATAAAATGTCCCACCACTCATACCTTGTCCGCGCAAGTCCATTACACAAACATTAAATCCACGATCACAAAATTGTTTCATAGCAGGGATGTAATTGATGGCACCTTCACTGATGTCGGGAACAATTAGTAGTAACGGCGATTGTAACCTGGTGGTGTCAATGGCCATCCACCCTTTTAGCACTACACTATCACTCATGGTAAGCGAAACATCAATATAATTTATATTAAGTTGATCGGGTCCATAAATAAAAACCCGGGCAGAATCATCCTTGCCTGCAGCTTTTTGTTTTTCGTAAACAATTTGTTGCTGATGTACAAATGCCGAATCAACACGCACAGGATAGAGAAAATTATTTACAGATAGAATAGGAGTAACAACTGCAAAAACGGCTGCGGAAAATATCAAGAACACACTTAATCGAAAAAAATTCTTTGCCATTGTTACGCTGATTTCATAAATTTATTTTCCCTGCCAAAGGAGTTGAAAAAGTAATTAACTCTCTCTCTCTATAGTAAAATTAACAAGATCAATGAGCGACGACTTGTATTTACTTTCAGGAAAAGTGTTCAGTATCAATAAAGCTTCATTTTTAAACTCATGCATTTTTTGGGAGGCGTAACCAATGCCACCTTTTGTATTAACGAAATCAAGCACCTGTTTCACTTTTTCGTTGTTGGTACTGTGATTTTTAATGATATTAATTATTTCACGCTTTTCAGATTTTCCGGAAATAGACAAAGAGTAAATCAGCGGAAGCGTCATTTTACTTTCCTTGATATCTATTCCTGAAGGCTTACCGGTTTTATTATTTAATTCATAATCGAACAAATCATCTTTAATCTGAAATGCAATTCCAATTAATTGTCCGAATTTATGCATAGTAGCAACAGTATCTTCGGATGATCCCGCTGATGCAGCACCAACGGCACAACAAGAGGCAATTAGCGTAGCTGTTTTCTGGCGGATGATTTCATAGTAAACAGATTCGTCGATATCGAGTTTACGTGCTTTTTCAATTTGCAACAGTTCTCCTTCGCTCATTTCACGCACCGCTTCGGAAACTATTTCAAGCAAATTAAAATCTTTATTTCTAACGGCAAGTAATAATCCTCTCGACAATAGATAGTCGCCAACCAGTACTGCAATTTTATTTTTCCAAATGGCATTCACTGAAAAAAAGCCTCTTCTCAAATTGGAGTCGTCCACCACATCATCGTGAACCAAAGTTGCAGTGTGAAGCAACTCAATTAATGATGCGCCGCGATAAGTAGCTTCATTAATGCCACCACACAAACCGGATGAAAAAAACACGAACATAGGTCGGAGTTGCTTGCCTTTTCGTTTCACGATATAATGCATGATTTTATCGAGTAACGAAACTTTACTGCGCATCGACTCACGGAATTTTAATTCAAACTCCGACATTTCCTTCGAAATGGGTTCTTTTATCTGGTCAAGAGATCGTTTTTCCACAGCAGGCTCAAAGGTACAGAAAAGGTCGGGCTCATGACAAATTTGGATTTTCTTTTATTGAAAACATTTTCGTATTTTTAAACTCTAAATAATATCATGAAAACTACTCCAATACTTGCCACAGTGCTTCTTATCTGTAGTGTACTATTTTTTACTAATAGTTGCAAGAAAGATACCTACACTCCAACCCCTGAAATTAAGCCTATTCTAACCAATGTTTCACCGCTAACAGGGCCCAAGAGCACTGAGATTACCATTACCGGAAGTAACTTTTCCAGCAACGTGCAATCGGTTACGGTAAAGATAAATGGCAATAACGCCACTGTAACACAGGCAACACCCACTTTAATTAAATGCATTGTTCCTGCCAAAGCAGGCACCGGAAACATTGTGGTAACTGTTAATGGTCAGGCTACTACAGGGCCGGTTTTTCAATTTATCTATACTGTTTCTGTGAGTACATATACTGGATTTTCAGGCACATCAGGCTTTGTGAATGGTGATATTTCTGTAGCTAAATTTAATTTTCCCAGAGGATTATCCATTGATGCTCAGGACAATATTTTCGTAGCCGATGAGCTGAACCATTGCATCAGAATGATTTCAACCGGCGGTACTGTATCTACTTTTGCGGGATCAGGAGTTGCAGGTTTTTTAAATGGTGATCCTGCCGTAGCGAAGTTTAAAAACCCATATGATATTGTGCTGGATCCAATTAATGGCATTTATTATGTGGCGGATAAATTAAATCATTGCATTCGCAGAGTTTCGCTTTCAGGATATGTTACCACTGCAGCCGGCATTCCTAATACCTCCGGTTATGTTGATGCTCCGGGAAGTAGCGCCCGTTTTAACAATCCTACCGGCATTGCGGTGCAAGGTGAGCTTGCCGATATTTATGTAACCGATGCGGGCAACCATTGTATTCGTAAAATAGATTACCTGGATATTGTTACCACATTCGCAGGTACCAATGTTTCCGGACAGCAAGATGGGAATGGGGCTGCTGCCAGGTTTACTTACCCTGCTGCTATTGCATGGGACTCAACCGGATATTTATATGTTACCGACAGAGATAATAATAATGTTCGGAGAATAACAACTTCAGGCACTGTTACCACGATAGCCGGTAATGGAGTGGCAGGTTGGTTAGATGGAACAGGATTGAATTCACAATTTAGTGCACCCGCAGGAATTTTAACTGAAAAAAATGCGCGGTTAGTATGTGATGTTGCTAATCAGAGAATACGTATGATTGATGCATCTAACAAGGTGACTACTGTTGCCGGTGATGGAAACCAGGGCTTTGGTGATGGTTTAGGTGCCGTTGCCCGCTTCAAAAATCCAGGCGGTATTGTTAAGAATAGTGAGGGTGATTATTTTATTTCTGATACAGGCAATCATTCAATCAGAAAAATAATAATCGATTAACTAAGGGAGACAACCTGAAATATATCCTGCAAGTTCAGGAAAACAATCACCCATTATTTTGTTGGCATGATTGGAATTGGACGGGAAGTAAGAAGTAGCATAGCTTCCGGCAAGGATATTCCCCGCTTTATCGTAAATAGTAAAATGGACCATCACTTCCCGCTTGTAAATTTTATTAGCAATGTCTAAGCATGATTTGTAGTTCGTTTTAATTTCGAACTGGGTAATAAACACAAAAATATCTGTTTGGTATTGTTGATATAATTCTTCGAAAAGTTCAGCAGGTTTTGAAACCACAGCTTGCATATACATAGCATCTTTTTCAACCGGGATATATTGAGATGCCGTTTTAGAATCTTCGTGATCTTTTGAATTGTTGCTGTTAGTTTT
>JBBQVM010000164.1:0-7555 GCA_038211525.1 Bacteroidia bacterium
ACCAATTTCAACCACTTTTGCAAGGGTAGTATTGTTACTCATGTCATATATAGTGTCTTGCGCCAGTACCGGGATCGCTAATAGGGAAAGCACAAACAGCAATAAAAGAAAAGAAGAGTTGAAGGTGGATTTCATACGCAAATTTGAATACCTTAAAATTGGGTATATGTAAAGATACTAAATTATTTCAAAACACAAAATTGACCGGTTTTATGAAAAATCCTGCTGATGTTGAGAATTAAGCAAAACAAAAATGGAATAAACAGATGGAAACGAGTGTTTCAGATGCAAACCGGGTAGTTCTTCGACACAATGAGCTACTATTTTTAGTACTCCTCTAAAAAAACACAATTTTACTCACCACTTCCAATTCGTTGCTGCTCTGATTCACTTCCGGTAGCACGTTGACGACTTGATTTCATCTGGCGATTACCAAATCTCCAGGTAAAAGAGACTCGGAATTGCTGGCTTTCCCAGTTTCCATTGGCGCGATTAACAATTCCTGCATAGGTGTTGTAGCTACTCCAGGGAGCAGTGTGCAAAATATCAGTGAGTGAAAATTTAAGTGTGGCCGTTTCAGCAAACAATTTTTTCTGCAAACCTAAATCGAGGGATCCCTGTGCATCTGTTCGGAATGCTCCTCCCCAAACACCACCTGAATTGTACCATCCCGATACTTCAAAGACAAAATTATAGGGTATTTTAAAGGTGTTTTGGATGTATACTTTCACCGAGGTGGATGAGGTATTAATAGTTTTTGTGTCTCCAAAATCTGCTACATATTTTTGATTATAGACTCCTGAACTCAAATACACACTGTACCATTTTACCGGTTGTAGGGAGGTGCTAACATCTAAACTAATTACATCTTCCGTTGCCAGATTGCGGGGTGTTAAAAAGCTTTTACCACCTGCAATGGTATCAGCTATTTGAGCAAAAAAGTCGTCGGTATGACTGTAACTAACGCTGGTTGTGGTGGTGTATTTGTAGGTATGTGATACTTCAATTTTATTTGAATATTGTGGATTTAAAAATGGATTTCCTTTACGGAAACTCAATTCGTCGAGTTTATATTCAAAGGGATTTAATTCCTGGTAATTAGGACGATCAATTCGGGAACTATAAACAAGTGCAATAGCATGATTTTTATTTAAGTTATAGGTAATTCCGGCACTTGGAAAGAAATCGGTGTAATTTCTCTTTACATTTTTATCCGCAGTAACCGAATCTGTTCTTAAATCACCTTCACTCATAGTATTTTCAGCGCGTACCCCCACTTGTAGCTCAAACTTATTGATTGTTCGTTGGTAGTTTAGATACAAAGCATTTACATTTTCTGTGTAATTAAAACTATTACTGCGAGTATTGTCGATTACTTCAATACCATCATAAATATTATAAAACTCAAAAGTGTTATCAGTGCGCACAAACGATGTTTTAAAACCTAAACCTACTTTGCCTTTTAATAAGTTTTGTGAATAATCAGATTTTAAGGTGTAAAGATTTATGGTAGTTGGTGTGATGGATCTAAAATAGGTTGATGAAAGTGGAGTCTCTCCTAAAGCTGTTACGTATTCATTGGGAATATAACTATTTCTATTGCTGTCGTAGTAACCATAATCAAAATCGGTAGTTAATTCATGACCAAGTGTATCGGTGTAATGATGATTCAAATTCAGATTAAAATTATTGGAGTTGGAAGTATAAGATTGATCTGATTTTAAGATGCTATCTGCAACTAGAGTTGTGAAATCGCTGATGGTATTACGATTAGTAGAATTCCCTTTCGTATCACTTACATTTCCATTCACCATAACACCAAAACTATTTTTTTTGTTAAGTGAATAGTCTACACCTGCCTTATAATTTTGGTTTAGTCCACTCCTTATTGAAATGGAGGATTGATCAAAAATGTAGGGGCGCTGTTCCCTGTAAAGGTAAAATTCATTTTGTCTATCGCCCCAGTTATTACTATAGCTCGTATAGATATTAAATTTTTTCGATCGCGAATTCACTGATAATGCTGCATTGTATTTTGAAGATTTTCCAATTGCGTAACCGGCAGTAACCGACCCGTTGGTTCCGTAATTTTTATTTTTCTTTAATTTTATATTTATAATTCCTGCAGTTCCTTCAGCATCATATTTGGAAGATGGATTTGAAATAAGCTCTATGGATTCTACATCAGTACTCTGCATACTTTTAAGATAATCGGCTAGTTCCGTTTCCGACATGCGAGCCTCTCTGCCATCAATCTGCACCAACACTCCACCTCTTCCTTTGAGCGAAATGTTATCATTATTGTCTACTACAACACCGGGGGCTTTTTGTAACAACTCGTACGCAGTGCTACCTGTCGAATTAATACTATTTTCAACATTAAACACAGTTTTGTCCGCCTTAACTTCAACCAGTGGTTTGAAGGCACTTATTTCTGCCGATTTCAATTGTACTGCAGAGGCCACCATTTTGATTTCAGATAGTACTTTGGGTGCATTTCCCGCAAAGGAGAAACGTTCCGTAAAAAATGCTTGATAACCTAAAAAACTGGTTTTAATGTAATAATCACCTGCTTTTACATTTTCAATTTGAAAGTTGCCTTTAGTGTCAGCTACAGCAGCTTTCGCAAGAGTAGAATCATTATAATTTCGTAGTTCTGCAACTGCCCCTGTGAGAAGTTCATTGCCTGCGCCTGTAATTTTGCCTGAAATGGTATTTATCTGGGCAATTGATGGAATGAAATAAAATACACTAATGCAAATGATTATTGCTTTACGGATGATTTTTGTTGTATTCATAAATGAGTTTAAGTTGAACAAAGCATTTCATGGGCATCCTTATAAAATGAGAATACCTCAAATGAATTTTTCTGGTTTTGGTAAGTTATCAAAATTAGGCAGTAATGAGCAAAATATTCGAATTCTCACATTATAATGTGGTTATTTTTTTACAATTTTACTCCTTTTAAATAAGGATATTTTTCAAATTCAAAAACACTTTTAATTAAGACTACCTCTTTTCAAAAAACTTTCAACATATTGATAAATAGTAGGTTAAATTATTTTCATTGTTTTTTGAAATCACTAAATTTCATTTAAAATGTGAAGCATTTTATCAAATTTTTTCTTTCAAATTATATAAATCAACGTTCTAAATAATTGAAGATTTTGCAAAAGTGATTTCTTATTCTAGGCTGTAATAGTGCCAACGAGGAAATTGAAATGAATTGCTTTAAACTATCATTTCAGTCAAAAAGCTTTAAAATTCTAATATATTCCTGCCTTCAGACTTGTATAATTTATGAAAAATATGGTTTGGATGGAATAAATATTTCAATCAACTTTGTTAAAAAGGGTCCAAAATTTAGGAAGTGATCATAATAACTTATAATTCTATAAAAATGAGAACATATTTTCTGCCGATTTTTAGTAAAACTATTTTGCTGTTATTTTATGCTATATCATGTAGCGCACAACTCCAATTCGTACAACAACCACCTCCAAATGGATTAGGTAGTCTGATTGCCCGAATAAACAATCTCGCTATAGATGCTAACGATAACAAATGGGTTTCATTTGGAAATTTCGGTTTGGGAATTTTTGATGGGATAAACTGGGTTGTATACAATACTGGTAACTCAGGTTTACCTTCCGATTCGGTAATCTGTACTGGTTTTGACTTAGCAGGAAATGCTTGGATAGGTACTAAAGAAGGGGCTGTTTTTAAATCAGGTACAAATTGGACATTATTTGATACAGGAAATTCAGGTCTCCCTTCAAATGAAATTACAGCTGTTCTTGTAAATGGCCCTGTTAAATGGTTCGGAACTAAAAACGGACTCGTAAAATTTGATGGGACCACTTGGAATGTATTTTCTACTTCAAATTCAGGGTTGCCTAATGATTCTGTTACCGCATTGGTGGCTGATGACAATAATAATATATGGATTGGAACGCGAAATGGACTTGCAAAATTTAATAATGGTAACTGGACCAATTTTACTTCCGGTAATTCACCATTAAATAGATTTATAAATGATATCGATTACGATGCTTATGGTAGATTGTGGGTCTCATGTGGAGTATTAAATAATTTGCAAAGCTATAGCACAACTGGAATTTATTTCATTCGAAATGGCATCGTGAAAAATTTTATAGAGGATTTTACTTTTCTTGATGAAGAGTTAACTTATCCAAGGAATGTTAATTTTGCAAAGGATATTAGTGGAAATATTTATTTTCCCGGAGTTATGTTTTCATCTTCAGGAATAATTTCAATCAGTGGAGCAGATTTTAATTTCTACTTAATAGAGGGAATAATTTACGGGCCACAACTATTGGGAAATATTTTCGAAGTTGACAATTCCGGTTTGTTGTGGACACTTTCACGTTATCAATTTCATTTCTACTCATTTGATTTTTCATCTTATTCAGAGATGCTCAGTGTGCCCAATTTTAAAAACTTCAGATTGTTAAATATTAATGATGTAGCTGCCGGAATAAATGCAAATGGAGATATGCATTGGGATTTGAATAGTGCGAAATATGAGGTACCTAAAGGCCTTGGAAAAAATTCGGTTTTTGCTTCGGCATTGTGGGTAGGGGGAATTGATGAAGGAGGGCAAATACATTTAGCAGGACAAACATATAGACAAACCGGAAATGATTTCTGGCCCGGACCTATTGATGGTATTAATACTTCTTTTGATTCAACTAGTTGTCTTAAATTTGATCGTATTTGGAAAATCGATAAATGGAAAATTGAAGAATTTAAGTATAATTTTCTTGCCGGAAATATATCAAATGGAACTTATATTATTCCCGATGAAATTTTGTCATGGCCTTCGAAAGGTAATGGAATGGTTACAGGTGACATTGCTCCTTTTACGGATTTTAATTTAGATGGATTGTATAATCCTTTCGATGGTGATTATCCAAATATCAAGGGTGACCAATATCTATTTAGAGTTTTTAATGATTCACTAGAACAACACGCAATTCCAAATGCAGTTAAATTGGGAATTGAAGTGCATGCATCAGCCTATGCTTACTACTGTCCCAATATTGCAGACAGTAATATTGTACTCAATCGAACAACTTTGTATAATTACACTATCATAAATAAAAGTCAGCATAATTATGATAGCGTATTTGTTGGCTTGTGGTGTGATATGGATCTAGGTAATTTTGTAGATGATTACGTAGGTTGCGATACTACACTAGCTGCCGGATATACCTATAATGGTGATAACGATGATGAAACTCTTTGGGGATACGGTTTAAATCCCCCTATTCAGAATATTAAAATATTAAGAGGGTCAATTGCTAATCCTTTTGATGGAATAGATAATGATTTGGATGGGATTATTGATGAGCCGGGTGAACGTACCTCTATGAATCATTTTCAGGAATATGATAACGTTCAGAATTCCCCTTCAGGAAATCCAATCTTTGCTGATGATTTTTACAATTACTTGCATAGCGTTTGGCGAAATGGACAACATATTACTGAGGGGGAGAACGGTTTAAATCCATTAAATCCCCCTTCTAACTTCATGTATTCCGGTACACCTTATGATTCAACTGGTTGGTCTTTGCCTAACGCCAACGCTGTACCTGGAGACAGACGATTTATTATGAGTTCGGGCCCTGTTTCTTTGAATGCCGGCGATACCGTTACTATCGATTTTGCATATGTTTTTACATGGGATTCGTTAAATCCAAATGGATTAACTACTTCCATTGCAAGAAATATTGCTGATCTTCAACGAGTGCAAAGATGGTTCGACAATGATAATTTTCCATCATGTGTTAATTATTCTGTTGGTATTTCTGAAGTAAATAAACAAGATTTGATATCTATATTTCCCAATCCGGCATCATCAGAATTATATGTGATTGTTGAAAATGAAGATATTCCCTTCTTTAAATATTCAATAAATAATGTACTTGGAGCAGAAATTAAAAGTGATTTTTTGTATTCAAACAAGATTAATATTGAACTTTTGACTCCAGGGATTTACATTTTAAAATTGGAAAATACCAAGAATAAATATTTTGTAAAATTTGTAAAATTGTAAAGGTAAATTTTAAAAAAACCTTATAGATACTGAGAAATGGACCCTAAAGAGGAATTACTTCTTTTATTAATAAATAAACGGAAACACAATTTTTCGCTCAACAGGGTATTCAGGGAAATTTTTATGATACCAGTCGTGATGGTTTTTCGCTCTTGGAACCAAGTTGGCGAAGGTCCAAATCAGAAATGTTAAGGCTGGTAAATTCCACGCCATAAATGCAAATCCTGACCATTCTATAATTTCACCAAAGAGATTAGGAGAGGAGATGTATTTGAATAGAAAGCCTTGAGGAATTTTGTATCCAGATTCTCCCGGTTTTCTTAAGTTGATTAAAATGGTATCTGATCTTAAGTTAATCAGCATTCCTATTATAAATAATATTATTCCACCAATAAAATGATAGCCGGTGACCCAGTTAACATCGTATTGATTTTCTTTGGTAAGATAGGCTAGGTAATACCCGTTCAATGTGCCGTTGATTACATTAAAAATAATTGCGTTAATTACAATAAACAGTGGCATTTTCTTTGGCGTTGATTTGATCCGTAAAGGGTAAATAAAAGTGCGATGGAGATAGTGTAGTATCCACAGAAGAAAAAGTATCCATGTATAGGATTGAAATGCATTTCCTTGGAATAAAAAATAGGTCATTATTGCAAGTGACGGAAATTCCATAATTACCCAACCCAATTTATTATTAATAGTAATGCCCCATTTATCTGAAGTATGTCGGCCAAAAGGTGCAGTAATAAAAAACATTGTTATGTGAACAATTACTGCCAAGGCCAGCCACGCGTAGCAGATGGTATTAAATGTAGTAAGTTGCATTGCTTATCAAATTACATTGTTTGTTCGTTGCCAATCATAAAAATCTTTAAGCGTTTCTTGGAGAGGTCTGACAGAATGCCCCAGCTCTTTTGATGCCTTGGTATTATCCATATTTTTATGGCCGTTTTTTAAAGTACCAATAGAAGCCTTCGTGAAAAGTGGAGCAGCACCTGTTAATTTGCTATAGAAGGAAATTAGAGGAAGACAAAATTTAAGTAGTGAATAGGGTATCACTATTGAAGGAATTTTTTTCCCGGTTACAATTTTCACAATAGCTACCAGTTCTTTCATTGAGTAGTATTTTCCTGAAAGCAAATATATTTCTCCATCGCGACCTCGTTCAATGGCAGTAATAACAGACTTAGTAACATCTCTCACATCTACAAAATCGAAACCTCCTTCCGGTAGCGCAGGGATTTTTTGTTTGTAAAAATCAAGTAATGCTTTTCCCATCTCAGAGGGCTTGAAATCGAACCCGCCTATTACTGAGCTCGGACGTAATATAACTACTTCAACTGCAAAGTCCTTTCTAGCTTTTAATATATTTTGTTCTCCAATCGCTTTAGAATAATCGTAAATGTCGGCGGAAGAATTTTTGTAGGGTCTTTTTTCATCAAATGGGGATGATGCCGGCGCCTCCTCAACAGC
>JBBQVM010000165.1:0-7522 GCA_038211525.1 Bacteroidia bacterium
ATACTCGAGTTGATTTTTTTTCTTCGCAGCTTTGGAATAATCTAGAATACCATTAATCAACGATTCCATTCTTACAACTCGCTCTTTAATCAAGTTAAAATTAGAACGTACCTCATTAGGTAGTAAATGTCCTGCATCTTCTTCAATCCATCCTGTTAAGTTTCCAATGGCTCTTAAGGGAGCTTTAAGATCATGAGATACGATATAGGCAAATTTATCAAGCTCCTTATTTGTGCGTTCAAGATTTTTTAAGTAGTCAGCCATCTTCTCTTCCGACCGTTTTCTCTCAGTAATATCACTTTCAATAAAAATGTATTTCGTGGTATTTTCTGTCTCATCAATTATTCGGGTTACATTTTCTTGCACCCACACTAACTCGCCATCTTTTCGATATTTAACCACATCAGTACTGAAATTATTAGTGGTAAATTCCCTATTTTCTAGCATTTGAATGGTCTCGGGATTACTTTTAGGTCCAAACAAAAATTCGGAACTCTTTTTTCCTTCGGCTTCTTCCAAGGTATACCCTGTTAATCGTGTAAAGCCATCATTAACCCATTCAATAATTCCTACGTTATCAGTTATAATAACAGAATTAACGGTTTCACTGGCTACCAACGATAACTCCTCTAATTCCGCATTTTTCTTTGTTAAAATATCTTGTGACTCCTCAATTTTGTTAATAACAGCGTTCTTTGAATAGGCCAGATACGAGCTCAAAGCTGTCATAAAAAACAAACTGGTGATTACCGTATAAAGATGCTTGGTATCGATAGCTCTTTCTGAAAGAGAATAGGTGATGTACAAACCTGGTTCAGTGAAATCACTCAAGGCATAGAAATATATAATGTTTGCGATTGAAATACTGAGCGTGATTCGTCCCCCTTTATTTTCAAGAATAATATAAGAATATAAAATTATGGAACCCATATAAAAAAAATCGGGATTTCGAATTCCACCACTGTAGTAAGTGGCGCAATGAATCAAACCAAGTGCCGCAATGATACTTATGATATAGCCAATTGTTAAGTTGTGATGATAGCGAACTCCAATTAAATTAATGATGAGCGTTAATGCAACCGCCGAAAAAATAAAAATTTTGGCATTGTTCAGGTTCGTAAATGTACTTTCTTCAAAAGCAAATATTATTAATGACAATGCTCCCAAAACCGAGAACACTCTAAAGAGCGAATATCGCTGGCGTGCCAATATATCATCGGCAGGAATGAAACTAAGTGTTCCACCTCTCATCAGTTTATTATAAAGTTTTTTAATCACGATTATTGATAATATGATATAGAACCTTGAAATTGGTACGACTCAGGCTGAGGCTCTTTTAACCAGGTAAATTTGAATTCGGCACCATTTCCGGGTTCCGATTCTACCCAAATATTTCCTCCCTCTTCTTCAACAATTTTTTTAACGATAGCTAATCCTACACCGGTACTTTCAACAGTATCGCGAGGATTTAATGTTTGAAAAATGACAAATACTTTTTCGTGAAATCTGGGATCTATTCCCGGGCCATTATCTTTTACACTTAATATCCACTCATTTTCTTTTTCTTCGGCCTTAAGTATTATATTGATTTCCTTTTTATCATTATATTTAATGGCATTAACAATTAGATTTGAAAATATTTGCTGAAATTTTATTTTATCACCAAACAAAACCGGTAATTCATTTGCAATAGCAATTGAACAATTTGGCGGAATTGCACAAAATTCAATGACCTCATTAATAAATTCATTTAAATTTACTGCAGCTTTTTCTCCCTTTTTATGATTCGCTCTTGCAAATTCCAGCAATCCGTTTATCAGATCTTCCATACGGGAAACTCTGCTTTTAATAATATTAAAATTGGAATTGGTTTCTTCTGAAAATTCACCCACCATATCCTCTTCAATCCATTCAGTCAAATTGCCTATGGCATGCAGCGGAGCTTTTAAATCGTGTGAAACTATATAGGCAAACTCATCAAGTTCCTTATTAGTTTTCTCAAGATCCTTCAAATAGTCTCTTATTTTTATTTCCGCTTCTTTTCGTTCAGTAATATCATCCTGCAAAGAAACATATTCTCTTATTTCACCTTCCCTGTTTAAAATAGGAGTAACTGATATCTGACTCCAGAAGCTTTTTCCGTTCTTATGATTTAATTCTAATTCACCGATAAATGTTTCCTTCGATTTTAAACGATCAATCATATTTTGAATTGAAGTAATATCTGTTTGTGGTCCAAATAAGAAGTCATCATTTTTTTTTCCTACAACTTCATCCGGTTTAAAGCCGGTTAATCGCGTAAATCCATCATTTACCCAAGTGATTTTAAAATTGGGATCTGAAATTATTACTGCACTATCTGTTTTGCTTGCAACTAGTGAAAGTTTTTGAAGTTCTTTATTTTTAGCGGCAAGTATCTTTTGGGATTCAGTTATCTTTTCAATTACTATATTTTTTGAACTACCCAAACTGTTACTAAGGGCAGCAATAGCAATTACCGCCATTAAGGTGGAGAATAAAAAATCCTGGTTCAAGTCGGAACTGTTTGAAGCCAATACGTTCATTACTAAATCCGGATTATCGCTGATGAAATAAAAATAAATCTGGTTTACAACAGCAAGGCCTAGCATCATCCACCCATATCTCTTTCCAAGCAACATGTAAGTGGTGATAATCATTACCAAGTAGTAATAATTACCTGAATTTCTAATACCACCGTAGTAATAATTGAATAAGTGTACACATGAAAATGCGGTAAGGATTCCAATAAGATAAGCTAACTTTAACCTTTTATGGAATTGTAATAAAAGGTAGTTTGTAAGAAAGGTGATTGCGAAAAACTGCAATCCAGGCCCCAATATGTTCTTGTCCGTGTTAAAAGATATAGCATGAAACGATTCCGCCAAGCAGATTAAAAATCCACTTGCTGAGAAAATAAAAAATAGCTTATATCGCTGTTTTTCAAGTAGATCGTCTTCCGGTAGGCTTTGGTAAATACCCCACGACAACACCCCTCTTATCTTTCTGAATAATCTTAGAAGCATACATTTTAAACGGAAAGTCTTTAAATGGGTTACAAAAGATCTATTCTGGAAGAAAATCGGATTATTTTGCTATATCAACAGCTTATAGTTTAAAACTTTATTCAAAAAATGCAATTTTACTTCTATTATAACTTGAATTTTGCTACTTTTAAATTTATTAAACGCACAGTATTAAATTAGAGGCAAATGTCAAACAAATTGGTAAATATTCTTCATGTAGAAGATGATGAAGTGGATGCAATGGTGATGCAACGTGCTTTAAAGAAAACCGACCTGAACTATAAATTGTATCACGCTAAGAACGGACTTCAAGCTTTGGATATGTTGAGAGGTACCAACGGACATGAAAAAATCACACCCCGTCCCAGTATTATTTTGTTGGATCTTAACATGCCGCAAATGAATGGTCACGAGTTTTTAAAAGAACTAAGGGCCGATGAAGAATTAAAACCTATTTCTGTTTATGTAATGTCTACCTCCAATGATGACCATGATAGGATGGAGGCATATGGAAATAATGTGGCCGGTTACATAGTGAAACCTGTTAGTCTCGAAAGTTATGTAGATGCGGTTTCTATTTTGAATAGTTTCTGGTCGCTTACCGAATTGCCATAAAAAAAACCCGGAGAAATCCGGGTTTTTTTTATGCATTAATCAACTAACTCAAGCTTGCTTTATTAAATAAGGATTTTGCTTTTTAAAGGCGCGATAAACATCGTTCATATTCATACCCGCTTCTTCAAATGTGCCCGGTAGTTCTTCTGAAATCCCGGTGATCAATCCCTTCAAATCATCAAAAGTGTGATTTCTGCTTATTGGTATTCTTAGTCCTGCATTGTTAATTGCAACACTTGGGAACACCGAAAGATTAAAAAAGAATCCCCTTTTTATTAATTTCTTAACCATGGTGTAAGCAACAATAGGTTTACTCACTCCAATGAAAAATATAGGCGTATCATTTTCCCACATCAGTGGAAGCTCCAAATCTTTGCATAGCTGGTTAACGTATCGAACCCTGTCGTTCAACTCCTGTTGCATTATGGTAATCTCCGGTGAAAGGTGAATTTTAGCCGATGCTATAGCAGCTCCCAGCATAGGAGGGGGAATTGGTCCCGAAAAAATAAATGGCCGTCCGCAATTTCTGAAGAGATCACGCATTTTTTCATTTGGGAAAACCGTTACTCCACCCGATGCGCCGTAGGCTTTGTTAAGTGACGTTACCAATACCATTTTATCATGAAATGGCACCTGACTCAAAACATAACCTGAACCATTTTTACCTGCGAAACTCATCCCATGAGTGTCATCAACATATAAATGAAATTGTTCGTGCTTATCCAATAACTGGTAAATTTCTTTCATAGGGGCACAATCGCCAAACATGGAATATACTCCATCAGGCATGTACCATATTTTCTTGTACTTGGTTTTTAGATCATTAATTTTCTCTTCCAGCAAATCCATTCTGTTATGTCGAATAACATCTACGTGAATGTTTCTGCTTTTAAGCAATTGCACTGCCGTTTGAACACTGTCATGAACCTGAGTATCCATAATCACTGCATCCTGATCTCCAATTAAAATTGGAATATTAGAAATGTGCGAAAGTGTTACGTTCGCAAGCAGAACAACCGGTTTTTCAAATATTTTAGCTAATAAATTTTCTATTTCTTCGTAAAGATGCACCGTTACATAGGCCCTGGTAGATGCAAAGCCGGTCCCATATTTCTGTACAGCTTCAATAACACCCTGCTTTAACCTGTCGTCCATCTCTAAGCCCATGTAACCGCACGTTCCAAAATTAACCAGTTCCTGACCTTTCACTTTAATGTGACGACCATCCAATAATTCATTTTCATCAGAAAGATGAATTATTCCTAATTCTCGTGAAGAAATCGCTGTGTTGTTTACGATTTCTAACATTTGCTCGTGTTTGCTTTTCGCTTCCTGCTGTATCATAACTGTTAGTTTTTAGATAATTTCCCCTAATGTTTACTTCATAACCCAACTATTAACGAATGGAATGCCTCCGATAAAGAAGAATAATGAACAGTAATGTGTTTAACCACAATAACTTAAACTAAAATATAAAGACAATTTTAAATAGCCTTACCTGTGAGATCGGTTATTGACCAAATTACTCACTTGGCATTGGGGGGGACTATGCCGGTAAGAATATGGGTCAAAATTATAATTAATTTTACAAAAACAAAATAAAATTGAAAAAAAGTGAATAAAAATAACATTGCGTCGAAAATTGTCTCTAAAATGATGGAACAAGATCATTTTAGCCGGTGGCTTGGAATTAACTTGGATGCTATTGGTGAAGGATCATGTCAGTTATCAATGACTCTCAGGAAAGACATGTTAAATGGATTTGGTATCGCTCATGGCGGAATTGCATTTTCCTTGGCAGACAGTGCATTGGCGTTTGCATCTAATTCACACAACCGAAAAAGTTTGGTAATAGAAACCTCAATGTCATTTACTGCTCCTGCCAAAGAGGGCGATACACTCAAAGCTGTTGCAGAGCAGGTAAGTTTAACTGGAAGAACAGGCATTTATCAAATTGTAGTTACCAATCAGGAGAAAATCAAAATAGCAATTTTTAAGGGTGTGGTTTTCAGAAAATCGGATCTTTGGTTTCCGGATGGTGAATGATGCTTAACTTTGCAGCCGATTTAAGAAATTATGGGAAACGCATATATTATTGATGGTGTTCGAACAGCAGTGGGAAGTTTTGGAGGTGGCTTAGCTACAGTTAGACCCGATGACCTGGCTGCGCTTGTGATCAGAGAATTGTTGGATAGAAATAAAAATGTGGCCGATGCCTTGATTGATGAAGTAATTTTTGGATGTGCCAATCAAGCCGGTGAAGATAACCGGAATGTAGCCCGAATGGCAGCATTGCTATCGGGTTTGCCCTCATCGGTCCCCGCTGAAACCATCAATATTCTTTGTGCTTCGGGTATGGCATCAGTAGCTAACGCTGCTAAAAGTATAAAGGCAGGTGATGGTGACCTTTTTATTGCGGGAGGTGTTGAAAGTATGACACGTTCACCGTTTGTGATGTCGAAAGCACCTAACGCTTTTTCACGAGATGTTCAGGTTTTTGATACCAGTATAGGCTGGCGTTTTGTGAACCCCGCAATGAAAAAACTTTATGGTACCGATAGCATGGGGGAAACAGCCGAAAATGTGGCGGAACAATTTCACATTTCGCGCGCCGACCAAGATGCCTTCGCGGCAAGCTCCCAGCAAAAGGCCGCCAGAGCCTCTAGTATGGGTAGATTCGAATCTGAAATTGTGGCTGTTAGTATTCCTCAGAAAAAAAGTGATCCAATTATATTCAATAAAGACGAATTTATTAGACCAACAACATCAGTTGAAATATTAGGTCGACTCCAACCGGCCTTCCGTGAAAACGGAACCGTAACAGCAGGTAATTCATCCGGAATAAACGATGGCGCTGCTGCACTTTTAATTGCATCTGCGAAAGCTGCCAAAGAATTTAATTTAAAACCCCTTGCGCGAATTGTCTCCTCTGCTGTGGCTGGAGTTGAACCTAGAATTATGGGAATGGGACCTGTGTCGGCCTCTAATGCTGCACTTAAAAAGGCAGGGTTAAACTTTTCTGATCTATCTGTAATTGAATTGAACGAGGCCTTTGCAGCACAAGGACTTGCCTGCATTCGTGAATGGGGATTGAAAGATGATGATACTCGAATCAATCCTAACGGTGGCGCCATTGCCATTGGTCACCCATTAGGCATGTCGGGAGCGAGGTTAATTTTAACTGCCGCACGTGAACTGGAACTAACAGGAGGCCGATATGCCCTTTGCACCATGTGTATTGGCGTTGGACAAGGTTATGCAATGATAATTGAAAGGGTTTAATGCTTAAAATATGATTTACGAATTCAATGGTTTTATTCCTGTTATTCATGAAACTGCTTTTGTGCATCCTGCCGCAACAGTTACCGGGAACGTAATTATTGGAAAAAATGTTTACATCGGTCCGGGCGCTGCACTAAGAGGCGATTGGGGTCAAATTATTATTGAAGATGGTTGCAACGTGCAAGAAAATTGCACCATTCACATGTTTCCCGGTGTAACGGTTTTATTGAAAGAAGCTGCTCATATTGGCCATGGTGCCATCATTCACGGAGCTACCATTGGTAAAAATGTGTTGGTAGGTATGAATGCTGTTGTAATGGATAATGTGCATATTGGCGATAATTGCATCATTGGAGCCCTCTGTTTTGTTCCGGCTGATACCATAATTCCTGATAGAAAAGTGGTGGTGGGTAACCCTGCTAAAATCATCAAGGATGCATCTGAAGAGATGATTAACTGGAAATCGGAGGGAACTCGAATCTATCAACAGTTACCCGACGATTGCCGTAAATCGCTCCGACTCTGCGAACCGCTCCGCGTACTTCCGGCCGACCGAAAAATCCAAAACCCCGATTACAAGC
>JBBQVM010000166.1:0-7502 GCA_038211525.1 Bacteroidia bacterium
AACTCCTCCACCATCATCTTCATTTGTACCACCAAGAGTTTTTTGCCAATCTAGTGTTCCGGTTGAAGTAAGTTTAACTAACCAATAATCAAAAGCACCACCTTGAAATCCGGTTACGTCACCATCTGTTGAGTTGGTATAACCTGAAACAATGTAACCTCCATCAGGGGTTTCCCGAACAAATTGTCCTCGGTCGGTAGCACTTCCGCCAAGCGTTTTTTGCCATTGCATCATTCCTACATTATCTACTTTAACAATCCATGCGTCTTGAACTCCATGAAGGCCGGTAACATCAAGATCAGTAGATGCAGTATAACCGGTAATAATGTAACCTCCATCGCTGGTTTGGCGAGCGCCACGATTGTTTTCCATCTGAGAGCCACCGTAATTTTTCTCCCATTGAATAACACCTAAGTTATCTGTTTTAACTAATCAATAATCTATCATTCCATTGTTCGCAGCAACATCGCCTGAGCTTGAATTGCTCGATGAAGAAAGTATATATCCGCCGTCGGTTGTTTGTTCTACTGTATAACCTCTTTCGTCGTTCAAACCTCCAAACATTTTTTGCCATGAAATTGCACCTCCGGAAGTGAACTTAACCATCCAGGTGTCGCGACTACCATGTAATCCTGATACATCGCCATCATTAGAATAAGACCACCCAATACAGGCTAAGCCCCCATCATTTGTTTCAATTATATATCTGAATTCTTCTTCAGCACTTCCACCTAATGCTTTTTGCCATTGCAACACACCGGTAGCATCTAATTTCACCACCCAACAATCCTTATTGGCCTGGTATCCTGTTACATCGCCGTCATTTGATTCTGTCCAACCTGCAATTGCATAACCACCATCAGAAGTTTGAACTGCACGATAGGGGACATCATTAGCAGATCCACCCAAACTTTTTTGCCATTCAATAGCTCCTAATGCATCTGTTTTAACAACCCACCAATCTTGTCCACCATGATTGCCTGTAACATCCACATCATTTGAAGAGGAAGTTCCCGTAAATAAATACCCACCATCGCTGGTGCTAATTGTTGCCCCACCCTGATCGTCGAGTGTACCACCGAAATTTTTCTGCCACTGAATAACAGGGGCCTGAGCCTGCAGCATGACCGTAAGGCAAACTGAAGTTAATAATGTTAGTAATTTTTTCATAGGAATAGTAAATTAGATGTTTTTAATAAAAATTTAAGTATGATAATTTAATTGAATCGTATGGAGGAATTTGATTGGAATAGGTAACTGACTATGAATTGTACATTTAAGATAATCTAAACTTTCAAATGATTGAAAGTTTTAACTTTTTTATTTCAAACCATAAACTTAAGTATTATAATTAACTATTACTATGATAATTCGAAAAATATAAAATTAAAAAAGGCAAATAGATTGAACCAATTGAAATGCCCGAAAAGTTAACTAAGAGAATTGTTACTGCTAAAATATGTATATTGCTTTAAATCAAGTATTTGAAATTGCAACAAATAGGAATTAACAAATTGTTAATCTAACTTATTTAGCGGTACTTTAACCACAAAACGTGTAAATTTATTCTCATCCGTTTCTACACTGATGGTACCCCCATACGCCCTCATGATATCACTTGAAATGGAAAGTCCTAAACCGACACCTTCTCCGGTGGGTTTAGTAGTGAAAAAGGGTTCGAATATTTTTTCCATGTATTCGGAGGGAATCCCGGAACCATTATCGGTGATAATAATATGCACTTCCTTATTGGTATTGGTGGTACTGATAGTGATTTCAGGTAAGAAACTATTTCCTGTTTTTTTCCATTTTCTATAAAGTTCGTATATAGAATTGTTTAGAATGTTAATCACCACTTTAGAAATATCGCGGGGAACCAGTTCTACTTCAGGTAAATCTGTTTTAAATTCTTTTTGAATGCGAATAAAGCAACCCTTCGTTAAATTAGTAGCATTGTAACTAATCATACTTACTGCCTGATCGCATAGTAAGTTAATATTAGAAATCGCTTTTTTCTGTGGAGAAGTATTACTGTGCATTAACATTGCCTTTATAATACTATCGGCTCGTTGTCCATGAAAAAGAATTTTTTCCAGATTTTTTTTGATGGTCGATTGAGTCTGTTGGAAATTCTCAGTGTTTTCTACCGAATCAGAATCATTAATAATTTCTAAACACAATTCGGTAAAATTATTTACAAAGTTGAGTGGGTTATGGAGTTCATGTGCCACTCCTGAAGTGAGACTTCCCAGTGAAGCTAATTTTTCCTGAAGGATGAGTTGTTGCTGAGATTGTTTTATTTGTCGGATGGCAGCCTGCAATTCAAGATTTCTACTTTCCAGATCAGAAGTTCTTTCAGCAACCAGAATTTCGAGTTCTTTATGACGGTTTCTTAGTTGTTCCACCATAGCATTGTTTTGTTTACGGAGCCTTCTTATCAAAAACGAAACTAAAACTTCCGTAATACCCGGAAATTTATTGGAAACATCGTAAAAATCGTTGCGCAAAACAGAGCCGGTTACTGTTGGTTGTGAGGCAGTTACCGACATGGAGCGGGGTTCGTTGTCGAGTATAGACATATCACCAAAAAATTCTCCTTTGCCCAACATAGCAACCAAATGTTCCTGATCATGAACCTTTACCTCGCCTTCAACAATAAAAAAAATGGAATCGCCCGGTTCATTCTTGTAAATTATGGTCTTATTTGTTTCGTAGGTCTCAATTCTCATTTTACCGGCCAGTTCCTTAACAAGTTCAGGGGAAACCGTGCTAAAGAGTGGAGAATTCTCCAGTACTATGATAAGATCTTTCAAATAGGACTCAGGCTTGTTCATTGTTCTGCAAATATAATCATGAATTATAACAAAAACCCTATAGTAAATTGGAATCCTCCTTTTAATGTTAAGATTTCGGTTCTCTGTTTTTTAAATCACTAGCCCTCATAAGGAGAATCAACTTCTAACTTCAGTCGAAACTCTTAGCTATTTTTTAAATTCAGATGGAATTATCTCCTCTAAATTATTAATTTACCTTCGAAAAGAGCTAGTTTACGGTTATTGACAAAAATTATTGAGTAAAAGGCCATTTCAGTTATTTCCGGAAAAGTAAAAAAGCTTGATTTTATCCGAGAATCGGTTGACTTTGAAGATCATTGTTAAATTTATGTAAATTAGTCAACCCTTGGTACAATTAGCTTTTGCGGAATTCAAAACCCGACTGACTCATTACACGCAGTTACGCAGTGCTTAATTTATCCATAAACCAAAATAATTCGTTCAGAAAAACAGCAGCCCGCTTGTCCGTGCCGGACTCATCAGCAGGCACCCCATTTTCGTTAAAATTATCTCTCACTTTAGGAACCGGAAACATAGCGGTTACTGTTAACGCCTTCATTTTCCACAACGAGAACTGAATAGAAGTAATTACCTGCGTGCCTCCAAAAATTCCATCCGAAACGGTGGAGATGGCCACCGGTTTGTGGTGCCATTCATCATAAAGGAGATCTACAACATTTTTCAGACTGGCAGGATATCCACCGTTGTATTCAGGTGTTACAATTATAACTCCGTTAGACGTCTTTATTTTTTCAGCAAATTCCAAAACATCTGTTGAAGGATTTTTTTGGAATTTTAATCGTTCTTCAAAGAGAGGAAAGCGGTAGGAATTTAAATCCAAAATTTCCACCTCAGCGAGATTATTTTTTAGGAGATAACTTTTAAAATAAAGTGCCACCTTATGACTTTGACGTCCTTGACGAACACTTGCTGAAATGATTACAATTTTATTCATTGGCAATGTTTTTTTAATTACATTTAGAGAAGTGGTTTTGGAGTCAACAATTTTTACTTTCGTAAGTTCTGCATGATTTTACTGGCGAAAATAAAATCATCAAGTTCCTTGTTTCCAGAATGCATGATGTCATTCGAATTTCCCGTCCACCATTTTTTTCCTAAATGAATGTATAATATATTTTCTCCCATCGAAATCACTGAATTCATATCATGGGTATTGATTACTGTAGTCATTTGATATTCCTCTGTAATTTCCATAATCAAATCATCAATTACAATAGAGGTTCTGGGGTCGAGGCCCGAATTTGGTTCATCGCAGTAAAGATATTTCGGATTCATGGAAATGGCTCGTGCAATAGCGACTCTTTTTTTCATACCACCACTAATTTCAGATGGAAATAATTTATGAGAAGCAGGAAGTTTAACCCGCTCTAAACAAAAATTTACACGTTCAACTCTTTCAGCCAAGCTTAAATTTGAAAGCATTTTTAAAGGAAACATTACATTTTCTTCAACGGTCATACTATCAAAAAGAGCACTTCCCTGAAACAACATGCCAATTTCCTGGCGAATAGGTTTACGCTGCCGAAAATCCATCTCTGAAAAATTCCTTCCATCATATTCTATGCGTCCTTCATCCACTTCAAATAGACCAACCATGCATTTAACTAAAACGGTTTTACCCGATCCCGATCCGCCTATGATAAGATTTACTTTTCCTTTCTCAAAAACATGAGATATGTCGCTAAGTATTTGTTTGCCATTGAAGCCCTTGGAAACATTTTTAACTTCTATCATGCAAGGATCAATTGGGTGAGAATGTAATCAAAAATCAATATTAATACACTGCTGTAAACTACTGCACGGGTACTGGATTGTCCTACCTCCAGTGATCCCCCTTCGGTATAAAAACCCTGGTAGGCAGAAATACTGGTGATGATATATGCAAAAACCACAGTTTTTATCATTGCAAAAGTAACGTTGAATGGTAAAAAATTGTACTGAATTCCTTTGATGAAATCTACCGATGGAATTACTCCTGATAGCGTACCTGCAACCCAGCCACCTGCAATACCCACAAACATACTTATAAGTACTAGAAAAGGAGAAATAAAAATGGCAGCAATCATTTTGGGAACTACCAGGTAACCCGAAGAGTTAATTCCCATTATTTCCAAGGCATCTATCTGTTCCGTCACCCGCATAGTTCCAATTTCGGAAGCGATACTCGACCCTACCTTCCCCGCAAGGACCAGCATTATGATAGTAGGCGAAAACTCAATAATCATAGTATCACGCGCTACTAAACCAACTACATATAAAGGTACCAATGGGTTAACCAGGTTATAAACTGTTTGTATGGTAATTACGGCGCCCATAAAAACAGATATAAGTGTTACAATCCCAATGGAACTCACCCCAATTGCTTCCATCTCTTCTAAAACGCGCCGACGGTATACCGACAGTTTTTCAGGTTTGCTGAAAAGAGAACCAATAAAAAGCCAGTATTTCCCTAGTTGAAAAAGTATTTTCATGTAAGAGTGTGCTATTAACGGGCTAAAATTAGTGATATTTAGGCTTATCTTTGTGATTCAAATTTAACATTACCAACTTTGAACCCTCCACAAATTAAGGTTTTGAGAATACATCAACGAACTTCAATAACTATTTTGTTATTGATTATTTTCACTGCTATTACCTTATTCCCGGGATGTTTTTTATTCAAGAAAAAATGTGATTGTCCAACCTTTGGCAAGAAAACTGAAATTAGCAAGCCACTTCTACCTTCCTGATTCTTAAGTGCTGTACCACTGAATGAAACTTTTTGTGATCATTTTTTTACAGAATTGATAAATATCAGCTTTAAGCTAAGAAAATGTTAACTATTTTAGCGCTTTATTTTGAATCTTTCTAAATAAGCCACATGGTTAGGGTGTTGTACCGTAAACTTTCGGAGGTTACTAAAGGGGAAAGTGTTATTATTGAATCCTTTACGGATGATTTAATGAAACTGAAGCTGATGGAAATGGGATGTTTGCCCGGAGAAACGGTCACAGTTGATAGGTTCGCTCCATTTGGCGACCCAATGGCCATAATAGTTGCAGATTCAATATTGAGTATTCGATTAGATGAGGCTGATAATGTGTTAGTTAAATCTATTTGATGATTGTTTAAAATTCAATTCAACACAGGATTTTGCTGATTGTACCTGAAATCGTGCTAAAAAAACATCTGAAAGTTGCGCTGGTCGGGAATCCGAATTCCGGAAAATCAACACTTTTCAACCGTTTGACGGGACTGAATCAGAAAATAGCGAATTTTCCTGGCGTAACTGTTGAAAAAAAATCAGGATCTTTTCAGTTGAAAGGAAATGAAGGTGAAACCGTTTCAATTAATCTCACCGACTTACCGGGTACCTATTCTCTTTATCCTAAAACGTTGGAGGAGCAAATTCCATTTCAGGTTTTATGTGATCCTTTAAATGATTCTCATCCGGATGTAACCATAATTATTGCCGATGGAACCAATCTTAAACGAAGCCTGTTTTTATGTTCTCAAATTGTAGATCTTAAATCACCCACTATTTTAGCCATCAACATGATGGACCTGGTAGCGCGGAACAAAACCGAAATTGATTTTGCGAAACTCTCCGAATTACTTGGTGTTCCGGTAATACCTATTAATGCGAGAGAAGGGACTGGAATAGAAGAGTTAAAAAGAGCGATTGTTGCAGAAATAAAAGTTCCCGAAAACGATTTTATTGATATCAACGAATTTGCGCCTGAGGTGGTTAAACGCATTCGCGATTCAGTGAAACTGAACAGCAATTATGCGGCTTTTCAAATTGCAAATAACCTGGAAGGAATTGGTTTTTTTAACGAACGCCCCGAGAGAAAATATAAGATTAGAGCAATTTTAGATGAGTTCAACTTTGTGCCGGGGAAATTGCAGGCCATTGAAACACTTCGGCGTTATGAAGTTATTACTGCATTATTAAAGCTCTCCACCCATACCGGTAACCAGATTCCTTCAAAGGATAAAAATATTACCCGAATATTGGATAATATCTTATTGCACAGGGTGTGGGGTTACCTTATTTTTCTATTTGTGATGTTTGTGATATTTCAGGCTGTTTTCGCTTGGGCCGCCTATCCAATGGATTTAGTTGATCAAGCTTTTACTTGGCTAAGTTCGCAGGTGCATAATGCATTACCACAGGGAATTTTCAACGATTTGCTGGTGGAAGGGATTCTTGCTGGATTAGGGGGCGTGGTTATATTTATCCCGCAAATAGCGTTACTCTTTTTCTTTATCACCTTACTGGAGGATACCGGATACATGGCCAGGGTGAGTTTTATGATGGACAAACTAATTCGCAAATTTGGATTGAATGGCCGTTCGGTGATTCCATTAATAAGTGGAGTGGCATGTGCAGTTCCTGCCATTCTTTCTACCCGCACCATTAATAGTTGGAAGGAAAGGCTGATCACCATTTTGGTAACTCCGCTTATGAGTTGTGCCGCCCGTTTGCCTGTTTATGCCTTATTGATAGCCTTGGTCATTCCCGATAAAATGTATTTCGGAATTATTAATTTGCAAGGATTGGTGTTGATGTCACTTTATTTGGTGGGCTTTTTGGCTGCAATAGGTTCAGCTTTTGTGTTGAAATTAATTATTAAGGCCAGGGAGCGATCCTATTTCATAATGGAA
>JBBQVM010000167.1:0-7430 GCA_038211525.1 Bacteroidia bacterium
ATTAGAATATTCAATAAAATTTTTAATTTGCTCCTGTGTTTTTGCACCAAAACCTTTCAGCTCTATCAATCGATTTTCATTGCAAGCATACAGTAATTCACCTGGAGATTCCAGTCCGAGTTCTTTCCATAACAAGGCCACTTTCTTCGGACCAATTCCTTTTATTCTCATCATTTCCACAACACCTACCGGAGTTTCATTCAGGTAAGTTTCATAATCGGGAAGTGAACCGGATTGTATCAGTTCAAAAATTTTCTGACTCAAACTTTTACCAATTCCTTTTACGGCTGCGAGTTCAACTAAACTTAAATTTTTAAGCGAAAAATCTAGTTTACCTATGGAAAATGAGGCATTCTGGTACGAACGAACTTTAAATTCATTCGCATTATGCAACTCCATTAATTTTGCCGTATCCGAAAGTAATCGGGCAATTTCACGGTTTTCCATCAGAAATTTTCTACTTTAATTTTATTGAAATATGGGTTCGTTCAGCAATCTTGTTTGCACTCCTTCCATCCGGTAAATTTTATCCATGTAATTAAACATTTCAAATTTATCACCGAGTTTATATTTAAGATAACGAGTCGATACATCTCCCGACATTTCTTCAACAATTTGCTGAAGTGCATCTTTTTGTTCTGGAAGCTCAACGATTCGGTAATTTTCAAGTTGCGCACTTTTTGCTGCAATAGCAATGGCATCGTCTAATCCACCGAGCACATCAACTAGACCAAGGTTAAATGCATCAATACCCGCCCATACCCTACCTTGTCCAAGGGAATCTACCAGATCCACAGTCATTTTTCTGCCATCAGAAACTCTTTTAGTAAAAGTTCCATAAACACGTTCCACTGAATTTTGCAAAATCTGCCTTTCAGAGGAAGTCAGAGGCCTTACAGAGGAACCAAGATCTGAATAGGGTCCTGTTTTATAGGTATCAAAGGTGATTCCAATTTTATTATTAAAAAACTTTTGTGCGTTAAACATCAATCCAAAAACTCCAATAGATCCTGTGATCGTATTTGGTTGCGCAACAATAGTGTCGGCGTTACAACTAATATAATAACCACCAGAGGCTGCTACATCACCCATGGAAACAATAACCGGTTTTTGTTTTCTTGCCAATTCCATTTCATGCCAAATAACTTCGGATGCCAATGCACTTCCACCCGGAGAATTCACTCTCAAAACAATAGCTTTCACTTTATCATCTTGGCGTGCTTCCCTGATAGTTTCAGAAAGTGTTTCAGACCCAATCTGATCGCGTTCTCCTTTACCACTTACTATATCACCAACCGCATAAATAACAGCAATTTTATCACGTGTAAATTCTTTTACCGGAGCTGGATCCGGAGCCTTCGTGTATTTTTTCAATGAAACCAGGTTCAGCTCTTTTTCTTTTCCATCGCCATTTCCAACTTTCGATTTCAATAAATCAAGAAATTCATCTTTATAGGCGATCTTATCAATCATTTTGTATTCGAGAGCATTTTCAGCAGTCTGCAAAAGCATACTATCAGC
Organism: Bacteroidia bacterium; assembly: GCA_038211525.1. Taxonomy (GTDB): domain Bacteria; phylum Bacteroidota; class Bacteroidia; order AKYH767-A; family OLB10; genus JADKJB01. The sequence goes on from JBBQVM010000167.1 coordinate 1,522, forward strand.
CATCAATTTCACATTTTCTGCCTCTACTTTTCTTGCAGCAGCAATTCCATTTACTATATGATTCCAAAAAGCATTTACATAAGTAGAAAGCTGCTCTCTGTTTTCATCACTCATTTTATCTAGTATAAACGGCTCAATGGCACTCTTGAATTTCCCATGACGGATTACCTGCGGTTCAATTTCAAGTTTTTCCAACAACCCTTTTAGAAATGGAACCTGTGCAGCTATTCCTTTTAATTCAACCGCTCCCTCAGGGTTCACCCAAATTTGATCAGCCACCGAGGTTAAATAATAGGAGCCTTGAGAGTAATAATCAGAATAAGCATAAATAAACTTTTTACTCTTCTTAAATTCAAGCAAAGCATTTCTTATAGTTTCAACAGTTGCCATTCCACCACTTATTTCTGAAATATCGAGGTAAATACCCACTATTTTAGGATCAATAGCTGCTTTTTTAAGGTCTTTAATGATGTCGTTCAATCCTGGTTGCGAAGACGACGAAAAGGAGCTGAAATTGAAATTTTTTAATGGATTTTCAGAGCTACGCTCCTCTAAAGGTTCTTTGAAATAAACATGCAAAATACTTCCTGATAAAACAGGAACTGCCTTATCACTCGAAGCAGAGGAAACAAGGGCTGAAATAGAAATAAATATAATAAAAAACAGCACCACAATACTGAGTACAAACCCAAGCATAGATGCAAACATAAATTTGAAGAATTGTTTCATAGAAGAAATAGATTGATTGAATTATTAAATAGTATGCAATATTAGTAAATATGTCGCCTTTAAATGGATTCATGACTACTTTTACCTGATGAAAAATGAGTCATCCCAGGTGTTTTTAATGTTAGGTGGAAATTTGGGAAATACCCACCAAATTTTCCTCAGCGCTTTGGAGTTACTTTCAAAATCTGTTGGAACTGTTGTCTTAAAGTCCTCATTGTATCAATCGGATCCGTGGGGAATGGAAGATCAGCCTGTATTTTTGAACCAAGCTATTTTGATAAATACAACCCTTGAGCCGCTTCCACTTTTAAGTGTTCTAAATAAAATTGAGAATCAACTTGGTAGGACCAGAGACTTCCCTAATTCACCACGAACGATCGACATTGATATTTTGTTAATGGGTTCAAATATAATTGATTCACCCAATCTTCAGGTGCCTCATCCACGGTTACATCTTCGCCGATTTAACCTCATTCCATTGGCAGAAATTGCATCAGATGTGATTCATCCTGTGTTTAGGAATCGTATTGCTGAAATGGTGGAATTGTGTAACGATCCTTTAAAGGTCACTAAAATCAACTCTTAATTTATGATTATCAATAAGTTAAAGTACATTGTAGTAGAAGGAAATATCGGTGCAGGTAAAACTTCCCTTGCCCGCAAATTAGCAGTCGACTTAAATGCAACGCTGGTTTTGGAGGAGTTTGCTGAAAATTCTTTTCTCCCTAAATTTTATGAAAACCCTTCAAAATATGCGTTTCCTCTCGAATTCTCTTTTCTAGCTGCAAGGTTCAAACAATTGAAGTTTGCATTTGAAAATCAATCGGATAGGACAATTGTGTCTGATTACCATTTTCAGAAGACCTTATTGTTTGCCACACAAAATCTGGATGATGATGAGTTGGCGCTATTTCAATCTTTTCATGAAATCGTTCAATTACAAATACCTGAACCTGAATTATTTATATTCCTTCAAAAAGATTTGAAACAACTACAGCACAACATCAGTAAAAGGGGAAGAGGTTATGAAAAGGAGATTTCTCCTGGTTACCTTGAAAAAATTGACAGTGGGTACCAGGATTTTCTTAATAAATTCGAGGGAGGACGGATCTTAAACATTGACACCAACAGTCTCGATTTTGTAAAAAATCACCAACATTATTTAACAATCATTGATTTGATTAACAATGGGTAACCTTATTATGAGCAAATTATAAAAATTTTAAACTTTCTGTTTTTATTTCATAAAACATTTGTTTATACTTGCAGCCTGAGAAAGACTTATTAACTCAAAAAAAACCAAACATGAAACGAAACTTATTACTATTTACTTGCGCTTTTTTATTTTTAGGACAGACCTTGTTTGCTCAGGGTACGAGCAAGTACGGACTTCCAAGTCCTAAGGATTACGACAAGTGGTCCGTTGGTATTTCCTTTGGCCAAACCCTATTTTTGGGCGATGTACTCAAAGATTCCAAAAACAATAACGCATTTAAAAGCCTGCCTTTTGCACCAAATTTTGGTCTTCAGGTAAGCAGACAACTTTCTCACTCTGTGGGATTGCGTGCTTCCGGCTCCTATGCTACATTCAAAGCTGGTCCTAGTAAAGAAAAATACGACAGCAAACTGCCTGTAGCTAACGTAAACTACGAAAGTCCTGTTTATGAAGGTGCATTGGAAGGCGTTTACACTTTCGGAAACATCTCCCATTTGAAAAGAAATAAGAAATTTCACTTTTATGTGACTCTTGGAGTTGGATTCTTCAATTTCGACGGTGAATTGAAAGATGACTCTACCGGCATTCTACTTAAGAAAACAGGAAGCGTTACTGAGATTATGGTTCCTTTCAGTCTTGGTTTCAAATACCAGATCAAGAAATTTGATGTTGGTTTAAGTTATGATTACAGAAAAACTTTCACTGATAAAGTGGATGGCATCAAAAAAGAACTTTCTGAATATGATAATTACTCTTTTGTACGTTTGAATGTAAATTACTCTTTAGGTAAGAAAAACAAATCAATGGAGTGGATTAACCCAATGGAAGTAGTATATAACGATATCGCTGACCTAAAAGATAAAGTTGACATCCTTTCTGGTGATAAAGATAAAGATGGTGTTTCTGATATGTTCGACAAGGACAACTCTACTGCTGAAGGTACTAAAGTTTATGGTGACGGAACATCAGTTGATACCGATGGTGATGGTATTGCCGATTCTAAAGACGGTGATCCTTTCAGCTTAAAAGGTGCTAAAGTAGATGCTAATGGTGTTGAAATTGATACCGATGGTGATGGTGTTCCTGATAGCCGTGACCTTGAGCCTAATACCGAAAAAGGTAAATTGGTGAACTTCCAGGGAACTACTATTGATATGGAAGGTGGCAGTGGATCTACTGCTGTTTCTTATCTTCCTTCTGTGTTCTTCGATTTAAATGCATCCGCTGTTAAGCAAGTTTACAAAGACAGAATATTAGTTGTTGCAAGAGCAATGAAGATGAATCCTGATTTGAAAATTATGATCACAGGTAACACAGATATCACCGCTTCTGAACAATATAACGATAAGTTAGGTTTGAAGAGAGCAGATGCGGTTAAAGATCATTTAGTAAAAGTTTATGGTATTGATGCTGCAAGATTAAGCACTGAATCAAAAGGTGAAAAAGAGCCACTAGCTGCAACTACTAACAAACCAATGAATCGTAGAGTTGATTTCTCTGTGGTGAAATAATAGAGATATTTAAAAAGTATTAAGGCTGTCGATAATCCGACAGCCTTTTTTTTATCTCTTTTTTAATAGTAACTTTTCATAAAAACTCCACAAAACTACACCGCCGCAAACGGATACATTTAAGGAATGTTTAATTCCTGATTGTGGTACTTCAATGGTTCCATCAAGAAGTGGAATTAACAAGGGGTCTACTCCTTTTACCTCATTACCAAAAACGAGTGCATATTTTTCATTTTCCTTAGTTTCAAATCGTTCAAGTGAAATACTCTCATCACTTTGCTCAATAGCATACACGTTATAACCTTTTTCCTTTAGCAGCTCCACAGCCTTATAATTGGATTCGTAATGTTCCCAGTCAACCGATTCTGTGGCACCTAATGCAGATTTAAGAATGTCACGCTCCGGTGGTTGGGCAGTGATTCCGCATAAAACAATTTTTTCTACCAGAAAACTATCAGCAGTTCTAAAAAATGATCCTACATTGATGCCACTTCTAATATTATCTAAAACCACCACCACAGGCATTTTTAATAAATTTGTGTATTCATTCAACTTGGGTCTGCCCAGATCTTCGTTTTTTAAAAATTTCATACCATTTATTTAATTAATAATTCACAATTCTTCCTTTTTTAACACTCGTAATTTTATCTGTTGCAATTTCGGTAATTGTTTAACAGAAATAGAAAAAATGGAAGTAATTTAGCAATCCCCTTTTAAAAACTTTTCCGATGAAAGATATAACAAAAAAAACAAAATCAACTTCCGACGGTGAAACCCCGTTAATGAAGCAGTACAATTCTATTAAAGGAAAATACCCTGATGCACTTTTACTATTCCGGGTAGGTGATTTTTATGAAACCTTTAATCAGGATGCTGTTACCGCTTCTAAAATTTTAGGAATTGTTTTAACCAAAAGAGCCAATGGCGCTGCCTCCTCTATCGAGTTGGCAGGTTTTCCGTATCATGCACTCGATACTTATCTACCTAAACTCGTTCGTGCCGGTCAACGTGTGGCCATTTGCGACCAGTTAGAAGATCCTAAAACAACTAAAACCATTGTTAAGCGTGGTGTTACTGAACTCGTAACTCCGGGAGTTGCTTTTAGCGATAAAATTCTTGATCATCGGGCCAATAATTTTCTTGCAGTAATTCATCAGGGTCAAAATCAACACGGAATCGCACTGCTGGATGTTTCTACAGGAGAGTTTTTGTGTGCTCAGGGTAACGAGGCCTATATTGACAAAGTACTCATGAATTTTAGCCCGAGTGAGGTGGTGGTTTCACGTTCTACAATCAAAGAATTCAATACAAAATATGGTGAAAAATATTACAGCTATCACCTCGATGATTGGGTTTTTAATAAAGAATTTGGTGAAGAAACGCTTCTCAAACATTTTGGAACCACCTCACTCAAAGGATTTGGTATTCATGAATACGATCAGGCTATTGTTGCTGCCGGTGCAGCTTTATATTACCTGAAACAAACACATCAGGATAAAGTCGGCCATATTTCAGGACTCTCGCGCATCGACGAAGATCGGTTTGTTTGGCTCGATAAATTTACCATCCGTAACCTCGAACTAGTCAACTCTCCACATGAAAATGCAAAAACATTAGTTCATATACTTGATAAAACCATCTCTCCCATGGGTGCCCGACTCATGAAAAGATGGATATTGATGCCATTGAAAGAGCGCGAGCCACTCATGGAAAGACAAGATATGGTTCAGTATTTTACTTTGAATACCGAACAATCAGAGGAGGCATCCAAACTCATTAATGCAATTGGTGATCTGGAAAGATTGATTTCTAAGGTAGCTGTTCGGCGTATTAATCCACGGGAGTTGGTGCAGTTAAAACGAGCCATGCAAACCATCGATCCGTTGATAAAATTATGTCTCGGTTCCGGTAATGAAAATCTGAAAATTTTGGGCGATCAAATGAACCCCTGCCCTGCTTTGGTTGATTTGCTGGACAAAACAATTAATCAGGAACCACCGGCATTAATTTCAAAAGGGGGCGTTATTGCTGATGGTGTTTCAACCGAGTTGGATGAGCTCAGGCAGATTGCATTTGCAGGAAAAGATTACCTGCTTCAGGTGCAAAACAGAGAAATTGAACGTACCGGAATTAGTTCCCTGAAGATATCTTTTAATAATGTTTTTGGTTATTATATTGAAGTCACCAACTCACACAAAAGTAAAGTGCCTCCCGACTGGACCCGTAAACAAACACTGGTAAATGCAGAGCGGTATATTACTGAAGAGTTGAAAATTTATGAGGAGAAAATACTTGGTGCCGAAGAAAAAATAATTGCTATTGAAGATCGCTTGTATGCAGAACTGGTGGTTAAAATTTCCGATTATATTTCTCCCGTGCAGGTTAATTCCGGTTGTATTGCCAGGCTCGATTGCCTCCTTTCATTAGCGAAAGTAGCTATCGATAACAACTAT
>JBBQVM010000168.1:0-7410 GCA_038211525.1 Bacteroidia bacterium
TTCGGGACAAGTTATCTTTACCCGCCTGAATGAATAAATTGTGTAGGTAATCACTTCTTAAAAATAATTCTTTAGCCCTTATATGTTAGCTGAAACGCAATGAAGAAAACTCGAACGATAAAAATTGCAATTAATAAGACTAACTTATGACATCACTAACAAAGTATAGAGTTGAATCACTTGATTTATTGAAAGGCTTAGTGATTGTAATAATGGCAATTGATCATGTTAGAGATTATTTTCATTATTCATCCTATTTCTTTGACCCCACCGATCCCACACTAACAACTATTCCAATTTTTTTTACAAGGTTCATCACTAATTTTTGCGCACCTGCATTCAGTTTTCTTGCAGGACTTTCAGCATTCATGATTGGCAAAAGAAAAACGCCAAATGAGCTGTCTGTATTTTTACTTAAACGTGGACTTTGGTTAGTTTTTGTAGAACTTGTACTGGTGAATTTCGGTTGGTATTTTGACATACATTTTAGAACTGTCGGATTTCTGGTAATTTGGGTTTTAGGAATAAGTATGATTTTATTAGCAGGGCTAATACATCTACCTAAAAAATTTATTCTCCTATTTAGTTGCGTTTTAATTTTTGGACATAATCTGCTTGACAATATACATTTTGAAAACAGCATTCTCTGGACTTTTTTACATGAACGTGGAACATTTTTGACGACACAAGACCATATTTTCAGAGTTGGTTATGCTATAGTACCATGGGTTGCTGTAATGTCATTGGGTTATTATTTTGGGTCATTTTATGACAAAAATTATGAGGCTTCAAAACGCAAAAAACTGTTCAACATCATTGGATTTAGTGCCTTTGCCTTATTTGTGATAATAAGAGGCATAAATATTTACGGCAACTTACTTCCATGGCAAGATTACGGCAATTTAACTCAAACACTTTTTTCATTTTTAAATCTTACCAAATACCCTCCTTCACTTTCGTATTTGTTAGTAACATTAGGAGGAGTTTTTATATTTTTAGGAAATGCTGAAAATTTAAAAGGTAAAGTCGTTGACTTTTTTTGTGTCTTTGGAAGAGTTCCTTTTTTCTTTTATATCATTCACATTTATCTCATTCATCTTTTAGCTTTACTAGTTGCCGAATATACCGGATTTGGGTGGCAAAAAATGATTCTACCTGCGTTTCCATTTAAAGTAGAAGCTTTGAAAGGTTTTGGTTTCAACCTATTGACAGTTTATTTAATTTGGGCTTTCGTAATTGCTGTACTTTATCCATTATGTAGAAATTTTGATATTTATAAACAAAGCAATAAAGACAAGTGGTGGTTGAGTTACTTTTAAAATCTATCATGAAATCAGACCAAAATAAATAAGTATCAGCTACTATTTAGTTACCACAATGCAAGTCCGGTATTTATAGAAAAATATATAATCGGTAGTCGGCACATGTGAAACCGTTAAGCGTAATGCCAGGGCGATATTTTTACTTGAAAATGAATGCAAAGAATTAACCTTAATAGTGCGACATGGAAAATAATATTCGTAAAAATATTGAAGCGAAAATTAATCAAAAGCTGACTGATGAAGAATCGGACCAACTAAATAAATGGTTTAATCCTGTACAAATAACAAAGAGTGCACAGATAGTATTTGAAGGAAAGGTTTGCCGAACTTTATACTTTGTTGAAAAGGGGGTTATGCACACTTTCGTGATTGATAAGAAAGGAGAATCCACCACAATTCAATTTGGATTTGAAGGTTATTGGGTTGGCGATATGTTTAGTTTCTTTAGTGGAAAACCTGCAATATTTAATGTAGAAGCGCTAGAACCTACAACACTTTTTGCAATGAAATATAGTGACTTTGAAAAGGCTTGCAACCAAATTCCCAAATTTGAAAGTTTTTTTAGAATCCTTGTTCAAAATGGCTACTTAAGTTCGCTGCAAAGGATAGCCAAAAGCTTTAGTGATGATGCTGAACAACGCTATTTATCACTCATCAAGCAACAACCGGAATTACAACAAAGAGTTCCTCAATATTTAGTTGCATCCTTTTTAGGAATCAAGCCGCAATCACTCAGCCGTATCCGCCATAATCTATTAAAAAACAAACAGGGCTAATACGATATTAACCTATGTGAACAAAAAGCCTTTTTAGATACCCCATCTTTGCATCACCAATCAATAATGATTGTTATTCAAAACTTAAAATCTTGATACGATGGAAAGAATACAATTTTTGAAAATGTTCGCTTCACTTCCGATTATTTCATCAGTAATGAAAATTAATGCGTTTGAAACTATTAGCAAAGGTTTTTCCAATAGCAAAAAAACTCCTTTAATTTTCATTGGACACGGTCATCCCATGAATGCTTTGTTGGACAATAATTTTACACAAGCACTTACCAAACTTGGCGAGAGTTTGGAAAAACCTAATGCCATTATGATAGTGTCGGCACATTGGCAAACATTGGGAACTTACGTATCAACAAACCCAACACCCAAAGCAATTTATGATTTTGGTGGAATGGATGTATTGCGTCAAATAAAATATGAACCCAAAGGCAATCCCGAATTTGCCAAACAAGTGGTTGAAACTGCGCCAATTTTTAACATCCAAGAAGACCCATCAATGGGGCTTGACCACGGTGCTTGGACTGTTTTAAAATATCTCTATCCTAAAGCAGACATTCCTGTTTTTGAATTAAGTATTGATTCCTCACAACCCACCGGTTATCATTTTCAATTGGCAAGCGCTTTGAAAAAAATGAGAGAAAAAGGTGTGTTAATAATTGGAAGTGGAAATATTGTACACAACTTGAAAATTTTGGATTGGAACAACATAGATGCAAAGCCAATGGATTGGGCGGTTGAGTTTGACGAGTTGGTGAAAGCAAAATTAAATAACTTAGATTTTCAAGCACTTGTTAACTATCAACAATTTGGTAAGCTAGCAGAAATGGCTCACCCAACAAATGAACATTATCTACCTATGCTTTACACTCTTGGCTTGGCAGACAAAAATGAAGACGTGAAATATATCTTTGAAGGTTTCCAATATGGAAGTGCCAGTATGCGGTGCTTTCAAATTTCTTGATTAACTTTCCAAGGTAAACCCAATTTCGTGTAGACTTAAAACTTTATACCCTTGAATGAATAGAAGCACGAACGCACAATTGAGGTACTGTATTCAAAAGCTAAAATTATTTTGCTTATTGTTGAGCCAACAGAAAGAGAGCTTCGGACGATTCATTGCACGGAAGTTCATCTTGAGTAGTCCCGGTTTTTATCGGGACTATTTTTATTTATCACGTTCAGGATTGGATATTTCTAGCCTGTTCATCCCGATAGAATTGCTATTTTTAAATTTTCCACACCAAAATTATTCAAGTTCATTTCAACTTTGCACCGTGCATTGCATAAATTACGTCTTGCCATCACTTCCTCGTCTTACCAAGGCGTGCAGCGTCCTGAGCTTTTGCCAAAGGAAGCGACTTTCCCGTCTGATTGAACGGGCAGGCACCTCTGGAAAACACTAATTGTCAAGTTAATAACAATTTGGTTTTCTCCTCATTATCCTTTACTTTTCCAATTCGTGCGCTTGCCTGTCGCAGGCAGGACATGCACCTGCAGGGCGGATACATGTGGTTGCCGCAAGGGCCAGCCGATGTTTGTAGAAAATTATTAAATTGGTGCCTGCCTGCCCTATATTAAGATTAAGTTTACAAGGAGGAAATAATGTTTTGAATAATTTAATTTTTTTAGTTTAACCAAATGGCAGGTAGGGCCTGCCCCTGCGGCAACCACGAAATCGTTGGCATCAATTATAAACGACAGAATAAAATGACAATTTTCCGAACAACTATGTTGACATTATTATTATTTGTTTCGGTCGAGACTTTTGGGCAGGAAAGTGACAGTTCAATAGACACTGCGCGAAAGGCCGTTACAGTGGAAAATAAAATTAGATTTCGGAAACGAATGCGTTTTATTACAAATGATCAAATCAATCAACTAAAAGATGGTGCCTTATTAGTACGTTTACAAAGTAAAAAAAAATCAATAACTGCATTAAGAAAAATCGGAAAAGACCATTTGGCTGACAAAATAGAAACAAAACAAAGAAACTATAATGTGAAAATTGTTTCTGCATTTAAAACTAATTTTAATTTTTGTCCGACCTACTTTTTTTTCAGCGACTTTTCACAAAATATTAGAGACCGACAATTTGACAAAGTAATATTTCTCTCGGACAGTTTATTTGCAGACTCGACCACCAAATTCAACCAAAGCAATTTTTTAATAGCTGAATTTGGAACAATTGAGCAGGACACAGCAAAATATTTTTCACATAATAGTTATGAACCAGCCGGAAGTTGGAGTTTAAAACCAACTTCAAATTATTATGGTGGACCCCGGATGGGCTATGGAGCATTAATCATTAAGAGTAACCAACTTATACAATTGAGACGCCCCTTCCCATATTATGTGAGGACTTTTGACTCATTGCCCATTAGGAGAAGTCCGAATAAAACAGTAAAAAAGATGAATAAAAAACTATACAAATTTTACAAAAAAAACAAATAACTGCTGGCAATTGTAACCTGCCCGCAGGGAAATTCTTGCAGGGAGAGGTGTTCACATTTATCACACGAAATGAAATGCAGATTGACCACCTCACCCATCCAACCCTGATCACGACAGGTATGTGGCTCACGAATAAGGCTCTGACTGCATCAGTAATTTAAAAATTAATATTTTCACAGTCTGACGTTAGCACTAATTTTAAATGTCTGAACTTCTATTAATATACGGTGGACTTTTTACAGTTGTTTGGACAGTTTTTAAACTATCAAGACGACATAATAATCCATTCAAAAATGTTTTCTTCTGGACAATTTTGCTTTTAACCTCGGCTGGGTTTACAGCGTTTCTTTTTTACTCGTTTACTAATAATTTCTTTGGTGCTCCACCAGAAGATGGATGGAATAGAAGATACCATAAAAATGGTAAAATCGAAACTGAATTTTTCGCCGCAGACGGGAAGATTGAAGGCGTTTATAAATCTTATTATCTAAATGGACAATTGCAGTTCTATTCAAAGTATGCTAATGGAATGCAGATAGACACTTCCTTCGCGTATTATGAAAATGGCCAAACTTCAAATCTTCAGGTTTTCAAGGATAGCAAAACTATTTTTGAGGTTAACTATTCTCACAACGGTCTTAAAAAATCAGAGAGATATAACCCAATTGACACCTTGGAGGACAATTACTATATCACCTATTATCCTAACGGCAAAAAGGAATTTGAAACACGCATTGACAACAGGAACCTTGAAGGCAACGGAATTTATTATTATACCACAGGACGCATAAAATATCAAGGACAATACAAAGACGGTCGCAAAAATGGCATATGGCTATATCTAGACAGTTTGACCGGAAACATTTTAGACCGTGACACTTTTAATTTTAAAAAGAAAGACAATTCAAAAAAAGATGGTGACAGAAATAACTGATGCTAATCGAGTTACCATCTTAAAAAGTAAACATCATTTTGCTTATTTTTGAGCCAACAGAAAGAGCGCTTCAGGCGATTCGTTGTACAGAATTTCATCTTGAGTAGTCCCGGTTTAAATCGGGACTATTTATAAGGCATCCTTTTGCAGAAGGAGAGCTTTTAAGCATGCTCATCTTGATAGAATTGCAATTTTTATGCTTTCCTCCTCTCACTTTGTCAAGCCCGGTTGATAAATTGCGAATTGTCATTTGTTCTTCACGTTCCCTATGGGTATAATTGTTTTTAGCTTACGTATAAGGAAGGGGTATTCCAATCATAAAAAAGGCGTGCCATGTTTGGAAAATACTACAAGTCAGGTAAATAACCAATTTTTTTCTCCTCCACTTCTTATCCATCCCACCTTGAGCGGCCCGCGGATCATGCTAATGGCAGGCGAAAATATGAAGTATCTGACCACCGGCAGATGGATGTGTTGGTGATGTCAAATCTTTTAGCTATATTTGGGAAGAAGGTTGCGTCAGCAATTCTTATGGCTGTCGTCGATTAATGCGATACGATGGGCAGCAATTTCAGAAATCAACATCCTAGTAAGAGAAAATAGTGAAATTTTGAAAAGAGCTTTTGGATTTTTACATGTTGTAAAATAAATAAATGATTAAATGACGAGTATCTCAAAAAGAAACAATATAAATATCATTGGAGAGGGCACCAAAGTGTTATTATTGGCTCATGGTTTTGGATGTGATCAGAATGCCTGGAACCATATTACGAAATATTTGACTAAAAATTATAAGCTTGTTCTAATTGATTATATTGGAGCAGGGAAATCAGATATTGCATCCTATGACCCACAAAAATATTCATCCTTAGATGGCTATGTAAATGATATCATTGAGATATGTGATTCATTGGAACTAAAAAAGATTATATTTGTTGGTCACTCTGTGAGTTGTATGATTGGGGCTTTAGCTTCGATAAAAAGACCAGATATTTTTGAAAAACTTATTTTTATAGGACCATCACCATGTTATATTAGCAAAGGTGAATATACAGGCGGGTTTGATCAGGAAACAATTGACTCGTTACTAGAGGTAATGGAAGAAGATTATATCACATGGGCCAGATCAATAGCTCCTGAAATAATAAATTCACATAATGGGACTGAACTTACAACTGAATTGTCAGATAGCTTTTGCTCAATTGATCCCGTTATAGCTAAGCAATTTGCACGAGTAACATTTTTGTCGGATAATAGAAAAGATCTGCCATTAATAAAAGTTGAAAGCCTAACAATACAGTGCTCTAACGACATGCTAGCACCATTGTCTGTTGGGAAATATATAAATGAAAACACCCCAAATAATACTTTAATAATATTAGAAGCACACGGCCATTGCCCACATATGAGTCACCCAAATGAAACGGCAAATGCCATTAATAATTTTTTAAGTAATGCTTTACATATTGCTTACTAGCTAATTATTCGTATATTGAGAGTAACTATAATTTAACTATCATGAAATCAGAGAAAACTCAAGAGAAAAAAGTAAATAAAGTCAACCTCACACCTGAACTCTTTGATATGTTTGCGCCACCCGTATATCGCAAAATTTTAAAGATTGTAAAAGAAGGTCCAATAGCAGAAAGAATATTTGAAAAAGTCTTTGTGTCCGCTTTTACAAATAATAAAAGTTTTCCTTTACGAAGCCCTTTGATGTCTTTAATTGATATTGCTGATGAAAAAAGCAATAAAACAATCCAGGCTCTTGAAATATTTAATGAATGTTGTTCAGGTTCTACAATAAGCATTGCGGAGAAAAAATAATTATCTTAGTCTGTTATGTCGTAGCAAACATTTACCTGAGTAGTCGTAAAGGCCCCAAGCAAAACCTGAGTTTTAATGCGGGGCT
>JBBQVM010000169.1:0-7355 GCA_038211525.1 Bacteroidia bacterium
AAGCAGTAAATTACAATCGACTTTAAGGGTGGTGCCAGAAATAAAACTACTTAACATTTCTGAAATACAAAAGCTGCAAATGGCCGTAGGGAAAAGAAAAATGAGTAAATTTATTGATAACAGATAGGCCCTGAATTAAATAAAATTATTTGAACTACTTTACAGTTAAACCTAAATATTTGTATTTTTACATTTGACTCCAAAAAATAGACTATAACTTCCACCCGTACGCAAAAATATAAAAGATGAATCAAGAAAATGTGGATGTGCTTGTGATTGGCGCCGGTCCGGCAGGAACGGTTGCTGCATCATTAATTCATAAAGCAGGATTTAAAGTCAAAATAGTTGAGAAATTAAAATTTCCACGTTTTGTTATCGGAGAGAGTTTATTGCCTCGCTGTATGGAAGCACTCGAAGAGGCCGGTTTCATGGGTGCCTTAAAACAAAAAAACTTCCAGGAAAAGTTCGGAGCTAAATTTGTCAAAGATGGTAGGGTATGCGACTTTAATTTCTCGCAAAGTTTTACTAAAGGATGGAGCTGGACCTACCAAGTACCAAGAGCTGATTTTGATCAATTGCTGAGTGATGAGGTGCAACGAATGGGCGTTCCCATCGACTTTGAAACAGGAGTGACCGATATTAAATTTGATGGAACTAATTCTTTGACACAAGTTGAAGATGTTAATGGCAATAAAAAAGAAATAAGTGCACGATTTATTGTTGACTCCAGCGGCTATGGAAGAGTGATTCCACGACTTTTTAATCTCGACAAACCCTCTGAACAGCCCACACGCAAAACTGTTTTTGTGCACCTGAAAGATCCTAAGCGAAATAAATTTCACGAACCCAATAGAATTACTATTGTTTTACATCGACCCGATGTGTGGATTTGGATCATCCCGTTTTCCAACGGGAATACCTCTGTTGGCTTCGTTGTGGATCAATCATTTTTCGAGAAATTTACCGGTTGCGATGCTGAAAAAATGCGGGCGCTAATTGCTTCCGAACCTGAACTCAGTGAACGGTTTAAAGATGGCGAATTTATTTTCGAACCCCGAACTATCGAAGGCTGGTCGATGTCTACGAGCACCTTTTTTGGTGATGGTTTTGTTTTAACTGGTAACGTCACCGAATTTCTTGATCCTGTATTTTCATCAGGGGTAACTCTGGCTACTGTTTCCAGTCAGCTGGCGGCAAAATTAGTTATTCGCCAGTTAAACGGTGAACCGATAAACTGGCAACAGGAATATACTGATGTGATGATGCAGGGGGTAGATACGTTTCGTTCTTATGTAAATGGATGGTATGACGGCAGTTTACAAGAAATTTTCTTTGCTAAAAAACCTAACCCCGCTATTCAGGAACAAATTTGTTCTGTACTTGCCGGTTATGTGTGGGATACAACCAACCCTTATGTTCGAAATCACAAACGAGCCCTCAAAATTCTTGCTAATGTATTAAGGATCGAAGAGGCGGCAATGAAGAATCCCTGATTGGAACAGGGATTCTTCACTACTACTTTCGTGAAAAAGCACTTAAAATTGGTAACATTCCATTTTTGAAGCATCTTTCATATAGTACAATTTGCCATCAACCAGATCAACATCATAATTCGGGGTCTTATCTTTTCCAATCTGAATAGTATTCATTACTTTTCCATCTGTTTTACTCACTTGTAATAAACGGATATCCTTTTTTGATTCGGCCGTCATTACCAACATGTAATCGGTTGCCTGTGTGGTGGCCTTAAAACGCTGCTGTGCCATTTTTATATATGCAGCAGTGTAATTCACTCCCGTTACCGCGGCGTCTCCAAAGGCCCTTGAAATGCCTCCCGTAACATCTTTTGCCGCCTTCGATTGCTGATCCTTGACCTGTATCGTTTGCGAAGCCGCTCCAAATGCTGCTGAATAGGTTGCGTATGCGGTGGTATAATAAGCGGCTCTAACGGCTGAGGCTATGAGAAGAGCCTTTTTGAAATCAGAAATGGTAGGTGCAGGAAAATATTGGTTGAATTTTACCGCCCCTTTAGCATCGAACAATGCAACATTCTGATCGGAAGATATTAGAATACCATTTGCTGTTATCTCAATTGCTTTAGGTTTTTCTTTTCCCTGAAATGTAACAGGCGCAGTACTGATTGCTTTAATGATGGTGCCAGCCGGATCCAGCTGGTATAAGAGGTTATCTTCGGTATTAAAAATATAAATTTTATCTAGGTCACTTGCAATAAGTCCGGCGCCACCTTCCAATGATTTATCCCAGTACCATTCACCTGTTGCAGTATTCAACAAATTCGCATTTTCATCGGTGCCAACTAACACACCCGAAGCAAGTAGCTCGGTATACGAAACGGTACCTTTTATTTTTGCGGCTTTATCGATGGTAAACATTCCCGTTTTTGGGTCGAGGACAGTTAATGCACTGTTGTTACCGTTATCGCTGACGATAAGCAAACGGCCATCATTGAGGGGAGCTATCCCGGCAGCGGAGCCTTTCAGATTTAGGCCGCTTCCCTTTTTTCCTAACATTCTACTTCCATCGCCATAGTTCAACATATTAATATTTCCGCCCGAAGAGGCGCAAACAATCAATCCCTCTTTGGCAGCGTAACTTATTCCAAGCTGATGTTGCATTTCAACTATCTGGCTCCACTTATGTTTTCCGGTTGCAATATCAAATGCCATATAAACGGAAGTGAAAATAATGCTCACCGTCTTCGTTCCTTTTGAATCAATTTTTGTTGATTCATTTTTCTTTTGCGCTGCAATCATAAAAATACCCGGCTCCGAAGGAGGTGTAATTAACTGTGCCATTATTTCTTCTTTTGTTACTTTTTGTGAAGCAAAACCTTCAAGCATTCCTAAGAATGAAGCCATGCCGGCCGTTTTTGGATCATCCCAATTTTCCATAACTCATCTCCTGAATTCGCATTTACTTTCGATGCAAAAAAAGCAGAGGTGATCAATACTTCATTGTTGCCTAAATCCTTTACACCGGTTGTAAAACTATAGGCTCCACTTTTCGACCATAATTTTTTTCCGGTGGTCATGTCAACCATTACCATCTCGGTATTTTTTCCTGATTGCGAAGTTCCCAGAACAAGAATTTTTGCACTTAAATAAAGAAAATATTTATCAGTCACCTGAGTAAGTCCGGCTTCTGTTGAACTAAATAAAATTTTGCCTGCTAAGGGATCTACTACATAAACACTCTTTGGATCTTCTGCAGAGGACATAGTGATAAAAGGCGACTTAGGGATTTGTTGATACGAACTTTCAGGACTATTTTTAAGTTCCGCTATGGACCATATTTCATCTCCGGTAGTAGTATTAATTCCAATCAAACCATTGCCGGTTGAAGCCACCAACAACCCCAATGAAGTGACTTTTTGCCAAGCAATACCACTCTCCATATCTTTGGTCCATAATGGAGAGGAACCTCCTGCAAAGGACAGAAATGGATTGCATAGCGCGGCTGCAAACCATATAGTTACAATTGTTTTAATGATTTTTTTTTATAATATAAGAAGTTTAGATTGGTTCAGTAAAAAAGGGAATCACCTTTCAAACAATATACCAAAAGTAAGTACAAAACGAACTAATTCAACCATTTACACAGAACATTGAACCAATTTCACCATTTTTAATGATTATAAAGTCATCATTTGTGCTATTAATTTATTAACTTAGATAAAAAAAGTTGCCTGTGCGACATTCTTAAATTAATATTCGTCCTATAAATACCATGACAACACATTCAATTAAGCTACTGGCAAATATGCATGGCGCTTCCGCTATGTATACATGCCCAACAGGTAACCATCAACGGAATTTCCAACACCACTCCGCCAATTGCAGTGTCCTCAATGTTATCGTGTACACCTGTATTATCAATTAATACAATTGAACCAAATGAATGCGGATTAACAAATTCCGGTACCAATTTGTGGACAGGAGGTTCAGTAGATACTTATTTTTATGAAGTGTCGGCAACTACCGGTGCAGTAATTAACAGTATTCCGAAACCAAGTTCCAATACCCCACAATATGATGGTGATTTAGATTTTGATGGCACTAATTTATGGTATGTTAATGAGCAACAGGGAAAACTGTATAAAATAGATGCTACTTCAGGAGCGATAGTAAACCAGATGATCCTACCGAATAACAATGTAATAAATATAAACGATCCCAATAATTGGGGTGTTGCGTATGATAACGGTTCGGTGTGGGAAATAGAATACATTATGTCACCCGGAAACTCTTACTTGTATAAATTTGATGCTATTACTTTTGCGATGCAGGATTCATTTTATATTCCTCACATAATATTACCAATTAAAATTATAGACGGCGATTTATGGGGTGCCGCTTTTGATGTTCCTTATCTTTTTGAAATTGATAAAACCACAGGAGCGTTAGATGATTCGGTACAACTGTGTGTGAATATGTGCACTGGAATCACCAAAAATTCAATGGGGTTTTGGCTCACCGGACAAATACCCGGAAATTCTAATAGAATTCATTTGTTTGAAACTTTTACAGGATTAACTGACAACTCAGTTAAAGACTATCAGGGAATTACACTGTTTCCACAACCCACAACTGATGTGTTGACGCTAAAATCAAAAAGGGATAAAATATTAGGATATAAAATCATTTCTCTCGAAGGGAAAATTCTGTCTTCAGATAATTCATTTGATTCAACAAATGAGATTGCAATTCCTGTTTCAAAAATAAGTGCCGGTATTTATTTTGTTACCATTGATACCAAAAACGGAGTGGTGATTGAAAAATTTATTAAACAGTAACACCATGAAGACTTTCAAAATAATTTCACTTGTTTTTACTCAAACATTATTAAGCTTAACATCATTTTCTCAATCCATACAATCCTTAACAATAAATCCTTCCAATCCCACTACGGCAGATACGATTCAAATACTTGCGACTTGTACGTTCTTTTCAGGAAATTGTGATGATCACACACAATACTATTTTATAAATGGCAATACAATTCAGTCTGGTGCACTACATTGTTTGGGTGTATTAAGTGTAATTTGTGATGCAACCGACACATTTAATATATTGCCATTACCATCGGGGAGTTATACCTTTATTTTCCAGGTGGATGCCGGTTTGGGTCCTTCGCCCTGCACTCCCGGAATTGTTGCCGGCCCTACAGATACTCTTGACTTTGTTGTTACGCCGGCAACCGGCCAGCCCGAAACTGATTTAGAAAATTCATTCAGTATTACCCCTAATCCTGCATCCGATCATATTAAAGTCCATTTTCACGAGAATCAGGAACCAGTCAAAATCTCAATTTCAAATAATTTAGGCCAGGTAATCTGTTCTGAAATTTTGAGTGATTCCCAAAACAATTTTGTAAAACTGGACATTAATTTGTGGCCAAAAGGAATATATTTTGTTACAGTATTCTATGAAAAAGCCGTTTTGACACGCCGTTTTGTAAAATATTAACTACGTGAGCAAAATTTAATTTGATTTTTGTTAGCTACCCTCTATTTTTAGTATTTTTACATTTTATAAAACTACTTAAAATGAGATGACTAATGCATGTTTAGACTACCATGTTCCTGCTTCCTGAAACATAAAGATGAAGTCCCTGAATTAAAACAACAACTCACACACAATTAACAATCAAAATTTATGAATAAACTTAAACTCTTCTTATTTACAATTTTATGCTTTACTAGCGTAACAGTACTTAGTCAAACTGAAAACAGCTTGCGATTCGATAATATTGATGATCAAGTAACTGTTCCTAATGCTTCCTCATTAATTGCTAACAGCACCGCAATTTCATTGTCATTTTGGGTGTACCCTGAAAATACTACTGCTAATTCATCCGACTACGATGGGTTTGCAGGTATAAGAAATAATAATGATGGTGACTTTTATATTCTTCAGTTGAGTCCGACTGATATTGAAGTGCGCTTTCGAAATAGTTCTGCAATACCTTATGATATTGTTTACTCAGGATTAATTTTGAATGCGTGGCAACATTTTGTTGTAACTTATGAGGGAACCACCTTATCAGTGTATCAGAATGCAACTTTGGTTGGCTCAGTTCCTGCATCAGGAATTATCAGCAATCCATCTATAGCATTAAACATAGGTAATCTCGATTATTTTGGAACAAGTTTCCTTACCAATGGTAAAATTGATGAAGTTAGTTTGTGGAGCATTGAATTAACGCAGCAACAAATTAATTGCATTTATTCAGGAGCTATTAATCCAACCGAGCCGGGCCTTCAGCTTTATTACCGTTTCAACCAGGGAACTGCTGGCGGTACTAATACAGCAGTGAATTCCTTGCTGGATGCAACGGGTCATATAAATGGAACACTAAGTGGTTTTGCATTAGCTGGTGCTACTTCAAATTGGGTTGCCGGAATTCCCGCAGCAAATTCTTCTCCCATCACTGATCTCCTTTGCCCAGGAACTACCTACACATTCGGCAGTCAAACGATAACAACTCCGGGTACTTATTATGAAGCATTTCCTACTACATCAGGTTGCGATTCTATTGTACAGTTAATTCTTACTTCACCTACAATAAATGTTTTTGTAGGACAAGTAGGACCGGTATTAACTTCACAACAAACAGGTGCTACCTATCAGTGGATCACTTGTTCCAACAATGCACCTGTTGCGGGAGCCACTAATCAATCCTATACTGCAACTGCAAATGGACAATATGCAGTTATTGTTAGTTTAGGAAATTGTTCCGATACTTCTGTTTGTGTTACAGTTACTAATGTTGGAATTAATGAAATTGAAGGAAATAGCATTTCAGTTTCTCCAAATCCATTTAATGAGCAAATTACATTATTTAATAATTCAAACTTGAACGAATTAAATATTTCAATTTATGATGCACTCGGCAAAGAAGTGATGAATGCCTTGCTAAATGAGAAATCATTAAACACCATCAATACTTCCCTGCTAAATAAAGGTACTTATTGGATTGTTGTAAAAGAAACCAATCAGCGAATGATGGTGGTGAAAAAATAAATATATATTACAAAAAAGGCTCATTCTATATGTAGTGATGCATTGCACTGCGTCACTACATATAGAATGAGTATCAGGTTCCTATCATTTAGAATCTCGATATCTCCATAAATGACGACAGGCCTGCGTTCTGTAAGGTCGCCAGTTTTCAGCTACTGTTAGCATGTCTTCAATTAATTGCTTCCCTTCACCTTGAAGCTTATACAAAGTCTTCATTTCCCCACGAATTCCAACATCATCAACCGGTAAAATATCCGGTCTGTTCAAGGTAAACATGAGTATCATCTCGGCCGTCCATTTTCCCACTCCTTT
>JBBQVM010000170.1:0-7327 GCA_038211525.1 Bacteroidia bacterium
CCGATTGCAAACGGAACAAACAGGGTCGGTATACTGGCACAAACTTTTGTAGGTGCCATCACCTTGTACAAGAGAGGGAATTACAAATTAAATAAAGATGCATTTTACATCATTCCAACAATAATTGGTTCCGCGTTGGGAGCATATATTGCAATTTCTACTCCTGAATCTATTTTAAAAATTACTATTGGCGTTGTGATGCTGATACTTTTAATTATTATTTTAATGAACTTCTCCTCGCTACTGCGGGAAGTTGACTCACCGGTATCGGATCGGAAACGATTTTGGACCTATCCTTTACTTTTTCTAGTTGGATTGTATGGTGGATTTATTCAATTAGGAGTTGGAATATTTACTCTTGCTGTACTCTTGCTGGTATTAAATTTAACATTCATCCATGCCAATGCACTCAAAAATATCATGAACTTTTTTCTGACTGTACCTGCATTCTTAATATTTGCTTACAATGGACAAATAGATTGGAAACTGGGTTGCATTATAGCCGTGGGTCAAACTTCAGGTGCATGGGTCGCTGCCCAATACGCTTCTGAGAGTAAAAAAGCTTCTGTGTGGATAAGCCGATTACTAATTGTGATGACTGGTGCATCGGTATTAAAACTTTTTGGAATTATTTAATACAAAAAAAATCGACCATTGTAGTATTTACAATTTGCAATTACAGGATGGCGACATATAAATTCTCGCTTTAGGCAACAATTCTTGAAAATGTTGTTGCTGATCCTCTGAAAAAAGGATTCCTCTCAATTCTAAAACTTTTAAATTTTCAAGATCTTTTATCTCATCCGGCAATGTGCCAAGTTCGTTGTCCCACAATTCAAGATATTCAAGTGATGAAAGTTCACCAATACTTATTGGCAACTCTTCAATAACATTACGATTGAGAGAAAGCTTTTTCAGGTTCTTAAGTTTACCTATGGCGGCGGGTAATTTAGTTAATTTATTATTGGATAGATCCAACTCTTCCAGCGACTGCAATCGTGAAATAGATTCAGGAAGCACTTTGATTTTATTCCTGCCCAGGTCGAGCACAAGAAGATTAGGTAGTTTATAAACACCTTCCGGGATTTCGGTTAATTTTTTACCTTTTAATTCCAAAATAAAAACAGAATCCGGTTGCTGTAATGCAGCACTTACACTTCTAAAAACTTTGTAATTTGGTCTGGTATAGTTAGAGATTACCTCATCACTATCCTGTGCATTTACCCAGCCGGTAATTCCGCACAACAAAGTTAAAATAAGAAAGAATGTTGAAGTTAAACGCATTGGCAGCGGAATGGAATTTTTACAAAGGAAACGCTTAATTAATTAACGAGCTTTTAAATAATTTAATGTGTAAGTCCGATCATTATTTATTTGCTGAATTAGTTCATCCAGCGAATTGAACTTTTTATCACCACGTATCCAGTGTAGCAACCGCAATGTTAGCACAGCGCCATAAATTTCACGGTTAAAGTCGAGCAGATAGACTTCTATACTCAATTTACCTTCATCTTCAATGGTGGGTCTGCGACCTATACTCAACATTCCGAACAAAGTTTCATTCATAAAATCGACTTCTACAATATAAACACCTTCGGAGGGAATGAGTTTATAATTTTCGAGGATATTAAGATTGGCAGTTGGGAAACCAATAGTTCTTCCGATTTTATTTCCATGAACTACAGTTCCGGTCATTGAATAGGGACGTCCCAAGTAACTAGTTGCAGTGTCGAGATCACCTGATTTCAATGCTTTTCGGATGAGGGTGGAACTAACTGCAATATGATCAATATCTTCTTCAGGAATCTTTTCAACCTCAAACTTCCACTTTTTACCCATTTTGACCAGATCATCGAACGTTCCTTCGCGGTTCCTGCCAAAGCGATGATCATAACCAATTACCAGCCTTTTAGTTTGTAATTTATTCACAATCACATCTTTAATAAAATTAATAGAGGATAATTCCGAAAATTCCTGATCAAAGGGATGAATGATTAAGTGATCAATTCCTGCTTCTTCCAGAAGATCTATTTTTTCTTTTACGGTGTTCAGCAGTTCAATACCATGCTCTTGGGGATACAAAATCATGCGCGGATGAGGGAAAAATGTCAGAATTACAGTCTTGCCATTGATCTCGTTGGCGAGCTCCTTCACCCTACTAATTAATTTTCGATGGCCCACATGTACACCATCGAAGGTGCCAATAGTAACCACCACATTATCAACAGCTTGAAACTCTTCTAGGTTTTGGTAAATTTTCAAAATGAGGAAATAGACATTTAGGATTCAAATTAAATACATTTATTTGATTAACAAACCATTAATCGCTCAAAAGTGCAATAAATTATTTATTTATCAACAACACCCTATTTAGAGTTCAAATTATTCTGAATTAACAGATATAAGTAGTACTTTTGCGCTCGCAAATCTAAAAATTTCAATCTACATTAAATAATATGAAGAACATAGGTAAAGTAGTCCAGGTTATCGGACCCGTTGTCGACGTTAGTTTTGAACAGGAAGGTGCAGTATTGCCGAATATTCTTGATGCAATGGTGATCACAAAAGATAACGGACAAAAAGTTATTCTTGAATGTCAGAAACACATTGGTGAGGACACCGTTCGTGCAATTGCGATGGATTCAACCGACGGATTAGTGCGAGGTTTGGATGTTGTTGCAACAGGCTCTCCTATCATGATGCCATCGGGAGATGCAGTAAAAGGTCGTCTTTTTAATGTAGTTGGTGAAGCTATTGATGGAATTGGACCTGTACCGATTGTACCTGGCACCGGACTTCCAATCCACCGTGAAGCTCCGAGATTCGAAGATCTTTCAACGGAGACTCAGGTTCTTTTTACAGGAATTAAAGTAATTGATTTGATTGAACCTTATTCAAAAGGAGGTAAAATAGGTTTGTTCGGTGGTGCCGGAGTAGGTAAAACCGTTTTGATTATGGAACTGGTGAATAACATCGCGAAAGCCTATGCAGGACTTTCGGTTTTTGCAGGTGTTGGTGAGCGTACCCGTGAAGGAAATGACCTTCTGCGTGAATTCTTGGAGTCGGGCGTTATCAATTATGGCGATGCGTTCCGTCACTCTATGGAAGAAGGTGGATGGGATCTTTCTAATATTGACATGAAAAAACTGGAAGAGTCGAAAGCAACTTTGGTGTTCGGACAAATGAACGAGCCTCCCGGAGCACGTGCTCGTGTAGCGCTTTCAGGTCTTACTATGGCTGAATATTTCCGTGATGGAGATGAGCAGTCGGGTGGTCGTGATATCCTCTTCTTTATTGATAACATTTTCCGCTTTACTCAAGCAGGTTCTGAAGTATCGGCCCTACTTGGTCGTATGCCATCTGCAGTAGGTTACCAGCCAACGTTGGCAACTGAAATGGGTGCCATGCAGGAACGAATTACCTCTACTAAGCGTGGTTCTATTACATCTGTCCAGGCCGTTTACGTTCCTGCTGATGACTTGACCGATCCTGCTCCTGCTACTACATTTGCTCACCTTGATGCAACCACTGTATTGAGTCGTAAAATTGCAGAGTTAGGTATCTATCCTGCTGTGGATCCATTGGATTCAACTTCAAGAATTCTTTCTCCTTCTGTTGTTGGTGAAGAACACTACCGCACAGCTCAAAATGTGAAGGAAATTCTTCAGCGTTATAAAGAACTTCAGGATATTATTGCCATCCTTGGTATGGATGAACTTTCTGACGAAGATAAGTTAGTAGTTCACCGTGCTCGTCGTGTACAACGTTTCCTTTCTCAGCCCTTCTTCGTTGCGGAGCAGTTCACCGGATTAAAAGGTGTATTGGTTCCAATTGAAGAGACTATCAAAGGTTTCAACATGATCCTTAACGGAGAAGTTGATGAGTATCCTGAAGCAGCGTTCAACCTTGTTGGAACTATTGATGATGCCATTGAAAAAGGTAAGAAGTTACTTGCTGAAGCCAATTAATAAATAACGAATTACGAATCGGCTTTGCCATACGAATCTACGAATTACGAATAGCTTCTTTGAAAAAAAATCATAACAAATCCATCATAATAGATCATAATCATCTTAAGGATCAAAAAAAATCATCTTAAAAATCATCCTCATGTATCTCGAAATAATCACACCCGATAAAAAAGTCTTTTCCGGCGAGGTAACCTCCGTTCAGGTGCCGGGTGCAGGTGGACAGTTTCAGATTTTGAAGAACCACGCTCCTATTATTTCAACGCTTGCCAATGGTAAGGTGAAAATAAAAACTGCCTCCGGTCCTCAATCATTTGATGTTAAAGGTGGAGTTGTAGAAGTTCTGAAAAATAAAATTGTTGTATTGGCAGAGTCTGTTTAAGGATTTAGTCAGTCATAAAAAAAGGCGCTATCATTCGGTAGCGCCTTTTTATTTGAAACAATCATTACAGTTTCACCAATTTTTCACTTTTAAAGTTCCCATCTCGTCCAAAATAACTGACTATATAAACACCTTTAGGGAAGGATGAAATATCCAATTGTATTTTATCAGTTTTCAAAACGGGTACATCAATTATTTTTTCACCAATGGAGTTATAAATAATAATTTTTCCACTTCGGGCTTGACCGAATAAAACCTCCAAATAAGTACTGGCAGGATTTGGTGAGATAGCAAAATTAAAGGCATCTGCTAATTCATTTATTGAAGTTGATATACAGGTTCCGGGTAAACTAGCATCCATAAATCCAACACGAAGTTTGATCCAGTTTTTTAAATTTAATATTTCGCCCGCGTAAGTTGTGGCTATGGGACTTGGGTTTGGCCATAAATAAACTCCTAATACAGGATAGGTAAAAAACTGTCGTTGTTGAGATTCATCCAACAGGAACGCAACACTATCAATGTAGTTGAAGATATAAGTAGTATCAAGCACATTTGTTCTAAGATAATCCCATCTGCAACGAACATTATTTTGAAAGGTAGAATCCTCATCCAATCTTCGCCACCAAAATGGAAAATCCCATGAACAATAATTAGTAAGTTCATACGCCCAACCTCCAAAATTCTGATTTCCGCAATAATCTGCATTGTGCCACGCAAGATTATAATCCCACAGGGGGCCCATTTTTATTTTACCACCGTCAGTAATTTTTTCTTTATGGAAAAAGGTGCTCAACCGGTATCCATCTACATTTTTACTAATTTCATTCATAATAAAATAGTCAATGAAAGATTGTTCATCTGCATACCTCCTCCATCCTGTTAAAGGATCACCAAAATTAGTCGACAACAATGCAGTTTCAAAGCTATCAACATATTGTTGAATGTAAGTTTTTTGCTGTGGCAAGATGGCATCATCCTTTGGATAAAGGTATTGGTAAAAAACGGTGCCATTAACCGGATTGGTAGGATCAGCAGGATAATTGGAATTCCAACCGTCGTTATCAACCCAATCGATAGAGCATATATACCCACCCGTTAGTTCAGCACCTGAAGTATCAATTGCTGTTAGTCCCGCTATGCTTACCCGGTTGTTATCCCGCTTCACTTTTTCAAACATCGTGTAAACGCCCTTGTATTCGCCATTAATAACTACTTCACAATATTTACCACGGCTGGCATAATGCCCTAAATCCCGACCTAATGAATAAGTAAGTGCATTTCGCATCAAGGTTTTATCGTTGTATGCGCCATAAAGCACCCAATCATTTTCAACAGGCATACCGAGTATACTCACATTATTGTTATTGCCTAGGGAATCTCTGGTTTCGACATTATATTGCTTTTGAGCAAAACCTAATGAACTTTTACCTCTTAAATCAATACCAATGTAACCATTATAACCATTAGCTGAATCAGTTGAATAGTTTCTAATGCCCAGTCCATTATCGACTATCTGCATCCACGCAGTAACCTTTGAAGTATCTGTTATGGGGCTCCCGTTTGTATTAATTTTTATCAATGGCAGATTCGAAGATTGAAGTGAAAAATAGGCAGCAGGGTTAGCTCCAAAATTAATTGACCATGCATACAATGTTCCTGAATCCGCAAAAGGGTAAGTATCCAAAATATGCAATGTCCACACACCGTTAGGATCTTGTCCATTATTTAACAAACCCATTTGTCCCATTGGACGGAAGGTACCGGCAAATGGCGGAGACCCTTGAACAATAGAAATGTTGGTATCTTGACTAAAGCAGGTGCCAATAAAATCATCACCGCCGCCCCCCACTCCTGCCACCAGTGTTATTGAAGTACCATCGGGAGCTATTAAACTAATTTCAAGATCGGAATCATAGGTGTGAACAAGAGTGATACAAGCCAGTTCCAATCCAAATGTAGAAGTATCAATCGTTGTAGGCAATCCGGAGACTACAATCGGAAAATCCACACTATTCCCATCATCAGGAATCGCTCCGCCGGCGCCGGTAAAAATTTGAGAATAAGAATTGAATGTTATAAAAAACAGAAAGCTAAGGAGCAGGTAAAGTTTATTCATAAATCTTCAGGAGCTTGTTAAAATTCAAGAAAACAATAGTCTAATACAATAGTTTAGAGGTTGCTTAGGTAAAAATACAAATATTTAACATCGAACCAACAGAAGACGCATATTTTTATCTGATTTAAAGCAGTTTGTCGTTATTCTTATGTCGGAACTTATCCCGTTCCGTTTTTTTTACCATACTTTTATTGAAAGCATCCTGAAGATCTATTCCGGTTTGGTTAGCCAGACAAAGTAATACAAAAAGCACATCGGCCATCTCCTCGCCGGGGTCACGATTTACTTCTGATTCTTTGAACGATTGTTCACCGTATTTTCGAGCCATAATACGAGCCAACTCACCAACTTCTTCGGTGAGCAAAGCCATATTGGTTAATTCATTAAAATAACGAACACCATGTGTTTTAATCCAGTTGTCGACTATGGTTTGGGAGGAGAGAATATTCATGAGCTGTGAGAAAGAATGTGAGATTGATAAATTTTATATGAAGCCTGCTTATTCCGAGCTGTTTCTGCTACCGCCCTATTACAACTCTTTAGTATCGATGAATATAGTCACGGGGCCATCGTTCACTAATGCAACTTTCATATCGGCGCCAAATATGCCGGATTGGATTTGCTTGTTACTTTGTTTTTTGAGTAGATCTATAAACATTTCATACAGTGGAATTGCCTGCTCCGGACGAGCGGCTTTGATGTATGAGGGGCGGTTTCCTTTTTTTGTTTCAGCGTGAAGCGTAAATTGACTAATCACAAGGTAGTCGCCTCCAATGTCGATATTAGACAAATTCATTTGTCCGTTTTCGTCACTAAAGATACGAAGTTTAACAATTTTGGCAACTAACCTTTCCGCAT
>JBBQVM010000171.1:0-7305 GCA_038211525.1 Bacteroidia bacterium
GAAGTGGTAAATGAAATTTTGCGAGACGCTGCGCTGAATGGTGGATTGGTGGAGCAAATTCAATACCTCTATTCCAACGAAACTGTTTCATCAGATCTAGTAGGTAATCCTTGTGCCAGTATTTTCGATAGCCCGGCTACCATTGTTTCAAAAGATGGTAAGAATTTGGTGTTATATGTTTGGTATGATAATGAATATGGCTATAGCCGCCAAGTAATTCGTTTCGCCAAATACCTTGCAAACGTTATACGGTTAACCTACTACTAGTTCTTTAGTTTGTTCCAACTAAAATCAATGTGATTATTATTACGGTATAATAATCAATATCAATTCGTAAACTGGGTCTTTTAAGACGCATGTTTGTTTGGTACTATAGATACCTACTTGAAAAAATCAAGAAAAAGGTAACTGGAAACGAATATCTTATTGGTAAAAAAATCCAATTTTAGAGGAGACTTTCAATAATCTGTTCTACACTCACGCTTTCAGCTTCAGCTTTATAATTTTTGACTATACGATGGCGGAGGATTGCGGGAGCGACAGCTTTTACATCTTCAATATCGGGTGAATATTTCCCATTGAAAGCAGCATGGCATTTAGCGCCAACCACCAAAAACTGTGAAGCTCTTGGCCCTGCTCCCCACGACAAATAATTGTTCACCATGGTAGTAGCATTTGGCGTGTTAGGTCTTGTTTTAGTAGCAAGATTAACAGCATAATTAAGCACATTATCAGGAATAGGAATGCGTCGGATTAACTGTTGAAAATAAAGAATCTCATCGCCAGATATAATTTTTGTTAACTCGGGATTATATTCTGAAGTCGTATTTTTCACCACCTGTATTTCTTCTTCAACGGAAGGGTAATCAAGTAATACATTAAACATAAAACGATCGAGTTGGGCTTCGGGTAGGGGATAAGTACCCTCTTGTTCAATCGGATTTTGTGTAGCTAACACAAAAAATGGACGATCGAGTTCATAACGTTTACCCGCAGCCGTTACAGCTCGCTCTTGCATAGCCTCCAATAAAGCAGCTTGTGTTTTAGGAGGGGTTCTGTTAATTTCATCTGCCAGAATTATGTTGGCAAACAAGGGTCCTTTAATGAACTTAAAATGTCGGTTGTCGTCGAGTATTTCTGTACCGATAATATCGGAAGGCATTAAATCGGGAGTAAACTGAATTCTGTTGTAGCTTAATCCAAGCACTCTGGCAATGGTATTTACTAATAATGTTTTTGCCAATCCGGGCACACCGACGAGTAAGCAATGACCCTGACTAAAAATAGAGATAAGGACATCTCGGACTACCTCATCCTGACCGATAATAATTTTACCTATTTCACTCCTTAACTTCTCATAATTAGCTTTAAGATCGTTAAGTCCCTCAACATCTGAATTATATTGTTTTGTCATAGTTTCTAGTTTATAAAATCATTATTCAGAAAACCAATGATTTAAACTTTTGCAGGTTTTGAAGTCATCAGATATTTGAACAAATGTGGTTTTTTTCTTCTTTTTAACCCATTCAACCAGGGTTTTATTTTCTTTTTCAGTTAAAGTGGCTTCCTGTATTCGTTGGTAATCGGTAGAGAGATTGGCCTTGTGGGGCTTACTTCTTGACTTCAGATATAATATTCTGAAAGCGGTATTACCTTCTGCTGAAACAGATTGAATAGGAGCAGATATTTCTCCAACATTCATTTTTTCCAACTGAAAAAAGACTGTAGGATCTACTTCATCAGCTTCGAAACGAGTAGTTCCTACTTTCTGGTTCACCACGTTCCCTCCATTATATCGTGAATCGGCATCATTGGAATAACGTTGGGCAGCATCTGAAAACGAGGTTGAATCAGTTACAATTAATGTGTGGATAGAATCTGCCTTTGCAAAAGTTTTGTTGATATCGGGAGTTGAAAACGTTGGTTTCAAAAGAATATGTCGCACATTAATTTGTTCACCACGACGCTCGATAAGTTGTATGATATGAAATCCAAATTTGGTTTCCACAATTTCTGATACTTCACCCTTACGAAGTTTAAATGCTGCGGCTTCAAATTCAGGAACGAGGTCACCTCTTCCCACAAAACCAAGTTCGCCACCATTTCTAGAGGAGCCATCTTGAGAATACAAAACAGCAAGCGTTGAAAATTCTTCACCATTCAATACTCGTTGTCGGTAGGTTTCCAGTTTTTCTCTAACATTTTTCTTCTCTTCTGCACTTACCGGAACATTGATCACGATTTGCGAATATTCAATTTCAGCATTAATAAATGGCAGACTATCTTCAGGGATACTATTGTAAAATTCTTTTACGTCGGATGGTGATACAGATACATTCTTAGTCACTTTTGCTTGCATTGCTTGCATCAGCAACTGTTCTTTAATAAGTGGTTTAAATTCATCTTTAATTTCCACAATACTTTTTTCATAATACTCTTCCAGCTTAGCTTCAGACCCAATTTGATTCACCATGTAACTAATCCTGCGATCCAATTCATTATCGACCTGGCTTTCGGTTACTTCTACGCTATCAATAATTGCCTGGTTGAGCAATAATTTATTTATCAATAGCTGGTCAATTACTCTGCATCTTAATTCATCGTTACCTACAGTTCCTTGTGACACTATTTGCTGGTATTGTGTTTCCACTTCCGATTTCAATAAAATTTTATTTCCGATAACCGCTACTACCTGGTCAACGATTTGTTCTGGCTGTGCCGATACGGTACCCCATGTCATTATTATTAAAAATAATGCGGGTAAAAAGGAGAGTTTAATATATTTCAATTTCATTTTTTTTAACAGCTTCATCGTAAGCAGCCTTTTCCATTTCTTTGATTAGGCTCAATTTTCTTTTGTTAATTACTAGTACTCGTATATCATCTTTCACAAAGCTTAAAGGAGATAAACTTTCCCTTATTTTCATGTC
Organism: Bacteroidia bacterium; assembly: GCA_038211525.1. Taxonomy (GTDB): domain Bacteria; phylum Bacteroidota; class Bacteroidia; order AKYH767-A; family OLB10; genus JADKJB01. The sequence goes on from JBBQVM010000171.1 coordinate 2,931, forward strand.
TTTTATATTTACGAGGTATAAACTAGTGGAATCCTCAATTTCAATAAAACGATTATTTCTTAAAAATGATTCTTTGTCATAAGTTTTAATTGGAACTTTCTTCAATAACTCATCAAACAACAACCATGTTTCATCATCTAGGTGAAAGTCGCTAGCGAACTGATAACAATATTCTTCTAGAAGTAATCTTTCTTTTGTACCGGGCGATTTATACCATTCCTTCACTTTTTGAACTTTCGGTGCATCTTTTTTTACTTTAAGGTATAGAACTTTGATAATATTGTCTTTGAGTTCAAAATTCCTCTCATTTTCCTGATAATATTTTTCTATTTCGGAGTCGGAAACAACGGTATCCAGTCGTTGACGAATTAATTCAGTCTCGTAAATATAGGTAATTAATGAATTCCGATATTCTTCCAGCTTCTGTTCCACATCTTTCTTCTCCTCATCAAGATTAGTTTCGGCCTTATACAGGATTGCTTGCTGTTTGACCCAGTTTTGAACAAAGCTATTGGCCAGCAATGCACTATCCTCCTTCGAAGTACCGGGACTCATCATCCTACTTATTTCATCGGTATAAAGAAATTTGTCGTGAACACGGGCAACGGCATCTTTTGGTTGGTCGGGTGATTTCTTATGAAAGTAGTTGCAGGAGGAGATCAGGAAAATTAACAGGAGGCCAGATAAAACCATTGCCCCGTAATTGCGGGGCAAGGTTTGACTAAACAATGTTATGTTTGCTTTTTCAGGCAATAGCTATTGAATTATTTAGCAAATGAATTTAGAACATCCTCATTTACTGAAACCGGATATTTAGCTCTCAATTGTTTGATCCATTCCTTTTCCAGATAATTTTGATAGTCGGCAGTAATTATTCCTTTTGCTTCTTCCAATGTTTTAGGAGTACTTTCCAGAATGTTTATTACATCAACAAAAACAACAGAATTGTTTTTATTCATATCAGGCGAAAGCCCTTTTTGCCATGTGATTGCATCAATAATATCGTTTTCACCTTTTAGGAATTTACCATCTTTGGTAGTAAGATTTAACTGGGAATCTTTATTGATGGTTTGTAATACTTCTACCATAGGCTTGCCTTTTTTAAGCAATTTGCGGGTTTTAGATGCTATATCGGCATTGGCACATGTGTAAATAATTGCTTCACATCTGCGATCCCACATATAGTTGTTTTTATTATTATTATAGAATTCAACTAATCCCACAGAATCTTTCACTGCTTTCGACCAAACTTTTTTGTCAGTGAGGTCAAACAGTAAAATTCCATCTCTGTATTCTTGCATCAGTGCTTTGAATTCAGGATACTTGGTTTCAAGCTGACTTTCTTCATAGTTCAAACAGGACTCATCAACATACTGATTGTACAAATTGTAACCAACTTGTTTAGGAGTAGTATTTTGTTTTTTCGACTGGTGATTATTAATATATTTTGCAAAATCTTCCTGAGTGTAAGTCATTGTTCCAAGAGTAAACAAAGGCTTGTTCATTCCTTTAACTTTATCGGGAGTCCACTCGCCATTGAGTACATTGGTATCAAGCGCATTGATGAAAAGATCTTTGTTTTTAGGAACTTCTTTAAAGTTATAATCAGTTTTGATTCTGGAAATCATAGAATTCTTACTTACTTCAGCTCTACTATCTTTAGCTACTTGATTTTTTAAATCACTCTGCTTTTCTTCGAATGAAGGGATAGCTTTTTTCTCCAAGCGTTTAATGATATGCCATCCATAACTTGTTTTAACAGGCTCTGAGTAATCACCATCTTTTTTTAGTGAGAAAGCAACTTTTTCGAATTCAGGAACCATTCTACCGGTACCAAAAGGAGGAAGAGCGCCACCATTTTTAGCAGATCCTTTATCATCAGAAAATTTAGTTGCCAGATCTTCAAATTTCTCACCTGCTTTTAACTTTCCATAAATCTCATCTATTTTAGCTTTCGCCTGAATTGAAATTGAATCAGGTGAATTGGTAGGACACTTTACCATAATGTGTGCTACTTTAATTTCGCCTTGAGCATCTCTAACATCCATCACTTTAATGATATGATATCCAAATTTAGTTCTAACCGGCATTGAAATTTGACCGGGCTTAGTTGTATAGGCAGCAGTTTCAAAAGGATAAACCATTTGCATTCCTGTAAAATAACCAAGGTCTCCACCGTTTTCTTTAGCAGATGGGTCATTAGAAGAATCTCTTGCCATTTTTTCAAAATCAGCACCTTTCAAAATCAGGTCTCTTATTTTCATAGCACGATTGTAGGCGGCTAAAGAATCTTTAGGTAAAGCATCAGGAGCCACGTTAATAAGAATATGACTCGCTCTCACATCTTTCTGAAGTCTGTCGTATGCCTCTTTCACCAACGCATCAGATACATCCTTATCAGTCATGTACGGTTGGGCAAGTTGTTTACGATAACCTTTAAGTTCATTAATAAAAGTTTGACTGGTATCTAATTTTTCCTCTTCGGCTTCTTTAACCTTCAATTTATAATTGATATACAATTCCAAATACTCTCTCACGTCTTTCATGTCGTAAGCACCTTCTTTGTTGTTGTTTTTGCGGTAAACTTTTTCGAACTCCGATTTAGTAACGGGAGTTTTAGCAATAGTCATAAGAACAGGGTTGCCGGCATCCTGTGCTATCGCAAATTGAAAGCAGCCGGAAATCAACAAAATAAGGATACCTGAAGTCAGTTTTTTCATAATAAATTGGTTAATATGTTATTGAGTTTTAAGGGGATGCAAATTTAATAAAAGGAACGGTATATTCTAAAAATTAAAGGATCAAAGCTATCTGTTTCAAAATGAAATTATCGTGAATAATTGGGAGCATCTTTAATCATAGTTACTCCATGTGGATGACTTTCTTTTACTCCATTCATAGTAATTCTTATGAACTGGGCATTTTGGAGGGCTTTAATGTCTTTAGCTCCACAATATCCCATGCTTGCTCTAAGACCGCCAATTAATTGGTAAACTTCCTCAGCCAGAGTGCCTTTATAAGGAACTCTGCCTACAATACCTTCAGGAACCAATTTTTTAATATCCTCTTCTGCATCCTGAAAATAGCGATCTTTAGAACCCTCTTTCATGGCTTCAATAGATCCCATTCCTCTGATTACTTTGTACTTACGACCTTCATAAATTATACTTTCTCCGGGTGATTCTTCCACCCCTGCAAAGAGTGATCCTGCCATGATACAATTAGCACCAGAGGCGATTGCCTTTGGAATATCACCTGTAAAACGAATACCGCCATCAGCAATAATTGGAACTCCCGATGCTTTGAGCGCTTTTGCAACATTCATAATAGCAGTTAATTGAGGAACTCCAACCCCTGCCACCACGCGGGTAGTGCAAATTGAACCGGGTCCTATTCCTACTTTTACAGCATCAGCACCGGCTTTGACCAACAATTTAGCTGCTTCGGCAGTTGCAATGTTTCCTACTACGGCATCTAGTTCAGGGAATTTTTTCTTTAAATTCTTCAATGCATTCACTACTCCTTTGGAATGACCGTGTGCCGTGTCAATTACCACAGCATCAACTCCTGCATTCACCAGAGCTGCTACTCTTTCGAGCATATCAGTAGTAACCCCAACGGCGGCTGCTACTCTTAACCTGCCTAGTTTATCTTTACAGGAATTGGGTCTCGACTTGTATTTGATGATATCCTTGTATGTGATTAATCCTATCAGTTTTCCTTTTTTATCAACCACAGGAAGCTTTTCAATTTTATAATCCTGTAATATAAGTTCTGCTTTTTGCAGACTGGTGATACCTTCCACAGTGATCAGGTTTTCTTTAGTCATCACTTCTTTCACCGAGCGGGAAAGTTGCTTTTCAAATCTCAAATCACGATTGGTAAGTATACCCACTAATATATTTTGTGCATTAACTATTGGAATTCCACCAATTTTTTGTTCACGCATAATGTTAAGTGCCTCCTGAATTGTTGCATTATCATTGAGTGTTATCGGATCGTGAATCATACCACTTTCAGAGCGTTTTACTTTCCGGACTTCAGCGGCTTGATTTGCAATACTCATATTTTTGTGCAAAACACCTAAGCCACCCTCTTGTGCCATAGCAATAGCCAAGGATGATTCGGTAACGGTATCCATTGCAGCAGAGACGATGGGAACATTTATTCTGATATTTCGTGAAAAAAGGCTGGAAATATCCACTTCGCGTGGAAGAATTTCAGAATAAGCCGGGACCAATAAAACATCATCATAAGTTAGTCCTTCTTCCAGAATTTTGATGAGATTGGTTTTCATGGCAGTGCTTGGATTTAACGGTGAAGTACAAAAGCTATATTGGGGTGCAAAGGTAACAAAAACAGTTGTTTAAAAGTG
>JBBQVM010000172.1:0-7252 GCA_038211525.1 Bacteroidia bacterium
ATTTGAGCCTCTACAGATTTCAGTTGATCCTGTTAAGTTAGAGGTTGGTAACGGAATCACAGTAATTGCTGCAACACCTGAAGAGATACCTCCACAATTTGCATCGCTGATAGTAGTAATTCCGTAAGTTGTATTTGAGGCAGGACTTACATTTATCTGAACCGGATTGGCATTGGTGGAGAAAGGACCAAAAACAGTAGATCCATCATTATAGCTATAAGAGTAAGGTCCCGTTCCTGTGAATACAATTGATAAATCAGTGTTGTTGCCATCACAGATAGAGGCTGTTCCAGACATATTTGCAGTTGGCAAAGGGTTTACATTTACAATCGCACTTCCTGCTACTGAACCTGGACAGTTTGCATCATTAATTGTGATCAGGCTGTATGTAGTAGTTATGCCGGGAGTAACCGGAATTACAGCAGGATTATTTGCAGTACTGAAAGGACCAAAGGTGGTGTTTCCATTAGAATAACTGTAAGAATAAGGACCGGTACCAACAAAATTGATATTTAAATTGGTGCTTGTGCCTGCGCAAATGGTATTATTACCGGTAATTGCAGCAGAGGGTAAATTGTTCACCGTAACAGTAGCGGTGGCAGCATTTGTATTACCAACGCAACCAAAACCAGAAACGGTAGGAGTAAGTCCGTAAACAGTTGTAGCTCCCGGTGCTACATTAATAATTTCAGGATCATTACTTGTGGTAAATGGTCCAAAAACTGTTCCTCCTGCAGTGTAACTGTATGTATATGGAGCAACGCCGGTAAAATCAATCGAGATATTTGTATTTCCACCGTTACACAATGCGGTAGTACCCAAAATTTGAGCAGTTGGCAGAGGAGTAACAGAGATATTAGCTTGTCCGCTAATGGTACCTGCACAATTGCTATTGGAAACATTTACTAAGGTATAGCCAGTGGTAGTAGTTGGGCTTACCGGAATATTAATTCCTGCTGCATTAGAAACAAATGGGCCGTAATTGGTTGATCCGTCTGAATAGGTATAATTATATGGTCCGGCAGCACCTGCGAAACTTAAGGAGATACTTGTTCCCTGTCCATTGCATATAGTATCAATTCCTGACAATGCTGCGGTAGGTAGTGGGAAAACAGTAACACTTGCTGAAGTAGTTCCTACACATCCATTCACATCAGTAACAGTAACAGTAACCGGACCTGCAACACCAACATTTATATTTTGAGTTGTTGCCCCAGACGACCATGCATATTGACTGTATCCGGGACCTGCATTCAGGAGCGTATTTAATCCTTGGCAAGTGGTAAGCGTTCCTGTAATATTTGGTGAAGGGTTAGGGTTTACTACCGTAGAAGCACTGGTATTATTAACACAACCATTAGCATCAGTAACAGTAACGGTTACAGTAGTTGCAATGTTTACGGTAATATTTTGCGTAGCAGCACCGGTTGACCATTGATAATTATTATAAGGATTAGTGGTGCTTAATGATGTATTAAATCCTTGACAGAATGAAAGATTTCCGGTAATTACAGGTAGAGGTAATGCGTTAACTGTTAAAAAAGACGAAGTTGATCCGGTACAACCATTAGCCGCAGTAACAGTAACGGTATAATTTCCTGATGTTCCTACCGAAACAGTTTGAGTGGCAGGTAACCCACCGCTCCATTGATAATTAGTATAACCAGCTCCTGCATTCCAGGTAGTAGTTTGTCCTTGACACAGAGTGCTAATACCCGTGATGGATGGAGTAGGAAGAGGATTTACAGTAAGATTTCTTGTTGTGCTTTTGGTACAACCATTAGCGTCGGTTACGGTAACAGTATAAAGTCCGGCAGTTGAAACGGTGACGTTTTGGGTAGCGGGTAAGCCACCGCTCCATTGATAATTAGTATAACCAGCACCTGCATTAAATACTGTATTGCTTCCATTACAGATGATATTGTTTCCGGTAATTGCGGGAGTCGGTAAGGGATTTACAGTTAAAACGATGCTGGTAGATTTCGTACAACCACTAGCGTTAGTAACGGTTACGGTATATGTGTTAGCATTGCCGGTAGTAATAGTTTGACCCATACCCATACCTGCGTTCCACTGATAATTAGTATAACCGGGACCAGCATCTAAAGTAGTAGTAAGTCCCTGGCAGATAGAATTATTTCCGGTAATAACAGGGCTTGGAAGCGCATTAACTACTACAGCAGTGGTTGCAGTTCCGGTACATCCATTTCCTGCAGTAACGGTTACCGTATAGTTGCCTTGGTTTCCTACCGATACTGTTTGGGTACCCGGCAGGCCGGCGTTCCATTGGTAATTGGTATATCCGGCTCCTGCATTCAGCGTAGTAGTTTGTCCTTGACAAATGGATGTAATGCCGGTAATATTAGGAACCGGATTAGCATTTACTGTGAGGGTGCGACTGGTACTTTTTGTGCAGCCGAAAGCGTCTGTAACGGTGACGGTATAAACGCCGGCAGTGTTTACGGAAACGTTTTGAGTTGAAGGCAATCCGTTACTCCAAGTATATCCGCTAAATCCGGGACCTGCGTTAAAGGTAGTGGAAGAACCGGCACAAATAATATTTATTCCGGTAATAACAGGATTGGGAAGCGGATGCACCGTGACCGTAGTAGACCCTGTGGAGGTACAACCTCCATTTTGGGTAACAGTAACAGTATAGGTTTGGCCGATACTCACATTAATAGAAGCTGTAACTGCTCCTGTACTCCATTGATAACTGTTGCCAATAGTATTACATGTAAGTGTAACATTTCCTCCTGCACATAATGCAGGATTTACGGGTGAAATGGTAGCTATTGGATTCGGATTAGTTATTTGAACGCCATCAAGGGATGAGACTGAAATACAACCACTGCTATCACTTAATTCAACTCGATAAGCTACTGTATCAGAACACAATTGTTTTGTGGTAGTATCGGTATAGGCTAATAATGAAGTAGAGTCAATTAAATTCCAGGTACCAATTGGAAAATTTTTGTAGATTTTATATTTGGTAGCATGAGAACTTAAGAGCGGAACTCTTAAAGCGTTCCAAGTGAGGTTCACTTGATTTTGTCCACCTACAGCAGCATTTAATTTAATGGTGCGCAAGGTATCGGAAGGCAATGAAATGCTATCGCCAAAACAACCCGATCGTGTTCGTATATAATAGTAGATAGATTGATTTTGCGCATTGGTACCAAACATAGCATTTAAACTGATGGGTGTTTGAGTATACGTATAGGTGGCAGGGATAAGGTAGGGTGTTTTCACACTATCTACTACCTGATAGGGACCATTTGGTGCGAGTGAAGCATAGATCTCATAAGAATGAAACGTGTTTTGTGAATCACGCACAGCCGATTTGGTCCATGACAATGTAACACCACCATTTGTGTTTACTGAAGCACACCTGAGTACAGGTGCTTTTAATTTGGGAGCGGGAAGAATAATAATTGAAAAAGTAGTTACATTAGATGCATTTGCCGGGCAATAATTATCGGTCGCTTTTATTACGAAGTTATAGGTATTAGAAATTCTCGTACAATTGGTATCAAGTCCTTTTACATGGTCGCAGCTAGTTACCCAGTTAAAAGTTACTTGACCTGCTACAGGATAAGCAACCACGAAATTTGGATTTGCGAGTGTGGGAGCAGCAGGGGAAAGTGTTGCGCAGGGAGGTATAAGACAGCCTGCATTAGGGTTTGTAAAACCACTTCCGAATTCACTTCCGGATGCTTCAACTGTTATTGTTTGTAAACCACCATTAGTAAAAAATTGAAAATCCTGGGTTGTCAAAACAAAGCGAACAGTATCACCTGCATAGACTGTATCGATGTAGGATGTTTGGAGACCTGTAATGGGATCATAAAAAGGGGGATTAACTTGAGGCGGTAAATTTGCAACTCCTCCTTGAACCGGGGGGCAGTTATTATTCATTACCACATTAATTTCTCTAAAAATTTCAGCCACTTTCACATTGCATTTGTAGGCAGTAACTTTTACAACGGTTACAAAATAGCCACCTGTGAAGGAAGTATAGGTAATTTCGCCGGTTTTAGGATTGATAGTAGCGCCTACGTTCAAAGGATTTTGAGTTGCTGAAGGAAGCTGGCTATTTACATTATATCCGGGTGCAAAAGGAATTACAGAGCCTCCATCATCTAAGGGTTGTGCCCATGCATAAACCAATGAATCTAATTCAACATCCACTGCATTTGGATTGTACTTAAAAGGATAACCGGTACAAATAATAGTGGAAGGTTTCTCAGCGAAATATGGGGAATTATCAAAACAGGGTAAAGTACTTTGTCCATTGTATGGATACATAACGGCACGGTTGGAAAATCCAATACCACCTGCACCTGCAATGTTCGTAAGTGAACTGCTTCTGCAACACTCGCCCCAAGAAAAAGTCCAGCCTGTTGCAGGTGGAATGCCAGGTAAATTGATAGCAGCAGATTCATAAATAAATTCTTCCACTAATCCGGGAATTGCAGGCGAACCACCTTGGTTACAATTTGGACAAGGGGTTACGCCATTGGAAGCTAATCCGTCCGGACTAATATCTCGTTGAATAACCAAAGGACATGCAATCGTGGGAATCCCTGGTACGTTTGTAGTCATGGTTATACTTCCCGGTCCGGGAATACCGTTACAATCCCGGTAAAATTTCATTCTAAACTTAAACTGTCCACCTGGAGTACAAGTCCAGGTAATTTCTCCACCCATACCATGGCTGGCTAATAGTTCTGTAGGATGGGAAAGCAGTCCTGAAAGGATTATCAGAAATAGTACAATTCTTTTCAAGGTGATTGATTTTAGGTAAGTTAAATGATTCTAAGGACAAACAAATATACAATAATTTTAGTAAAAAAAGAAACTTGTAAGATTTGTCTCTTAAAAGACGCCTTTTTTATAGGCAAGGTTGCATCCTAAACCCACGAAAGTACTGATATGTAAATAGTTGAAAATCAGTAAAAAAACTTAAAACTTATCAACAGTTGTTCATAAGCACTCATCTTTTTAACCCGAAATAACTTCAGTCATTGAATCGGGAGTCAGGTGTTTTGAAGCTATCTCCATGATTTGCAATGGATTAATGGTTTGAAGAGCTTCAAGATAGGTGTTAAGATAGTCATAATCAAGATTATGTAAGATTAAGCCCTTAAAGCGATCAGAAAGCGCAAAGGGTCCGTCCAGGCTTCTTAGGAATGCACCGGCGAGGTATTTTTTAACCAGCTCGAGTTCATCAACAGGAACGGGTTCAGAAATTAGTCTGGCGAGTTCAGAATAAATTTCAGTAACGGCTTGAGAACATACGTCGGTCCCCACTTCAGTCGCAATAAAAAAGGATCCGGAACTTTTAAATGGATGAATCCCTGAACCAATTCCATAGGTATATCCTTTATCTTCTCGAATGTTCGACATCAATCGTGAGCCAAAATAACCGCCGAGGATAGTATTAACAATGGATAACGAAATATAGTCAGGATGATTTTTTCCAAATAGTCGTTTTCCTATTCGGATTGCTGATTGCACGGAATCTTTTTTCTCTATTTTAATTTTCGACGGCACATAAGCTTGCACTACAGGAATTGAAGGATTGGAAGCTTCAGATCCGGTAATTTTTATTGATCCAAAAATTCTGTTGACGGTATCAAAAATGGCATCATCAATTTTTCCGGAAATAATAATAATTGCTTTTTGTAAAGGGTAACCTTTTTGAAAAAAAGTTATTAATTTCTCCTGATTAATATTTTCATAGGCACTTTGTTCAGGAGTGAAACCATAAGGATTAAGGTTTCCAAAAAGTGCATTCATAAAACCGGTTTTAGCCAGGTAAGAAACTTTCTCATTATTCACTTTCAAAGCCTGAATACTTCTGGTTTTCCAAATAGTTATTTCCTCTTCAGGAAAGGATGCTTCGTTCAAAATTTCTTCAAGAACAGGAAGTGTTTCTGCGAAAAACCGAGTTAAGGAAAACAAGCTAAAACTTTTAAAATCGGGACCTGCATCGGAGTGTAGGTAAGCTCCGAAATAATCGAGATTTTCAGCAATCTCAATTGCTTTTTTTGAATTTGTTCCGGTTTCGGCAAGCAGGTGACAGGCACTGGCTATTGAATACGAAGTACTATCGGTTGCGCCTGTAGGAAATATAATTTCAAACTTTACAACATCTTCGTTTCCTGCATTAATAACATATACGCCTAAGCCGTTATCAAGTAGTTTTTTTTATGCTTTAATTATTTTTATCTCTTCCGGCACAAATAGTTCCGGCTGAAGTGTTCTGTCGATCATAAAATTTATTTTTTTGCCATGTAATAAAGCACCGAACTATTAGTTTCCAAGAAAATTTCAGAAGCGATTTTTTGTATCTGATCGCTGGTAACATTTCGATAAGAATCAATTTGTTGATTGATGAGATTTACATCTCCGAGCATTTCAAAATAGGCAAGATTAAGTGCTCTGTTATCGCTATTCATCTCACCAAAAATCAACCCCGATTCTGCTTTTTGACTCACTTTATTTAATTCGCGTTCAGGTACTGCTTCACTAATAATTTTCTGCATTTCTGCATTTAATGCTTGTTCAGCATCTTCCATTTTAACGCCACTTACCAACTTACCTTCCGCTACTACCAACCCCGGATCAAGATCACCTGACATATAGGCGTTAATACTTGAAAATAATTTTTTGTCCTTTACTAAAGAATTATATAAACGAGCAGATTTTCCACCTGATAAAATATCGGTTAGTAAATCGGTTGCATGAAAATTGGGATCAAAGCGTGAGCAGCAATGCCAGGCTTTATATAGCGCATCAAACGGCACATCTTTTTCCACTGTAAGTGTTCGTTTTTCAGTTTGTTTTGGCTCAACCGGTAATTTATTTTTGATGTTTTCCTGGGCGGGAATTGGAGCAAACCATTTTTCAGTAAGTTGTTTGGCTTTCTCTATAGAGATGTCACCTGATAATGTTAAAATAGCATTGGATGGGTGATAGAATTTTCCAAAAAATGATTTCACATCCTCCATGGTTGCATTTTCAATGTGCGAAATTTCTTTCCCTATGGTTGCCCATTTGTAAGGATGAGTTTTAAATGCCAGCGGACGAAGCAACAACCAGGTGTCGCCATAGGGTTGGTTCAGGTAGCGTTGACGAAATTCTTCAACTACAACATGTCGTTGTGTTTCTAAACTTTCGGGGGAAAAAGCCAATTGATTCATCCGATCTGATTCGAGCCAGAAGGCAGTTTCAATATTAGGAGAAG
>JBBQVM010000173.1:0-7224 GCA_038211525.1 Bacteroidia bacterium
AACAACTTGGACTAGCCGCACCAAATAATACTCCTGCGAAAGGAGCTCAATTCATTGGTGGGGAACAAGCTGCATTAAATCGATTAAATTATTATTTGTGGGAGGGTGATTATCTAAAAACTTATAAAGAAACCAGAAACAATTTAATGGGCGAAAATTTTTCATCACATCTTTCACCCTACCTTTCTTTAGGTTGTTTATCACCAAGACGAATTTATCATGAAGTTAAAAAATATGAATCAGAAAGAGTAGCTAATGAATCCACTTACTGGCTGATTTTTGAATTACTATGGCGTGATTATTTCAGGTTCATGTTCAAAAAACATGGCAACAACTATTTCCAATCGCAAGGTTTTAAAGGTAAAATCTTTGATTTTTCCAAAGATCAAAATCAACGATTTGAAAAATGGAAGAATGGTGAAACTGAAAACACTTTTATCAATGCTTGTATGAAGGAATTAAATAATTCCGGATTTTTAAGTAACAGAGCTCGACAATTAGTAGCCTCTTATCTGATAAATGATTTAGTGGTAAACTGGACCTGGGGTGCGGCTTATTTTGAAGAAAAATTAATTGATTATGCGCCTTCAAGTAATTGGGGAAATTGGGCCTATTTAGCAGGCGCCGGGAACGATCCTCGACAAAACAGGTATTTTAATACTGAAAAACAGGTCAAAGAATACGATCCTGAAGGAACCTATTCTGCTTATTGGAACGGATTCTGATTATGAGATTTATACGTTTTTCTGAATTAAATAGCATTTTTTGAATTCAATTTTCCCAAGTATGAATACTTTTTATCATGGATTTCATCTATTATTTATTTTTTAAAGGTACTCTATAACCCTAAATTTCAGTTTATTAAATAACATAATAACAATCCTATCTTAATAAACTATTTGCTATTTATTAACATATATTGGATATTGGGCTAAATTTGCAACTCTATCTGATAAATATGGAACTACCAAAAGGAAAGTTAATCGCTATTGGGGGGAATGAAGATAAAGGTTCGGAAAGTGAACCTAATGCAGAACAAAAAAATAATATTAATTTTTTTGAGTTACAAATTCTGAGTAGAATACTTCAGGAAATTAAAGGTCATAAAGACTCTACAGTTGAGGTAATTACCAGCGCATCTTCCATTCCTGAAGAAGTAGGTGAAGCTTACATAAGTGCTTTTGGTAAACTTGGAAATGATCACGTTCGTTTAATGCACATTAAAGACCGTGACGATGCGAAAAATCCTGAATTTATTGAACGAATAAAAAAGTGTGATGGAGTGATGTTCACCGGTGGTAATCAGTTACGACTAAGTACTATTTTTGGTGGGACCCAACTACTGGAAATTTTGCATAACAGATATCATAACGAAAATTTTGTAATTGCCGGTACCAGTGCCGGAGCAATGGCAATGCCTAACACCATGATTTACCACGGAAGTAGTTCCGGTGCTTTATTAAAAGGTGAAGTTAAAATTACTACCGGATTAGCATTTATCAAAGATGTTATTATTGATTCGCATTTTGATAAACGCGGACGGTTTGGCCGCGTGGCTCAGGCAGTTGCTTCTAACCCTAGTTGCCTTGGAATTGGTTTAGGAGAAGATACCGGCGTGTTAATAACTGAAGGTCGTTTCCTGGAAATAATTGGATCTCAGTTGGTGACCATCATCGATGGCTTTGAAATCAAACATTCTAACATCGCTGATTTGCAAGATGGTTCTCCCATTTCTATCGAAAATTTACGGGTACACATCCTTACCAAAGGAAATTGTTTCGACTTAAAGAATAGAGTCTTTGCCAAGGAACCTGAGTTGGTAAAACATTAATCGCCCCAATAAATGATATTTAATCCCGTTTATAATTTTTATACACGGGATTTTTTTAGTTCAAGTAAACCTTCTGCTTTTGAAATGATCCAAACTATTATCAATGATCTCCACACCTAAAAATATTCAGCACCTTTATTGGAGGGCAGGCTTCGGCCCCGCTCCGGATTTGAACATCCATGCCAATCTGGAAAATGAAATTGAAACTATTTTTGCGAAATCAAGCAAATTTATTCCCATCACTTTGAGAAACATCATGGTTAAACCCCGCGGTGGTGGAAAATCGAAAACTGCTGAACAAAAAAAAGAATTTCGTGATGTTGAAAGAGCCGGAAGACTTGAAATAATTACCCAGGTCTTTGAACGACAAGCCCACAGTGAAGCTTGTTTGAGAGAAAAAATGACGATGTTTTGGATGGGACATTTTGCTTGTAGAACTACGCACCCCCAATTCACGAAAGATTATTACAACACTATTTCGCAAAATGCACTGGGCAAATTCGATGTCCTTTTAAGTGCCATGATACGGAACAGTGCACTTTTAGCCTATTTAAATAATAACCTGAATAGAAAATCAAAACCAAATGAAAATTTTGCCAGAGAATTGATGGAACTATTCACGCTTGGCATTGGTAATTACACCGAACAAGATGTGAAAGAGGGCGCTCGATCATTCACCGGGTGGGGATTTGATACTGATGGAAATTTTTTGCTTCGTGAACAACAACACGATGATGGAACTAAAACTTTCCTTGGCAAATCAGGTAATTTTGATGGTGCTGCGATCGCGAAAATTATCTTGCAAAAAAAAGAATGTTCCCATTTTATTACTTCCAAAATTTATAAATATTTTGTAAATAATATTCCCGATAATAAAATTATTGCTGAACTCAGTACCTCATTTTTTGATTCAGGCTACGATATTGAAAAATTAATGCGGAAAATTTTTACATCTGAATGGTTTTACAATAACGAAAACGTTGGATCCAAAATAAAATCTCCTATTGAACTTTTAGCCGGTATGATTAAAATGTTTAATATCAATTTTGAAAATCCTTTAGCACGTTTTCCAATTCAAAAAGTCCTGGGTCAGGTTATTTTCAATCCGCCTAACGTTGCCGGTTGGCCCGAAGGTCGAAATTGGATCGACAGTTCTACCATGATTTATCGTACCAGGTTACCACAAGTTCTTTTGCAAAATGCAGAGGTACTCATCACTCCCAAGGAAGATTTTGATGCTCAGGATACCATGGACATTTCTTCAGGAAATGGATCGGGTGGTCGACGAATTCGAACCAACATTCAAGCAGATACTTTCATCAAAAAATTCAAAAATCAAAATGAAAGAAATAATATTGGTGATATTGTCGGTTTCCTTTTACAAACAGATCCAAATGCATCCACTATTCAACTTATTGAAAATTATACCGCTTCTTATTCAGGTGATTTAGCAATATTAAAAACTGCCGATTTTATTATGAGTTTACCCGAATATCAAATGTGCTAATCACAAAAGTAAATGAATTCTATCGACAGGAAAAAATTTCTTCAGTTATCTGCTCTTGCATCTACTTCTATGTTTATCCCGAAGTTTTTGCATGGTATGGGGACTTCATCCATTTTAAATAATGCTACTGATGACAAAATCCTTATTGTATTGCAACTTTCAGGTGGTAATGATGGACTGAATACATTTATTCCATTCAATCAGGATCTCTATTATCAATTGCGACCCGGAATAGGAATTCCAAAAAGTTCCATACTTAAAGTTACAGATGAAATGGGTTTCAATCCGGGTATGATGGAAATGAAAACTTTATTTGATCAGGGAGATCTTTGTATAATCAATAATGTTGGTTATCCAAATCCCGATCACTCCCATTTTCGCTCCATGGATATTTGGACATCGGCGAGTGGCAGTGATCAGTTTATTGAACCCGGATGGCTCGGTAGGTATCTCGATGCATCTTGTTCAGGTTGTGATTTGGCTCACATGGCTATTGAAGTGGATGATTCCTTAGGAAAAGCGCTTAAAGGTGAATTCACCAAAGGTTTAGCTTTAAACAATCCCTCCAGAATTTACAATGCAACACGTGATCCCTTTTTCAAAGAATTAATAGAGTTGCAAAATAAAGGTGATTTTAAGGTCAATAATAATAACGATTACCTTTATAAAACACTTGTTGAAACAAGTAGCTCGGTATCTTATATTTACAATAAATCTAAAATTTATCAGTCAAAAGAAGTTTATCCTGATAATGCATTTGGAAAAAATTTGAAACTAATTTCTGAATTGATTTGTGCCGGTAGTGAAACAAAAATTTATTATGTTTCATTGTCAGGATTCGATACACACGCACGTCAAAATCCCGCCCAGGAAAAATTACTTAAAATAGTTTCTGAAGGTTTACATTCCCTTATCAACGATCTTAAAAAGAATCATAAATTTGATCAAACATTAATTATGGCCTTTTCGGAATTTGGTCGAAGAGTACAACAAAATGGTAGTGGTGGAACCGATCATGGTGAAGCAAATAATCTCCTTTTAGCAGGTGGAGCTCTCAAAAAGAAGGGCTTCTATAATCCTCCTCCTGATCTGGCAAGTTTAGCGACAGGCAACCTTAAATTTCAAACAGATTTCCGCGATATCTACGCCACTATTCTTAATAAATGGCTTCATACTGATGATAAAAAAATACTTGGAGGTGAATTTAAACAAATGGATTTTATTTAAAACATTCCATCTAGGAATGCGTTGAGCGTTCTAAGTTATGGAGCAAGCAATTTTATTCTTTTGTCAAAATTACTTTCTTCGCTTCAACCCTTTTGCCCTTTTCAAATAAAACTACATTATAAATTCCTGAATTAAATTTCCTTGCATCCCAAATGTATTTCTCTTGTCCGGAATTAATTTCAGTTTGAAAAACCGATCTTCCTCCCATATCAAAAATTATTATTTTCTGCAATTGCTTTGATGGTTTCGAAAAAATAATAGTGAATTTTTCATTGGATGGATTTGGCGAAATGGAGAAGGATGATTCTATAGAATTATTAATTTCATTCATACCCACAGTATGATCCAAATAACCGATGCAATACTCGCCCATCAAAAGTGTATCAACCTGAATACTGCCTGCTTTATCATTCACATTTGCGCCGGTATTTAACGTATAACTATTCACTATTTCCCAGTTATAACCTGCTCCTTTTCGATAGAGCATTACAACACTATCTTCGGTTCCGGCAATAAGCGTGTTGTCCAGAAAACCTGCTGTTCCACTAGCGGTACCATTATAAAGAAATGTTGCCTTGGTTAAAAACGCCGGTGGGAAAATTCCTTCTATAGTCCAGTAATGATAGTCAGAAACTTTTATTCCGGGATTAGAGAATAAGAATGGGTCAGGAGCAACAAAATCATGATCAACTCTAACAATGGTAGTTCCCGTGTCTAACGTTTGTACATTCAACGTTACATTAGTTTCAGGAAATGGATTTATTCCTGTTGAAATAATTGTTTTTTCATTGGAAGCAATTGCATCACTCACATGTTCTCGCCTATCGAGTGTGGTCCATAGCGGAGCAAAATAAATTGCCATGTGGAACATATTGGTAACTGAATCAATCGTAACGGTAAAGGTGGTATCATTAACCCCATCCGTAAAGTTTACCTCAACCGGCATGGCATACAAATGGTTGTTTCCTTTTGTTTTTTGACGAGTATAAACATACATGTGATCTAACCCTCCGGGTACGTGTACAACGGAATCAATCGCAAAATGAGGAAATCCCGGAGTTAAAATCCAATCATCAAAAAACCGGTTCATATTGATACCGGAGCTATTTGTAAGTTCATCGCGCAGATCAAAACTGGTAGCACTATTATAGGCTTTGTTATTCATGTATGCCTTACATCCTGTAAAGAAAGCCGAATCACCCATATAATATCTCATGGTGTGCACCAAATCGGCACCTTTTTGATACACATGCATACCGTAAGTATACTCATGAGGGATATTATTCATTGTTAAATAACTTCCATCCTGCGTACTGGTGTGTGCAAATTGTAAAACCTTTCGGTGATTGGTTCTTATCCAGTTGCGATATGCCGGTTCACCTAAAACAGCCTGCGTATATAAAGCCTCATTAAAAGATGCAAAACCCTCGTTCAGCCACATATCCTCTGCAGTTTCACAGGTAACCTTATCGCCCCACCACATGTGCGATAATTCATGTGCCCATAAGGTAGCATACGTTTGCGATCCGTTAATGAATCCTCTTCCAATATGTATACTTGTGGCGTGCTCCATAGCTCCTGAATTAAATGGCACCAAACAATACCCCACCTTGTCGAAAGGATAAGGCCCATAAGCATTTATGAAAGTCGCAAGAGCAGTATCAAGAGTGGAAAAGGTGTTCAAAATATTAAGCGTATCCGAAGGAGTGCATGCCCATTCTACAGGCAGGCCATTGGAAGTACGTTGAAATGAAATGTTAGGTGCCACCAACATACTTGCGAGATAGGATGGAATGGTTTGATTCATCTTCCAATGCCATGTTAACGAACCTCCCGGATTAGTAATCATTGATTGTAGCATACCATTACAAAAGGCTTTGTATCCCGCTTGAGTGGTGATGTAAAAATCGTAACTGCTTCTTGAAGTAAAATTATCTATACACGGAAACCATGCCCTTCCATAATTATGAGGATCTGCAGCAAAACCAACTCCCAAATTAAAAGCATTTGTTCCGCTAAAATAAAATCCTCCCCACCCACTTGCATCCTGTGATGGCATTCCGTGATAGTAAACTGTCAATTTTATGGAATCATTGAATGTCACCAACGGACTAATTTGAATATCAATAACGGTGTCATTATAGGTATGATTTATCGAGTATCCCGGTGCAACAATTGAATCAATATTAAATTTAAGCAAATCGAGTTGGATGGTGCTAAAGGAGGCCTGTGATGCAATAACGGTTACTTCTGTATGGGCTACTATTTCATGAACTCCGTAGGCAACAGTATCCACGTAAATTCCAAAATGTGAGACGGAATAATCGGGAAGGACACTGCTTTCGCTCTTATTATAACTGTTTTGAAGTATGGGTTTAGTATTGATATTTGCTTGCGAAAAGAGTTGGAATGGAGCTAACAAGAATAGAATTGTAATGGCTTTCATTTAGAAATTGATTTTGATGAGATAAAGTTACTGTTTTCAAATTTAATTTAGTATTATTTGATTAACTAATTGATATTCAAAGTATAAATTCACTATTTTTTTAATCCCCACACACATTTTTGGTCCAACTAATTGGTTTCCAACCACAATAAAATAGTGGTGCTATTGCTACACACACCAAAAATCCATAATTTCGCAGCCTCTTTTAAAAAC
>JBBQVM010000174.1:0-7207 GCA_038211525.1 Bacteroidia bacterium
TTCAGCAGCCTTGTATTTAAAAAACCAACCCTCTTTTTTCGAAAAAGACGGACATACCTTTTTGGGAATAATTACCGGAGTAAATCATGATGGTAAATTACAAATGACTACTGAAGACGGCACCATTTTACAATTCATGAATAAAGAAATTAAATACCTGCTTTAATTTTCAGGCAATATTATCAGTAATAGATTTATACTCATCCACCAAAAGATTTAAAAAATTGGTGAGTGGTTTTTCAGCCATCATTTTCAAAAATGGATTCAGATCAGCATCAAAATAAAGTTGTAAGGTAGCGGTGTCGCTAATGGTTCCTGTTCCAATATTACAGAATAGAATAAAATCGAAAGGTGCTTTACCGTTGCGTTTAATTTTTATTTCGGTATTGGGCGTTTTTGATTCGAACGCCATTCCTAACGAGGCCATTCCTTTAATGTTGAAGGAACATGATTCACTATCCGACACCCAATCGGTAACTTGCCCGGGCATTAGTTTTTCATAGTTATTAAAATCGGAGAGAAAACTAAATACCTGAGATGGGGTTTGATTCAAAACCACTATCTTACTTTCTAATCTGGTCATAATTGAATTAATTGGCCCTTCTAATTTTACAAAGCTTTCCAGGTGGCGGGATCCGTTTTCCACAACTTCAAACTCTCAACATCATCCTTACCAATATAACCCTGCTCAAGCGCCTGGTGAATTAAAACATCATAATTACTTAATGAATAAACAGGGCAGTTGGCTAAGCGAAATGCTTCAGTGGCTACTTCAAATCCGTAATTAAAAATTGAAATCATCCCTTTCACCAGCACTCCATTTTCGCGCAATGCCTGAACTGCTTTTAAACTACTCTGACCAGTTGAAATAAGATCTTCAATCACTACACAAGACTGATTTTTACTCACCTCTCCTTCTATCAGATTTTGCCTGCCATGTTCTTTTGCAGATGACCGAACATACACAAAAGGAAGTCCCATTGCTTCGGCAACCAAAACACCATGGGCAATGGCGCCTGTGGCAACACCGGCAATTACATCGGGAGGTCCAAATTTTTCATCAATCACTTTTACTAACTCTTGGCGCACATAGGTTCTGATGCGAGGATGACTCAAAATGATTCTGTTATCACAATAAATGGGTGACTTCCAGCCGGAGGCCCATGTAAAATGTTGCCGTGGTTGTAACTTCACGGCTTTGATTTGCAATAGAAAATCGGCTATATTTGATGCGGTAGTACTCATTCTGAATTAACAAATGTACAAAGTTTTTATAAACGACAAAACAATACTCTTTCAAAGACCATCGGCACAAGGTAAAAAGGTAGCTGTTACGGCTTTGAACGTGCAGTTGAAAGATTTGGTAGCTGCGATTAGAGCATCCAAAAAAGGAATTGAAAAAAATTATGTTATTTATTGCGACCGTCCATTTCATACCCGACATCAGTTCCTGATGAACTTCAGGAAAATAGGTGCTGCAGGGGGACTGGTGAGTAAAAATAGCAGTGGCGATCCTATTTTGATGATTCACCGTTTGGGAAAATGGGATCTGCCAAAGGGCAAAACGGAAGTAGGTGAACGCCTTGAAAGTGCTGCCATTCGTGAAGTTGAGGAAGAATGCAGCATCAACAAGTTAAAAATTGTAAGGAAACTACCTCCTACATTTCATCTTTACATTTTAAAGAAAGAATGGGTAATAAAAAAAACTACCTGGTATTTTATGACCAGCAAGTATAAAGGTGTGTTAATTCCTCAGCGAGAAGAGAGTATCGACAAGGTAAAATGGGTGAAACTAAATCAACTGAAGAAGTATCTTCCGCTCAGCTATGTTTCCATTGCACATCTGATCAGTGAAGAATTTTTAGGCTGAAATACCGGCGCTTTTGTAAGAGGTAATCTCTGTACGTCCGGGGTAAACTTTCAATGCCTCATCCAAACAAATCATGGCGTTTTTAAGGTCATCTAAATTTAAAACGTAAGCCACTCTAACTTGGTTCAAACCAGCGCCGGGGGTTGAATAAAAACCGGTTGCAGGCGCGAGCATGACTGTTTTTTTATCGAAAGCAAACGATTCAAGCAGCCACTGGCAGAAAGTATCAGAGTTATCAATTGGAAGTTGCGCAATTACATAAAAGGCACCACTTGGGGTAGGACAAAAAACACCCGGTATTTTATTTAAAGCAGTTACCACAAAATTTCTGCGAGCCACATATTCGGTAATCACTTTAGTGAAATAGTCATCGGGAGTATCAATTGCAGCTTCGGCGGCTATTTGTCCAAAAGTAGGAGGACTTAATCGTGCTTGAGCAAATTTTAATGCCGCATTCATTACCTCTTTATTACGTGAAATGAGGGCACCTATTCGCACGCCGCAAGCGCTATATCTTTTTGAAACGGAATCCATCAACACCACATTTTGCTCAATTCCTTCCAAATTCATCACTGAAAAATATTCCTTTCCGTCGTAGCAAAACTCACGGTACACTTCATCAGCAAAGAGAAAGATATCATGTTTTTTTACCAGATCACGAAGGGCTTCCAGTTCTGCTTTAGTGTATAAGTAACCGGTAGGATTTCCCGGATTACAAATCATGATTGCTCTTGTTGAAGGGGTAATCAATTTTTCGAACTCTGCTATTGGGGGAAGGGCGAAACCATCTTCAATTTTAGAGATAATAGGTTTAATTTTAATGCCGGCCTGAATACCAAAACCATTGTAATTTGCATAAAACGGTTCAGGGATAATAATTTCATCGCCCTCGTCCAGACAGGTCATCATGGCAATTTCAATGGCTTCTGAGCCACCGGTAGTAACCATGATATCCTGATAATTAAGATGTATTTGGTACTTCTTATAATAATCCACCAGTTTCCGGCGGTAGGATTCAATACCGGCGGAGTGGCTGTATTCAATCACTTTCAGGGTATTGTTTTTAACGGCATCCAACATCACTTTTGGGGTTTCAATATCGGGCTGCCCAATGTTCAGGTGATAAATTGTAACTCCTTCACTTTTAGCTTTTTCCGCATAAGGAATTAGCTTCCGTATAGGGGAAGCCGGCATTATAGAACCTTTATTTGAAATGGATGGCATGGCTTTAAAAATAAGTACCCCCGGCGTTGACCGGGGGTACAAAAATATAAAATTTAAAAGAAATTCTCCTTAGTTCTTAGGAGCTTCCATTGGTTTAGTTTCAGGAGTTGCAGCAGGTTGTTCTACATTTCCTTTAATGTGCAATACTTTAGGACTATCAGCCGCATTAGAAGTGATGGTAACTGTTTTATCCTGGATTCCCATTTTACCGGCAGAATTAAAAGTTACTTTAATAACACCTTTTTCACCTTTTTTAAGAGGCTCTTTTGGCCACTCAGGAACTGTACAACCGCAAGATCCGTGAGCTTCAGTAATAATTAAGGGCTCTTTTCCACTGTTTACAAATTCGAAAGCATATTCCACTTTTTCGCCTTGTTTAATGGCTCCAAAATTATACTCATCTTTATCAAATTTCATAACGGCGCTGCCGGCTTTAACTTCAGTTCCGGTTGACGGAGTTTGAGCCTTGTCTGCTTGAGCCAGAGTAATTCCTGCTGTGGCAACAACCATGGCTGCCATTAAAATCATTTTTTTCATTTTGCTATTTTATTTGGTGGGTTTTAGAATGGATTTATTTTATTATTTTGATTTTTCAAGAGGGGAAACTGCGCTTTCCTTTTTCACAGGCATCTGATCATCAGCTTGTTCGGCAGGCAGAACGGTACCTTTAATGGTTATTACTTTAGAGGCTGATTTTGCATTAGATGCTATAGTAACTGTTTTTGTAAAAGGGCCGGGGCGTTTTGTATCGTATTGAACATTGATAGAACCTGACTGACCTTTTCCAACCGGCTCTTTGGGCCATTTTGGGACGGTACAACCGCAGGAACCGCGGGCATTAGAGATAATTAATGGGCTTTTGCCGGTATTACTGAATTTGAAATCGTAGGTTCCGTTTCCACCGTATTCAATGGTGCCGAAATCATGAATTTCTGTTTCAAAAACTATTTCTGCTGCATTAGGATCTGCCGGAGCTTCAGTTTTTTTTTCATCCTGTGCAAAAGCGGTAAAGCTTAGTGCAATTAAAACAACAAAGGAATAAATACTTTTTTTCATGCTTATTTAGTTTATTTTGATTGGGTTACAGTGCTAAAACGAATTATTTTAATTGTTGTGACCTGATCAATTTTATTAACGACAGGTCAAATGTACTTCTTATAATATGAATTTTAAATGAAACCGTATTGGTTCAATAACTTTGGTGATAGAATAATAAGGTTAAAATTACTGAAAAACTCATTCGGAACAGTCCTAAAACAAAAAAGGTACCATAATTATTTTTCACGGGTGTTTTATGGCGTTCGTGCACGATAATCAACCGTTCAGGAAGAATGAAAAAGTGAAATTATATAGAAATTTCGGATATTTGAACTCTATTTTATAGCTTGATTATGGAAATCCCTAAAACGTACGATCCCTCAGCCACCGAAGATAAGTGGTATGGCTACTGGATGAAAAACAATTTTTTTAAGTCGGTTCCTGATCACAGAGAGCCATACACCATTGTTATTCCACCTCCAAATGTAACGGGAGTGCTGCACATGGGACACATGCTCAACAACACTATTCAGGATGTATTGATAAGAAGAGCCAGAATGCTTGGCAAAAATGCGTGTTGGGTACCGGGAACTGATCACGCCTCCATTGCCACTGAAGCACGCGTGGTTGCCATGTTAAGGGAAAAAGGTATCGAGAAAAAAGATCTTTCCAGAGAAGATTTCTTGAAACATGCCTGGGAATGGAAAGAAAAATATGGAGGAATAATTCTCGAACAATTGAAAAAGCTTGGAGCCTCCTGTGATTGGGATCGCACCCGCTTCACAATGGAAGATGATTTATCGGACGCGGTAATCGAAGTATTTATTGATCTTTATAAAAAAGGACACATTTATCGCGGCACCCGGATGGTGAATTGGGATCCTGCCGGATTGACTGCTGTTTCTGATGAAGAAGTTATTCATAAAGAAATTGATTCTACACTCTACTATGTACGATATCAAGTTGAGGACACGAATGACTGGGTAACCATTGCTACCACTCGTCCTGAAACTATTTTGGGTGATACAGCAATTTGTGTAAATCCGGAGGATGATCGATATAAACATTTGCATGGAAAAAACATCATAGTTCCAATGGTGAATCGTTTGGTTCCAATAATTACCGATAGCTATGTGACCATGGAGTTTGGAACCGGTGCTCTTAAAGTAACTCCTGCCCATGATATTAATGATTATCAACTAGGGCAAAAACATAAACTAGCTACGATTGATGTACTCACTCCGGAGGGAAAAATGAGTGCTGCTGCAGGATTTTACTTGGGTGAAGATCGTTTTGTGGTGCGGAAAAAAATTGCTAAAGATCTGGAGTTGACGGGAAATTTGGTTAAGACAGAACCCTATAAAAGCAATGTAGGTTTTTCGGAAAGAACAAATGCTGTAATTGAACCTAGATTATCGATGCAGTGGTTTTTGAAGATGGAAGAAATTTCAAAACCGGCATTAGAAAATGTAATGAACGATAACATCCGTCTCGTGCCAGAGAAATTTAAAAATACCTACCGCCATTGGATGGAAAACGTTCACGACTGGTGCATTTCGCGTCAGTTATGGTGGGGACAACAAATTCCGGCGTGGTATGATGAGACCGGTGATTTTGTTGTTGCGAAAACAGAATCCGATGCACGAATACTTTTTGAAGCCAAAGGAAAGATATTTACAAAAGAGTCAACCATTAGTCAGGATGAGGATGTACTCGATACCTGGTTTTCTTCGTGGCTGTGGCCGATATCGGTATTTGATGGATTTAAAGATCCGAACAATGCCGACATTAACTACTACTACCCTACCAATGATCTGGTAACCGCACCTGAAATTTTATTTTTTTGGGTAGCGAGAATGATTATTGCGGGTTATGAATACAGAGGAGAAAAACCTTTTACGAACGTTTACCTTACAGGAATTGTTAGAGACAAGTTAGGAAGAAAAATGTCGAAGTCATTGGGTAATTCACCTGACCCACTTGATTTAATTACAAAGTACGGAGCCGATGGTGTTCGAGTGGGAATGTTATTAAGTTCACCCGCAGGAAATGATTTACCATTTGATGAATCATTGTGTGAACAAGGTAGAAATTTTGCAAATAAAATATGGAATGCATTCCGTTTAATAAATGGTTGGAAAAGTCTAGAAGACAAAGAGGGCGTCGACAACCGTGACTATACGAAAATAACTGAATGGTTTAAAGCCAAGTTGGAATCAGAAACGGCAAACATCAACGATTTATATTCGAAATACCGAATTTCGGAGGCGCTGATGGCTATTTACAAATTGATATGGGACGACTTTTGTTCTTGGTATCTTGAAATTGTGAAGCCGGGAATTGGGATGGCGATGCAAGAAGCGACCTACAATACCACCATCACATTTTTTGAATCGCTCTTGAAATTATTGCATCCTTTCATGCCATTTATCACCGAAGAAATTTGGCAAAGTATTAGAGAACGAAAAAGTAATGAGAGTATCATGATGGAAACCTGGCCTACTACCGGACCGGAAGAGTCAAAGATTCTTAATAATTTTTCTTCTGCAATGGAATTAGTAACGGAAATAAGAAATCTTCGAAAAACCAAAAACATTCCAATGCGCGAACCCCTTGCAGTAAGTTTGTTCACCGGAAAATCTGACGCCATTGCTGATTTTCATAGTATGATTATAAAAATGTGTAACCTATCCGGTATTGAAATCATTTCAAACAAACCGGATGGACAAGCACCAATTATGATTCGTGATCATGAGTATTTTATTCACATTCAAGGATTAATTAACATTGAAGAAGAGCAAAAGAAAATCACGGAGGAAATAATTTACACCAAAAGTTTTTTAGAATCCGTAATGAAAAAACTCAGTAACGAACGATTTGTTTCGAATGCGAATCCTGAAATTGTTGCAACAGAAAATAAAAAGAAATCGGATGCTGAGGCGAGGATAAAGTTGTTGGAAAGTCAGTTGGAAGGGTTGGGGAAAGGTCATTAGTCATTAGTCATTGGTCATTGGGGTAATTCAGTTGTAATTCAATGGTTGATTCAGTTGTGATTCAATGGTTGATTCAGTTGTA
>JBBQVM010000175.1:0-7148 GCA_038211525.1 Bacteroidia bacterium
ACCGATCAGTTATTAGTTGGGGATTTTGCTTCTGCACTTCAATTGTTGAATGAAATTATTAATGCAGGTTTTGATGTACATC
Source organism: Bacteroidia bacterium (assembly GCA_038211525.1). Taxonomy (GTDB): domain Bacteria; phylum Bacteroidota; class Bacteroidia; order AKYH767-A; family OLB10; genus JADKJB01. The sequence continues at coordinate 83 of JBBQVM010000175.1, forward strand.
ATTTTATTAGCGGACTAAATAGCCATTTCAGAGATCTTTTAGTTTGTAAAGATCCACAAACTGTGCAGTTATTAGAAGTAAGTGGAAAAGCAAAAGAAAAATATCTTTCCCAAGCAAAACAGTGCCATGCTGAATTACTTTTTCGTTACCTTGAAATTGGGAATCGTTGCGACGTTGAATTTAAGGCATCGCAAAATCAACGACTTCATGTTGAGTTAGCTCTCTTAAAAATGTGCGCACTGCATCAAGAGGCATTCACAAATCATGTGGCAAGTGTACCATCCTTTATTCCTGAAAAAAAAAGTCGGATTGAACCAATAACTAAGACTGATAAAAAAAGTGAAGAGGAAAAGCCAATCGAAAAAATAATTGCTGCTGAACCCGATGCTCCAAAAATTAACGTTTTAAGTGAGCCAATTCTTTCTGCTGAAAAACAATCTCCATATAGCAAAGTTGAAACATCTTCGAATCCTACTCCGGTAACAAAACCCGGTATCAGAAATCGCGCTTCAAGTATCTCAACTATTTCCATTTCAAGCAAACTTAACCCGTCGAAAAGTAAAGTTAACGAACCATCATCACCTTCAGATTCTGACTATGAAAAGTCATTAAACACTCCCTTTTCAGAATCAGATATGTTGGGTGCCTTACGCGAATTTGCAAAGAATTTACTCGAAAACGGCCGTCGACAACTAGCTGCCAGTTTAAATAAACATCAGGCAATTTTGATTGACAATAGAATTATTGAGATTCCAGTTGACAACCCTATTCAGGCAAACGACATACAAGATAGTAAGGTAGAATTGCTTGGTTGGATGAAAAATAAATTAGCTAATACAACCATCGAAATTGTTTCAAGAGTAGTAGCCGAAAACGAATTAAAGGAAACGGCCTATACGCCGGCAGAAAAATTCAGTAAAATGGTAGAAAAAAATCCTGACCTCAATCAACTTCGATCACAATTTGACTTGGAACTCGACTTTTAATAGCACCTATTTAAATTTTGTAACTATTTAAGAACAGCATAAAAACCTAATCATGGAAGGCAAAAAAATTACCACCGCTAACGGAAAACTAAATGTTCCTGATCAACCAATTGTACCTTTTATTGAGGGTGATGGTACCGGTCCGGATATCTGGGCATCAGCAGTACGAGTTATTGATGCATCAGTAGCGAAAGCATATAATGGAAAGAAGAAAATTATCTGGAAAGAGGTTCTTGCAGGTGAAAAAGCATTTAAACAAACCGGCAACTGGTTACCTGAAGAAACACTGGATGTAATTCGTGAACATCTTATTGCTATTAAAGGACCTCTTACTACTCCGGTAGGTGGAGGGATTCGTTCATTAAATGTTGCACTACGACAAATTCTCGATTTGTATGTTTGTTTGCGCCCTGTTAGATGGTTTGAAGGCGTACCTTCTCCTGTTTGTCATCCTGAAAGAACCGATATGGTAATATTCAGGGAAAACACTGAAGATATTTATGCCGGTATTGAATATATGGCAGGCACACCTGAAGCAAAAAGAGTAATCGACTTCTTGCAAAATGAAATGAAAGTAAAAAATATTCGTTTCCCAGAGACATCTTCAATTGGTATTAAACCGGTTTCAAAAGAAGGATCTGAAAGATTGATAAAAGCTGCAATTGAATTCGCACTTCTTCATAAAAAACCATCACTTACGTTAGTGCATAAAGGTAATATTATGAAATTCACTGAAGGCGGATTTAAAAAATGGGGATATGAACTGGCCGAACGAGAATTTGGTTCTCAAACATATACATGGCAACAATACGATAAAACTGCCGAAGCTAATGGAAAAGAGGCCGCTGAAGCAGAAATGAAATCTGCACTTAATTCCGGCAAACTACTTATCAAAGATTCTATCGCAGATGCATTCCTACAACAAATTCTATTACGACCTGATGAGTATTCGGTAATAGCTACCCTTAATTTGAATGGCGATTATATTTCGGACGCCTTAGCTGCCTGTGTTGGTGGTATTGGAATTGCTCCTGGGGCTAATATCAATTACATTACTGGTCATGCTATTTTTGAGGCAACACATGGAACTGCTCCAAAATATGCAGGTCAGGATAAAGTAAATCCCGGATCTGTGATACTGTCGGGTGCTATGATGTTGGAACATTTAGGTTGGCTGGAAGCTGCCGATCTTATCTACAAAGGTGTGGAAAGATCGATCGCTCTTAAAAAAGTTACTTATGATTTTCACCGTTTGATGGATGGGGCTACTCTCCTGAAATGCAGTGAGTTCGGATCTGAAATCATCCGTAATATGGAACCAGTTACAGCCTAATTTTGGGAATTAAGAAATTTTAAGTAAGTTTACTTCCGGGATGTTTCAAAAGCCTTTCATTAAAAATGGTCTTTGAGTTTATTTAAATATTCATCACCGAAAGGTTTAAAAGTTCACCTGAAAATAGAGAACATTTATGGCTCTGCTGGGAAGCATTATTAAGAAGGGAATCGAACTTCGCCAAAAAATTCATTTTGAAAGGTCTACTCCTGAACAACATCAGAAGAATGTTTTACGCACTCTTTTGAGGAAATCTCAGTTTACCCTTTTCGGTCAAGCTTATAAATTTTCAAAAATAATTGCCAGTCCTCAATTTATAAATAAATTCCGCCTAACGGTACCTGTACACGATTATAACTCTATATTTTCGAAGTGGTGGAACAAATCCTTACATGATGAAGAGGATGTATGCTGGCCCGGACAAGTAAAATATTTTGCATTAAGTTCAGGCACTTCTGATTCTTCCAGCAAGCATATTCCTGTTACCAGGGATATGATTAAATCCATCCGTAAAGTGAGCGCCCGACAAATTATATCGCTGGCAAAATATGATTTACCTAAATCACTTTTTGAAAAGGGGATTCTAATGTTGGGTGGTAGTACGCACCTCCATCAGAAAGGTAGTTATTTTGAAGGTGATCTTAGTGGAATAACCACCAGTAATTTGCCATTTTGGTTTCAACATTTTTATAAACCCGGACGAAAAATTGCCAAAGAGAGTGATTGGAATGCGAAACTGGATGAAATTACCGAGAAGGCCGGTGACTGGGACATAGGAATTATTGTTGGCGTTCCTGCTTGGGTGCAACTACTTATTGAGAAAGTAATTGCAAGATATCAACTGAATACCATTCACGATATTTGGCCCAACCTCTCCATTTATGTTCATGGAGGTGTTTCACTGGAACCTTACCGAAAAAGTTTTGCCCGGTTGCTAGCCAAACCACTTATTTACATTGAAACTTATCTTGCCTCCGAAGGATTTATTGCTTTTCAGGATGATCCCGGAAATAAGAGTATGAGAATGATTATTAATAATGGAATATTTTTCGAATTTATTCCCTTCAACGATAATTACTTTAACAGTGAAGGAGAGTTAATTGGAAAACCAAAAACTTTTTTAGTTCATGAAATCGAAGTCGGACAGGATTACGCCATTATGCTTTCAACCAATGCAGGAGCATGGAGGTATCTAATTGGTGATGTTGTTCGTTTTACAAATAAAGAAAAATGTGAAATTATTATTGTTGGACGCACAAAACATTACCTGAGTATGTGTGGCGAACATCTTTCCATCGACAATATGAACAAAGCTATTGAGATGGTTAGTGAAGAAATGAATATTAGTATTAGTGAATTTACAGTTTCGGGAATACCCTCAGGAAGTTTGTTTGCTCATAAATGGTACATCGGTACTGATGATATGGTTGATTCTACTATTTTTATGGAACATCTGGATGATAAATTAAAAATTCTTAACGACGATTACCGCGTTGAAAGGAAGTCGGCGCTGAATGATGTTTTTGTTGAAGTAGTTCCAACCTCTATTTTTTATAACTGGATGAAAGTGAACAATAAAGTGGGTGCCCAAAATAAATTCCCAAGAGTAATGAAGAGCGTACAGTTTGGAGTATGGGAGGAATTTGTTGAGAAAGAACGTGCTTTAGCTCAATCGTAATTAATCGGTTTTTGAGGAGTCTGGGTTTTTTTTTAATATTTTTGACATCGTGTCTTGTGAATTGTCGTTTAATACCAATCCATAAATTAAATTATGATTGAACCGGTCATTGGAGGAATATTGTTGGGAGGTGTCCTTGCGCTATTGGTGGGTCCTGTGTTCTTCATGATTATCAATACGAGTATTAAAAAAGGATTCCTTCCCGCCAGTATGTTGGCATTCGGAGTTTTGCTAAGTGATGCCCTTTTTGTGGCACTCACCTATTATGGAAGTTCATTTTTGATTTATGTACAGGAATACAACCATTTAATAGGATTGTGCGGGGGCTTATTGATTTTAAGTTTTGGAGTATTTACCTTTTTTAAAAAGGCATCTGTTTCTGCGGAGGCACTCGAAGTGATTGATGATTCCAAAACTCGGGTTATCGATATTATCAAAGGTTTTACGATGAATACCTTGAATCCCTCCGCTTTATTATTTTGGCTGGGAGTGGCTGGCACTATTTCAGTTAAGGAGCATTATACGGGCATTCATGCTTTGCTTTTTTACAGTTCAACTTTAGGAATGGTATTCAGCACCGATTTATTGAAAGCGTGGATCTCTACGCGCCTAAAAGGTATCATTTCAGAGATTTTTTTGGTGTGGATGAACCGCATTTCAGGAATGGCTCTTGCCGCGTATGGAATTTTTATGATTGTAAAAATTTTCACACCCGCTTCCTGATACTTATATTTGCATGAAATTAATGGGATGTTAGCTCAGTTGGTTCAGAGCACTGCCTCGACAAGGCAGGGGTCACTGGTTCGAGCCCAGTACGTCCCACAAAATTACTTGACTTATTTTTATTGAAATCTATTTCAGATTTTACTGAAATCCTTTTAAAAAATCATTTAATCACTGCACCTTTTTCCACCTGACGATCCACCTGAAATTGTTCAAGCGTTTTCATTTTCAATACTAGAAATACATCTTTACTACCCGGTGACGACATATATGTTTTTTCACCATAATTCACTTTGCCTTTACCATTTTTCCAATCGAGGGCCATCAAGGTATAATACCCATCTCGGTTATTAATACTTCCAAACACCAGGTATTTGGCTGCTCCTTTGTCGAAACTCACAGTGACCCGATTCCCGTCAACCACCTCTTTAATTACGCATGGGGTGCCTGCTTTTATAAAAACCTCCTCCATTTTTGCATCCTTCACAATATTCAATTCGCCATTGGAGGTTTCTTTTGTGTCTTTATTTTCGCCCCTTCTTAAAACAAGATCATTACTCGTGTAAAACTGTATTGATTTTAGTTCTTCAGGTTTCAAATTATTTTGCTCCTTCAGTTGCTGGGTAAAAGGAACCATTTTAGGTGAACAAGAAACAAAAATTAACTGCAACAATAAAAATAACAATAATAAGGATCTATTAATATTCATGGTATAATTTTGGATGCTCCCGTATTTCTCAATAACTGTTCCAAATTCGATTTTGGGGGATCATTTTAACTAATTTTTGCACTTTCAATTCCATTTTTTTACATTGCAACACCAATTTCATATTTTTAATATCAAAATCTCTCCTTGAAATCAGTTTATAGTTTCTTTTTTAAGCTCTTCGGTTGGAGATCTATTGGTGCTGTGCCTACCGATTTGAAACAATATGTAATGATTATTGCACCTCACACCAGCAACTGGGATTTCTTTTTAGGATTAGCTGCAAGAAGTGTTTTAAACCTCGACACCCGATATGCTGCTAAAAAAGAACTTTTTAAATTTCCATTTGGATGGATTTTTAAGAAACTGGGCGGTTATCCGGTCGACCGATCTAAAAGTAATAATTTTGTTGATGCTGTTGCAGAAGTTTTTAAAACTCAACCGGAGTTTTCAATTTGTTTAACCCCTGAAGGTACCCGAAGTTATGCTCCTGTTTGGAAAACTGGTTTTTATTACATTGCACAAAAAGCGAATCTACCTGTAGTAATGGTTGCGTTTAATTATGCAAAAAAAGAAGTTGTAGTTGAACCGCCTTATTACCTTACCGGCGATGTGGATAAAGATATTGAATTCATGAAAAATTATTATCGAAAAATCCCGGGTAAGAACCCTGAAAATGGAGTGCATTAAGTTTCTTTAAAAAACGTTTCTTGAAAATTAACCATGTAAACTTTTTCTGATGCTCTTGTGATAGCAGTATACAGCCATCTTAAATATCCCACATCAATCATTTCTTCGGTAAGGTAACCTTGATCTACAAAAACATTTTTCCACTGCCCACCTTGTGCTTTATGACAAGTTACCGCATAGGCAAATTTGATTTGTAGCGCCTGATACCAGGGATCCTTAGCCACCTTTGCCATTTTCGCGGTCCGACTCGTGGCTTCAGGATACGATTCTGCCACCAATTTAAATAACTCAGAAGATTGATCCCTTGTTAATGCAGGAGCTTCGGTGTACAAACAATCCAGAATTACTTTCACTTCAAATGCCGGATGATCGGGGTAGTCCACCATCTCTACAAAAACATCCGCAAAGCGAAATCCGAATTTTTCTTCAAAACGTTGCACTCTCGTAATTTTAAGAGTATCACCATTTGCAATAAACCCGGCTTCAGATTTTTCTTCGAGCCAATAGTAATTATTTTTAACACTCATCAGATAATCACCGGCACAAATCTCCTCTTCAAAATACAATCCGCTGTACCGAATTTGTTTGTTGTAATTATTGGCAGATCTGTTGGATCTACATACCACTACCACTCCTTCAGGGCCTAAAGAGCTGTAGTCGGAGGCAAGTTTATCGCCCAAATCATATCCGTTCACTCTTTCGAAATCGGGGAAATGACTATCGAATTGGATGTTCTTCCCTCCTGCTCTGATTTCATTTCTAAGATCAGTGGCATTTTTCAAGATGCCTGAATCCTTTTCCTGACGAACCACCTCAGTAAGTTCAAAATGACCGGCTCTTCGATCATAAATTTTCGTTAAGTGCCTAATATCCAAGGCCGGACTTTCCAGCTGACCCACAGGCGGCAATTGTGCATTATCGCCAACAAGTAACAAACGACAGTTTTCACC
>JBBQVM010000176.1:0-7117 GCA_038211525.1 Bacteroidia bacterium
CCTCATCAAATGCTTTTGCAGATTTAGCAGTATCCATAAAATAGTGAGCTTGGTTAGTGTCGCCCGCAGCTATGGCTCTCATTTTTCTCCAATGGTGCCATTCACCTGGAATATGATAAATAAATCCTGCTGCTCGTTTCACATTTTGTTTAGAGACGGCAATATTTCCGGAAATCATTTTCTTAAATAAATCGGCACCCTGGTGTCGGCGGTATTTTTTATGAACAAAACGATGGAGGTGTTTATAATATTCGGAAGGATAAGTGTTTCTGAACATCAGCGCCAGTTCATCAGAGTCGGTCCAGTTGGCCTTATCCTTCAATTCGTGTTTTACATTCTCATAAAATTTAGTTCCTGGTAAAGGATAGGAAACAGAAATTCCAACATCATCGGGAAGGAGTTCCATTACCATGGCTATAGTTTTTTTAATATCCTCTTCGGTTTCACCGGGATACCCGAATTGAAGAAAAAATGCCGGCTTGATTTTATGCTTTTTGAGAAGAAGGGTAGCCTCTTTTATCTGCTCCACTTTAGTGCCTTTATCCATCGCATCCAGAATTTTCTGAGAGCCTGATTCGGCACCTACCCATACATTTTCGCATCCCGCACGAGCGAGTGCTGCAATATTATTTTCCTGCAAAAGTAAATCAACACGACTTTGTATTTTGAATTTTATCTGGATATTGCTTTCATTCATCAAATCGGCAAAACGATTCACCCATCCCGGTTTCAGTCCAAAAATATCATCACAAAACCAGATGTGATCGTGATGATATTTTTCTTTTAATAACTTAATTTCCGCCACCACATTTTCAGGTGAACGGGAGTTATAACGGTTTCCGTATATGGGTTTTGCGCACCAATTGCATTTAAAGGGACAACCTCTTGTTGTGCTCATGTTCATTGAAAAATACCCATGATTTTTAATCCAAGCATTTCGGTAGGCATCCACATCAACCAGGTCCCAGGCAGGGAATGGGATTTCATCGAGATTTTTTAACACCTCACGAGGGCGGTTAACTATTGTTTTGTTGTTTTGACGAAATGTTAAACCATCTATTGATGAAAAATCGTTCAAATCTTGAAAGCATAAATCAAGCACTTCATTTAGTGTAGCTTCACCCTCTCCCCTAATGACAGCAGCGGCACCATGGTCGAGATATTTTTCGTAGTGATCTGCTGCATCGGAACCGGCCACAAACACAGGAATTCCTTTTTGGTTTGCATAACGACACATTTCAAACGCAGCCTCTCTCATATTGGTGAGGCACATTTTGGTGAGGTAATTAAAACCATCATCATATATTACCAGAGCGTCTGGTTGAGTTGAAGAAATTACCGGTTTAATCTCTTCTGCTGAGTTAGCAAACATGGGATCCCACAGTGAGACGTGGTACCCTTTTTCACGAAGTACGGCCGCAGCATAAATAGTTCCCAGCGGAGCATAAGGCTGCATAATTTCCCACTGTTTGGGATCGAAGCGAAGAAAATAGGAATGTGTGAAGAGAATTTTTTTCACCCTTTTATGAATTTGAAGTGGAAACTATTACTTCCGCCAATTTATTCTTGAAAATATTCAATTGTTTTTCGTGTTCTCCCAATACTCTGTCGCGAAAACCATTTGGATGATGCTTCGAAACTCCTTCAGATGATTTCATATCGCGATTGTATTGTGTTTTATTCATCGTCTTAAATTTCTTTTGCCAAAATTTTACAGTGAGTTTCATCATTGATTTATCCAGGAACGCTCCAATTTTCCCACTCAAAAGTTTTTCAAAGAGAATTTTAGAGGATGGATCCGTTGGAATTTCGTAGTTGCCTTTTAATGTTTTAAGTTTAATAGCAGGGTAATAGTTTTTTGACCAGCTGTTGGCATCAACAAACTGATAATGCACCTCAGGATTGTAAACAGGAACTGCGAATAATAATTCGGTTGCAATAAATAAATTATTATCGGGGAGTTTTAAATTATCGAGATCTAAAAAATAATTTACACAAAATAATTTGTGTGAGTTAAATAAAAATATTTTTTTATAGAATGCCAGCAACGATCGGGTTAGCCATAATCTACCGGGTTCAGTAATAATTAAAAAATCGATGTCCGATGTATTATCCATATACCCTTTTGAGAGCGAACCTGAAATAACCACCGAGCGAACGTACGGGAATTTGCTGATCAAAATTGATTTTTTTACTGCATGATTCCAGGAATTGTCGGCGAGTTGATTTCCATTCAAACGGCGGGAGATATTCTCGAAACGCTGGTGAGGAAGGTAAAAGCCATCCTTAATAAAGAGTACATTATTTTCAACCAGAAACAACAACGACTCATCTAGTTCATTAGGTTCAAGTTTTTGTAAATGAGAATATTCAAGAATTTCATCGCGAGTGAGCGGGTGTTTGAATAAATCAAAATACAAAATGGTGCTCATCACAGTATGAAGAGTTGGTTCGTTCATTGAAAAGGTGGATGAGTTCGACATAAAGTTAAAGATCATTCAAATATATAAATCTTTTCGTGAAATCCAAATCGCTCTACAGATTCGATTTGACTATCCGGAAGAGGAAGTTTTGTTCGAGGATGGAGGATTTGCTCAAAATTAATTCCATTTTTTGATCATATTTTTGAGCAATTTGTTCAATCATTTTCAAATCACAATCCTCTGATAAAATCATTACTACTTCACTATCAGTGTTATAATAATCGGGTAACTGAAAAAATAATTTCTCGAAATATTCAAAATTCTCACCACAATACCAGGCCATCTCACTTTTGTTTTTAGGTTGATTTGGATAATATGGAGGGTTTATAAAAATGTAGTTGAAGGGTTTTTTAGCGACTTCGGCAAAGAGATCCGACTGTAGTACTTCGATCGAAAGGTTATTATTAAAAGCATTGATTTTGGTGTTTTCGGTTGCTAATTCATTAATATCTAATGCAATAACATCGGCACCAGCCTTAGCTGCCAATAGCGAAACCAGACCGCAGCCGCAGCCGGGTTCTAAAAACGTTTTCCCTTGGAGGGGAAGTTTTTGGAGGTAATTTACAAGAATTAAAGTGCTGTGAAAAAGGAGGGGATGAAAAACACCCTGGTAAACTGTCATCGTCAATCCCCGAAAAGAAAACCGGCGTTCTTTTTTTAAGTACCACAATATCAGTGGCTTAATTGTTAACTCCTGGCTCTTTTTTACTATTTTGCGGAACATTCTCAATTGTTAGGAGTTAAAGGTAAAAATTAAAATAAAACTGCTTGGGATTCGAATTTTTATTATCTTTGCAATCCTTTAAAAATCTAGTAAATGATCATTGTTCCAATCAAAGAAAACGAGTCAATCGACAAAGCTTTAAAGAAGTTCAAAAAGAAATTTGAAAAAACAGGTGTTGTACGCGCTTTGCGTAGCCGTTCTGCTTTTGAAAAACCTTCTATTACCCGCAGAACTACTGTTAAGAAAGCGATTTATCGCGATGCTTTAAGAGCTGCAGAGAGTACCGAACTTTAAAATTTTCATATTAATCGCTCGTTTATCATCAAAGTGTAATTACCTTTGATGATAAATACTTGCGCATGCCACTATCCCGCTTTTTATCTCACCTTCAGTATGAAAAGCGCTATTCATTAAATACACTCACTGCTTATCGCACTGATTTAAATCAGTTTTTCGAATACATCAGTAAGGAATACGACACCACCGACATTACCCATGTAACTCACTTTTACATCCGTTCCTGGATAGTAAGTTTGATGGATGCTAAAATTTCTCCACGTTCAGTAAACCGGAAAATAACTGCATTGAAGTCTTTTTTTAGGTTTTTATTGCGCGAAAAAGTTCTGGAAACGAATCCGATGGTGAAAATTCAGTCGCCAAAAGTGGGTAAAAAATTGCCGGCCTTTATTGATGAAGCCAAAATGCAATCGTTGTTTACTGAAATTGTTTTTGAAGAGGGTTTTGCAGGTGCCCGCGATCGGGTGATTCTCGAACTGTTTTATGGCACCGGTATGCGTTTGTCGGAATTGGTGAATCTCAAAGACAATGACATCAGCTTCAGCAATCAACACATTAAAGTATTAGGAAAGCGGAATAAGGAACGTATCATTCCTATTTCAGGAAAGTTAAAAGATATCCTCAAAAAGTATATTGCTGAAAGGAACGATTGGTTAAGCAAAAATGAAAGTACCTACACCGTTTTATTTATTGATAACCGATGTAACAAAGTGTATCCAAAATTCGTTTATCGATTAGTTAAAAAATACCTGGCCCAGGTAACCACTGGTGATAAGAAGAACCCACACGTTTTGCGACATACTTTTGCTACTCACATGCTGAATCATGGTGCTGATATTAATGCAGTGAAAGAATTACTCGGTCATTCGAGCCTTGCAGCCACACAAGTTTACACGCACAATACCATAGAAAAATTAAAAAATATTTACAAGCAGGCACATCCTAAAGCCTGATAAAACCATTTTAATTATGAAAATAAAAGTTCAGTCCATTCATTTTACTGCCGACAAAAAGTTGTTGCAGTTTGTAGAAGAAAAAGTAGATAAGCTTTTTCAATATTATGATAGCATAATTGATAGTGAGGTTTTTCTCCGATTGGATAAGTCGGATAATTCAGAAAATAAAATTGCTGAAATAAAAATTAATACTCCCGGTAAGACCTTATTTGCCAAGGAACAATGCAAAACTTTTGAAGAAGCTACCGACGTAGCTGTTGAGGCATTAAGAAAGCAAATCACCAAACACAAAGAGAAATTAAGAGGTGTTTGAGTGAAAGAGTAAAATTAAAAAAGGGGCCGAGGCCCCTTTTTTAATGCCTTTAAATTAAAATACGTAAAAAAGGAATTAGTTACTAATTTTGCAACGTAATTCTACTTTATCTTCAGTCAACTCCACGCATGTCATCCGATTTTTACACACAAGGCGATTATTTAGAGAAACATCCTAACTGGCACTCTGAAGATGCCGGATGGAAGGCTGGTAACATCAGCAAAATGATTGAAAAGCACCGGCTCGCACCTTCCACAGTTGTAGAGATAGGTTGTGGTGCCGGAGAAATTTTGAAGCAACTGCAGGGAAAATTACCTGCCACAACAAGTTTTGAAGGATATGAAGTTTCACCACAGGCATACGAAATGTCACGATCCAGAGAAAATGCTAAATTGAAATTTTATCTCAAAGGCCTTCATGAAATTCCTGGCAACAGAAGTAGCGATTTAGCGCTGATGATTGATGTGTTTGAACATGTTGATGATTATTATGGATTCCTCCGTGAGGCGCGTGATAAAGCGAAGCAGCTAATATTTCACATTCCTCTTGATCTATCAGTGCAATCGGTTTGGCGTGGGTATCCGCTTATGCGGAAAAGGAAAAATTCCGGACATATTCATTATTATACTAAAGATACCGCGTTGGCATCATTGGAATATGCAGGTTTCGAAATTGTTGATTATTTCTATACGGGTTCCTACATCGACCTGCCTTCACGATCGTTGAAATCTAAATTGGCGAAATTGCCCCGCAAGTTATTATACAGTATGAATGCCGACTTTGGCGTAAGAGTGCTAGGAGGTTATTCATTAATGGTGCTCGCCGTGTAAATTATTCTCCTAAAGCAATTGCGATTTTAGTGTAAAGCCAATTAATATCCGCAACATTTTTTTCTTTCTCTACCTCAGTTTTTATTTTTCTAAGTTTGGCTTTGCTGGTTCCTGCACGCATAATAGCTGCGAGAAAATGAATCAGGTTGCGGTAAATGCTTTTCTGATATTCTGAAATATTTTTATTTCTAAGTAGGAATAACCGGAAGGAGGAAACTTGGTAAAAAAACGATTCGGTTTCATCGAGCTCAAAATATGATTTAAGTAAAATTACTCTTCCATCCAACTGATAAAATAGGTCTTTTAATTCTACCTCTTGTAACTTTCTTATGGCTTTGCGGAAATCATCATCAATAAAATAAGAATAGGCCAGATTGTAGGCTAAAGCATTTTTTTGTTCATCAGGTTTTAAGTAGGTAACGTATTTTTCGATAAACCTGCTGCACCATTTTTTTTCTCCTAAACGTAAACTTATACTCACTATATTCTTGAATTCCCACTGCGAAAGATAATCGTTTCGCATCAGCGGCTTGTTGGCAATTACTGTTTGATAGATCTCGAAAAGTTTACGAATGTAATCAGCGTTTCCCTGGTTAATTTGTCGTACGCAGTAATTTTTTAGGTATTGGTACAATTCACTTACCTCAGGAATATTCAATTTATCGGAATGCGATATTATTAATTGTTGTGCATCTAAAAATGCCGATTCATTATTCGGATCGGAGAGAAAGTGAAGTATGTTTTGATAAATTTGAATTGCAGGGATTTTATTGAAAGGATCTTTTTCACTCAATTCCTGAATTTCATGGATGAGTTTTACCTCGTAACTTTTTTTAAGGATGTTAGAGAGATTTACAATTTCACAACTAAGTTGTAATTTTTTAAGAATATAAAAACTATCGAGTAAATTTAAAGTGGAGGAATAGTCGGGTGTGTTTTTAGCAGTCACTTTTTTGCCGGTATAATTTAGTTGCAATTCTGCATTCCTGAATTGCTCTAATAATTCATCCGCACCGGATAGGCTATGCTGTTGCGATAAGTCGTTATTTAATATCTGGAAAGATTTCTCGCAATCTCTTTCAGCAAAAACAGTTGCAATAATACGTGAAGAAAGTATTTCGTCTTTCTCAATTTTTTTTAAAATCAGGAATCGCTCCAAGTGCTTGTTCAAATCAGATATCTGATACCTCAAAAGCTTATCGTTGTAAGTCATCCCCGGATAAACCCTCTTAAAAAGTTCACTCTTGAACTCCTTTCCCCGAAAGGGTCCTGAAATTATTGCAGCGAAAAGAAGTTTACTGGCTTCATCGGCCTTAAAAAAAGGAGCCTGAAGATATAAATCAAACTGATTTTGCTCCTTCTTCGACAAAATTTCAATTATTTCTTCCAGTTTACTGCGAGGCATTTAGCTATATTCTTATGGCAAAGTTACAAATTAGTTCAATAATAGACAATTATTATAATAATAAAACATAGTAAATCAATGATATAACAAATAATTGAAATTTAAATAG
>JBBQVM010000177.1:0-7084 GCA_038211525.1 Bacteroidia bacterium
TGCTTCGACAAGAGTTGTTTTGGATTCTATTCCAAATGGCTTGATCGGCATCGGACTCTTAGAATTGGCACCAAACAATAAAATATATTTTGGCCAAGCTTATCAATGTAACGTTGCCCCCTATTGTTACCCCTACCCCGACAGCGTTTACAACTACGTAAACATGAACCTAAGCGTAATCAACTACCCCGATAGTTTAGGAACTGCTTGTGGTTATGCTCCATTCAGTTTCTACTTAGGAGGAAAGAGAACCTACTACGGCCTCCCCAACAACCCCGATTACGATATGCCCGCCCTCGCCGGTAGCCCATGCGATACGCTAACATCACTTAATGAAGCAGCGGCGGCAGTGGCAGTAGCGGGGCTTTATGTTTATTATTCACCGCAATGGCAAACAGCTTTTGTTAATGCTGATAAACTGAGTGGAGCAACCTACCGGCTGATCATATATGATTTAATGGGCAAGGAAGTCTTCAGCGAAAGCGGGAAAATTACACCGCCTTATTTTACCAAAAATTTAAATTGTGGAGGTTGGGCGAAGGGCATGTATGTGGTGAGTTTGGAGTGTGGTATTGAGAAGTTGGTGAAGAAATTTGTAGTGGAGTAATGAAGATGTACCTACCTAAAATAAAAACCAGGATGCTGGCAGATATCTCAGATGTTGATTTTTACAATACAGCCATCACGGTACAAAATCCATTGTCTCGTTTTATAAATCAGCAAGTGAGTGTTTTCGGTAATGAAATTACAAATTACCGCATTGGCATTCACGGAAACAATATTCCAACTATGGGTGTTGGATTCGATCATGAAACGGGTTCGGTGGTGGGTAATACAATAAGATATACCATCGACAATTTTCCGCTCTCGACTTATCATGGAGGTGTATGGTTGCAGAATTGTCCACAAGCACTTAAATTTTAAACCAGTCAGGCATCTTGAAAGCATACATAGTTTGGAACTACTTTTAATATGTCCATTCATACGAATTTTATTCAACAACCTAACCTTTTCTAATCACAGCTCCCAATTTACTCTCAAAGCTATCCATTAGTCGCTGCATCACTTTATCGATTTCTTTTTCGGTGAGTGTTTTTTCATCATCGCGGAGGAAAAAGCTTACCGCATAGGATTTTTTGTCGCGACCAATTTTTTCACCTTCAAACACATCGAATAAATTTACCTCTCGTAATATTTTTCGTTCCGTTTCATAAGCAAGATTTTCCAGCGACTGGTACTGAATACTCTTATCGAGCAACATGGATAAGTCGCGTTTTACCTCGGGAAACTTAGGTGGTTCGTTAATGAGAGGTGGGGTGGTAGTGATTGTTTTCTCCACCCTATCCAAATTGATATCAGCAAACCAGATGGTTCCATCGAGATCAAATTTCTTGAGAGTTTTCTTGGGGACTTTTCCTAT
The DNA here is from genome assembly GCA_038211525.1 of Bacteroidia bacterium. Lineage (GTDB taxonomy): Bacteria > Bacteroidota > Bacteroidia > AKYH767-A > OLB10 > JADKJB01. The sequence continues at coordinate 1,421 of JBBQVM010000177.1, forward strand.
ATGAGCTAACTCTTTTTTTCCTGCTGCATATACCATTTCCATTTCAAGAGTTCCATTATCGACAGTCGCCCATTTTGCTTTACCACTTGGTAGTCCGGAACACTGCATCACATTAGCAACCATCGATTTCAGATAATAAATGGAGTACTCCTCCTGCTTAGTATTCCAATGTGCCGGGGTGCGAAAGCCGGTTAACAGCAATGCGAGACGGTTGGTTTCAAAATATTTTTCGTTATCCTTTCCATACGTTTTTCCATACTCGAAAATCCGAAGATCGTTTCTTTTACGATTACGATTGTAAATAGCTATATCTAACAGCGGCTGCAACATCGAGGGTCTTAATATATCCAGGTCCTGACTCAGCGGATTTTTTATTCTTGCAAAAGTCGTTTCAACCTCATCATAAACACCCGATCTTGTAAGTGAGTTCGACATTACCTCCATAAAACTATTCGATACCAGATAATCACCTACTTTGTTCCTGATTTTTTCAAGCAGGGGAGAGGCAGTGGTAGGTAAAGAGGTATTTAATTTGGTGGGAAGTGGAATTTTATCATACCCATAAATCCTGAGTAGCTCTTCAATCACATCCGCCTCTCGAATCACATCCACCCGGTAAGGTGGAACCAGCAATTGCATGGTGCCATTGTTTTCAGAAACTACTTGTATATCTAACCACGATAAAATTCGGGTGATGGTTTTAACATCTAGTTCCACACCGGTTAGTCTTTTGAAATTACTTACCGATAATTCAACGTTCCAATCTTTGACAGGATGCGGATAAATATCAACAAGAGCAGATGAAAATTTACCACCTGCAAGATCTTCAATTAGCAAAGCAGCACGTTTAAGAGCAGTAACGGTGATGTTGGGATCTGTGCCACGTTCGAATCGGAAGGAGGCATCGGTTTTTAAGCCGTGAAGTTTGGATGTTTTTCTAACAGATACCGAATCAAAACAGGCGCTCTCTAAAAAAATCTCGGTGGTAGTTTCATTCACGCCTGAATTAATCCCGCCAAAAACTCCTGCAATACACATTCCGCCTTTAGCATCGTTAATCATGAGTTCCGAGCCAACCATTTTACGCTCCACACCATCCAATGTAACAAAAACAGTATTTGCAATTGCATTTTTTACAATCACTTTTTTATCACTTATTTTCGAAGCATCAAATGCGTGCAAAGGTTGTCCCATTTCAAAAAGAACAAAGTTGGTGATGTCAACAATATTATTAATCGGTTTTAGTCCAATTGAAGAGATAGCATTCTGTAACCAAGCAGGTGACGGTTGCACTTTCACATTTTCAATATGTATTCCCGAATAACGGATACAGGCTTCACTTTCTACTGAAACCGAAACAACGGGTGTTTGATTAGGAGCGACAAATGCCGATGTATCGGGCCAGGTTACTTTCGAAGTCGGCTCTTTATCAATATGCAAAGTATTAATTACCGCACTCAGATCACGAGCTACTCCAATGTGCGAAGCAGCATCGGGACGGTTGGGTGTTAATCCGATACTGAGAATGGAATCCGTTTCAATTTTAAAATATTCAGCCGCCGGTGTTCCCGGAATGGCACTTGCATCCAGAACAATAACACCTGCATGACTTTCACCCAATCCAATTTCATCCTCAGCGCAAATCATTCCATCTGAAACTTCACCACGAATTTTCGATTTCTTAATTTCAAAGGGATCTCCTTTGGCAGGATATATTAATGTTCCCGGAACTGCCACCACCACTTTTTGTCCGGCAGCAATATTGGGTGCACCGCAAACAATATTAGCCACCACACCGGAACCAAGATTCACAGTGGTGATGGATAGCTTATCGGCATTAGGATGTTTACTTGCTGTTAACACTTCACCAATTACCAACCCTTTAAGACCGCCTTTAACAGTTTCAAAAGGTTCAATCCCTTCCACTTCCAATCCGCAGCCTGTCAGTAGTTTGGCTACCTCTTCGGGCGATTGATCAATAGTGATATAATTCTTCAGCCAGTTGTACGATATATTCATAATTTTTCCTTGTGTGGCAAAGGTAAAAAAATGAAAGTGTTTGATAGGCAAAAAAGAGCGTCCCTATGATTTGAACATATATTTATAAATCAATTAGTTACGAATCTATTTTAATTCAGCACTAATCCGGTTTTTTATCTGAATCATAAAAAACTCCAAACAGCAGCTCGTTATGGTATTGCATTTTCAGCGAAACTACCGGATCATAAACAATTTTAAAATCAGCTCTTACTTGAATCCATTTCCACACCACATAATTAAATTTATGATTTACATCCAGTTCAACCGATTCTCGGTTCCATCCTTTCATAAAAAATTTGGCAGTAGTATTCATATTAATATTCCTGGATAAATTATGAGAGGTGATGAGTTGGGTGGAGACTCCGTAATCCAGCAGCAACCAGCCTCTGTTGATGGTTCCAACTTTATTTCCTGAAAGTTCCCCCTTATTTTGAGTTTTAGGTTCTGTTTTCAAACGAACGGTTGCAATAGAAAGATTCCACATCGAATTTTTCCAGAAACTAACTGCCATACCATAACTGCAATCTAGAATAGCCGGATTAAAAAAAGTGCCACTCCATTCGCTGCTTGCTACTCCTGTTAGAGGATCAATCGAATTCAAATAACTGTTGAGCATTTGGGTGGTAAGTGAAAATGAAGCGGAGTGATCAACTTTTTTCTTCTTACGTTTCCAAATGTAACTGCAAAATAATTTGTCTGCATGCTTGTCCCAAACTGAATCAATAAATTTTGTAAAACCCAGTTCGGATCGCACTACAAATAAGTAATTACTTTTATCGGTTGTTTTGGATCTGTTAAAATCGATATCCAGCGCGGCTGATAAACTATTAAAGGTGGATCCTTTCCAATTTTCAGAATTGCTGAAAGAGGTGGATACATTGCCAACAAACTTTTTTGCAATTATTTTGGAGGTATCGCCGGCAGCACTAGCATAACACCAGGATCCTTCGCCAAAAATAACCATGAACAAAAAAAGGAAAATAATCTTCATTTACAAAAACTGCCTTTAATCAACAAAAAATTTTGATTCAACTATAACTTATCGTACCCATATTTTATTTTTTAGCTTCTTTAATATGTGAATAATATGCTTTTTGGGTTGAATCCCAGCACGACTGCAAGTCAGTATTGACCAATATTAATTCGTATTTTATATTGGAGTTTGAAGCGAGCGAATCGAGCCATCGATATGTTTTGTTTCTTAAAAAGTAGTTGCCCATAAAGTCATTGAATGTAATGAAAACATGATAATCTACATTTTCTTTTTTTGTGTATAAAACATTCTCGCAATTTAACTTTTTGAGTGGTGCAACGAAGGAATTTAAAGTGTATTCATCCGAATAATTATAACTTTGAGTTGTATCCATATATGAAATAAATAACTCAGCCGGTCCGGTACATTCTGGTTTTGACGGATTTTTATATGAAATGTATCTCCCTTTATTATCGAATATAAAAACCTCAGGTGTTTTCGGCTTTGTGTTCGATTTCCACATTTCAAATGAACTTGAATAAACGGGAACTTCAGGAAATTTCTTTTTTCTTAACCAAGATTGAATAGTTGATTCTGATTCGAACCTAGGATTTCTAGTTCCGGTAAGAATTTTAACAATCGGTTGACAACCTGTTAAAAGAATAATTGAAACCAGGAACAACAGCTGAGTTATTTTTTTCATAATTATATTTTGAGACTATTGATATTATTTTAAAGGCAGATAAACATAAAGGATCCCATTATTTTCGACGATCCTGTGATTCCCGGATCGGATGATTTTTTGTCCGGCCAATTCTAACGATTTAGAGAGTTCTAAAGGTAAGGGACAGTCATCTTCCATCAAAAAGATTCCCGATTTAAAATACTTTTCATAACTCTCTGCAGTTATATCGGTTGATTTATTTATTTCGAGTATCAATGTATTTCTGGATGCATCATCCGTATAAAGTAAACCATTTCCTTTCTTGCCTTCGCGAATGGTAAAATATAAATCGATAACGCAAAATCCAAATCCATTGCAATCTCTTTGACGTGAAATTTCGTAATGAACTCTTATTTTTGGTTTCATAAAGGAACTGGATTCGTAGGACGCTTCAGTCGGATTAATAGAGCAGGCTGCATTTCCATACATTGAAAAACCTGTTAAAAAGCAAACAATGATTAGTAAAAATTTGTAATTTAGTTTCATGGTTTAAAAAATTAAGTGAAAAGTGTTTTACACATACCAGGCCTGTGCTTTGGCTTCAATTTTATTGTTTGTAATGAAAAATTTAACTCAGTTGGCTCGATCTCATTAAATTATAAATAGTATTTGGTAGTAAACCATATCATTATAAACGGCACTTAATAAATTCGTTAAAATAATAGGTACTGGTACAATCAGTTTTCAAAGCGCATTTCGAAACCAGATTTAACATTGTGAGAATGAATATCAAAACCAACTGAGTGAAATTACTAGTGTTAAATTAATTTGTGAAGTCTTTACTTAACCGGAAAGTAAACATATATTAATCCATTAATTTCAACAATCCGGTGTTTTCCTGCCGGAATAGTTTTTATACCGGGATATTCTAAAGATTTAGAAATTTCTGACGGGATCGGGAAATCATCCTCCATGGTATACACTCCTGTTTTAAAATACTTATTATAGCATTCATCGGTAATACCATCGGTTTTGCTAATTTCAAGAACCAGCGTATTTCGAGATGCATCATCCTGATAAAGTACACCATTTCCTTTGTTTTGAGTGCGGCCTACCGATCCAACGTTCCAATCACAAATTCCAAAACCATCACAATCCCTGTGGCGGGCAATGATGAAGGAAATTTTAATTTTAGGTTTCATTAAATAATTTGGAGTACTTGTAGTGCAGTCGGCTTCAATAGGAATGGCCTTAGCAAACGAAAGCGAGAGTTCTGTAAGAACAAAAGCGAGTAATAAAAAAATTTTAATTGAAAATTTCATGTTTAAAAAGCATTTAATTGTTTTACTAAAAAAAATATTTTCGCACACTAAGCCAGCGTTGGGGCTTTATTTACCGGAATTTATAAATCCTGTAAATGCGTAAATTCTCCTCTGAGAGTACCTCCTTTTTAAATGACTGCGATTGTTTTAATTCAAAAAAAATAATTTTAAAAAGTTGATTTAAAAAAATCTGTAGTCGGTTCGACATTAAAAATTACGCTGCAAACATAAAGTGTCGATTTTTAATTGTCAAGTAAATTCGTAAAAACTTTTCAACAATTTTTTGGGAAGGGACCAAAACCGAGTATTTTTAATGCAATTCCACACACGTATCATATTGATATTTAGTACTTAACGATTTTTAGATTTTATATTATCAAATAGTTCGTACCTTGTGCCAGTATTTAATACATCCATTATTCAATGAATATCAAAGGTCACATTAAATTTGTAGATAAGGATCAATCTAAATTTTACAAAGAGCTAAAGCTTCGCGTTGAAAATTATTTCACACAAAATAATATATCTAAAAACGCGAACGCAACTATGGTTATTAAAACTATTGTGTTGCTATTAGCTTATTTTGTTCCGTTTGCTATAATAGTGTTGTTTCAGCCAACATTTTTATTTGCCTCTTTTCTTTGGTTGCTGATGGGATTCGGTTT
>JBBQVM010000178.1:0-7048 GCA_038211525.1 Bacteroidia bacterium
ACTTAAATGTGCAGTGATTGCCGGTGCCGCAAACAATCAATTGGCCGATGAAACTGTTCACGGACAAATGCTCCTCGACAAAAACATCACCTATGCTCCCGATTTCCTCATTAATGCCGGTGGACTCATTAACGTTTACTCGGAGCTAATAGGCTACAACCGCGAAAGAGCACTTCAGCAAACAGAAAAAATATTTGACTTTACCCTCGATATTTTAAAGAATGCCGCAGCCGAAAATATTCCCTCTTACCTTGCCGCAAATAGAATGGCAGAGAAGCGCATTAAGGATATCGGCAAAGTGAAACTAGGTTATTAAAAAATTGTCAGCTGCACAACAGTTGCACTGATTGATTATCCTTTGAAAGGATCCCTGCGACAGCAGGAAAACTTCCAAATTAATTCCTAATTTTTAATTCTCCCATAACCATTATTTCTCCCGTAAAAGGAACTTCCAATTATCACCTATCATTTATCGTTATAACTTTTGCTTAGTCGTCGACATTTAAGAACCCGGGTCATGCAGGCCCTTTACTCCTGGTACCAATCGGAGGAAAAAAACACCTCCTCCACAATTTCGGAGTTATTCAGAGGCGCTGAGCGTACCTACGATTTATACCTTTCGTTGCTGCAAGTTTTGCCTGAACTGGCTGATGAGGAGGATCGGTATTACACTGACCTCGCGCCCCGCCATATTGTTGTTGAGAACAAGGTATTGTCACGACTTGCTCAAAATTCATTTATACATTTCTTGCAGACCGATAAAATTTATACCGACGGTTTAAAAGCGAGAAAAATAAGCTGGCAGAAAGATGCGGAACTCATTAAAAAGGTCTTTTTTCAACTTAGAAACAGTCAGGAATATAAGACTTATGTAGCAGCTGAAACCCACACTCCTCAAGAGGATGTTGACTTTTGCAGTTGGGTCTACAAAAACATTATTATAGCTTCAGAAGCGTTGCAAAATGCTATGGAGGAGCAAAATATTTGGTGGGCCGAAGCGCTCGATCTCATCAACAGCATGGTGCTAAAAACCATCAAAATATCGCATCCCAATAAGAAGGGTCATTTTGAACTAATGGCTCTTTTCAGAGATGAGGAAGAGGACAAGGAATTTATGGACAAGCTTTTCCGGGAAACCGTTAAAAACGACCTCCGTTACGAGCAACTCATTTCCGAAAAAACCAAAAATTGGGATGTTGAACGCATTGCACTTATGGATATCATTCTGTTGAAGATGGCCTTGAGTGAAATTCTCGGCTTTCCCGGCATTCCCGTTAAGGTAAGCATTAATGAATACATTGATATTTCCAAAGATTTCAGTACCCCAAAAAGTAAGGTTTTTATCAATGGAGTTATCGATAATTTGGTGGCCGATTTAAAAACTCAGGGAGCGATTAAAAAAACAGGGAGAGGACTTCTTGAATAACCGTTTGCCGGAAGTTCAGAGAAGAATAAGGTCAATTTATTAAATTTGCAGTCTCCATCAACAATTTATATTCAAATGAAATCGATTAAATTATTAGCTCTTTTAGTGGTTTCCACTTGCGTGATGACCTTGTTTTCCTGCAAAGGAGGCGACAATTCAAAAGACGGTCATATCTCACCCGATATCGTTAACAATCCGGCCTCTGCCTCCGGCAATTCGGATGTGGATATGGATGCGGTTCCGGTATTCACTTTTGAAACGGATAACCATGAATTTGGCGAAATTCAGCAAGGTGAAAAGGTGTCTTATGCCTTCAAATTTAAAAATACAGGTAAGTCGCCTTTGGTGATTTCTAATGCAAGCGCGTCGTGCGGATGTACTGTTCCTGAGTACACCAAAGATCCTGTTCAGCCGGGTGAAGAGGGATTTATTAACATTACATTTGATAGTTCAGGCAAATCGGGCATGACCAGTAAAACGGTTACCCTTATTGCTAACACCATCCCAAATACCAAAGTGCTTACCATAAGTGCTGATATTCAAATACCTAAAGTAACCAATTAAAAATAAAATTTCAAATGACATTAGCTACAGTTTTAGTTCAAATTCCGGGTTCAGGAGGTGCAATGGGTCAGTTAATCATGATTTTACTGATTATCGTGGTCTTTTATTTCTTTATGATTCGCCCACAGATGAAGAAGGCAAAAGATGAAAAAGCTTTTAAAGCAAGTCTCTTAAAGGGTGACAAAATTGTTACCATTGGTGGCGTTCATGGTAAAATAGTAGAGGTTAATGAAACCACTTTTGTAATAGAAGTTGATTCGAACGTACGTTTGAAAGTGGAGAAAACTGCCATTTCTGCGGAAGCTACCAAGCAATACCAGGTTGCAAAAAGTTGATTTACTCCTCAGGAACCAACTCGTAAAATATTAATTCAGCAGCCGGTCGGAAACGAACGGCTGTTTTTATTTACTTTTCAGCGAAAGCTAACCTATAACAACATCAGCCAATATACAAAACCGCCTACTTTCTTTGTAGCTTCGCACTTTAACAGGAATCATTACCGGATTGGTCAAGAAAAAAATATTTACCGATTTCAGGACGAAGGCAAAACTGAATCAGAAGGCAGTCATTTTTATGATATGCGTTTTTGCTGCTATGATTTTTTGGCTTTTCACCTCACTAAGTCGTGATTATGAAACGGTGATTACGATTCCTGTTAATTACAAAAACATTCCTTTTACCCGCAATTTTAATGGAGAGTTGCCCAAAGATTTGGAGTTTCACTTTAAGGGGAGCGGCTTTGATTTGTTCACCACACACATTCGTAAAAGACCCGATTCTATTAACATTGATATCTCACGGTTCATCGATAAATCGCAGAAATTTAGCGTTTCTACCATCTCTTTGCGGAATCAGTTTCCCGGCGAACTAAAGGCTTATAGAGTAACACCTGAGGTAATAGCCCCCGACCTGATTAACCGATCAAGTAAAAGGGTTCCGGTGGTTTTACTGGCTAATATCGATTTCAAAAACAGATTTGGTCCTGCCGGAAAAACCATTGTAAGGCCGGACAGTATCGATTTAGCGGGCCCCGATTCCTTGCTGGATAAAGTGAGTGCCGTTTATACCGACCATATTGTTTTAAAGGACATTGCCACTAATCATTTCGCGGGCATTAAATTGAACAATCAACTGCCTAAAGGGGTAGTTGCTTCACAGCCCTACGTTTATTACTATGTAACAGTTCAAGAGTATAGCGAGGGGAATTTTAATGTCCCCATTGATTTACCGGTATCGCAGCGAAGCCGGATTACCCTCCTGCCAAAGACGGTTAAGGTCTCCTTTCTGGCTCCCTTGAAAGAGTTTAATTCATTACGTCCCTCCGATTTTAAAGTGGTTACTGAAGTTCCCTTTCCTCAAATGCCGCAGCGGCTCGAGTTAAGGCTGGAAAAATACCCATCAAAACTTCGAAAAGTGCGTTTGGAGCCGGAGTTGGCAGATTATCTTATTCACGAATGAAACCGATCAATTTAGGTGTCACAGGAGGAATTGGCTCGGGAAAATCTGTAGTCTGTAAAATTTTTGCTGCCCTTGGCATACCTGTTTATGATGCGGATACTGAAGCTAAATTATTAATGGAATCAGATCCATTATTGATGGTTGAAGTTAAAAAGTTATTGGGTGAGGAAGCATATTCATCTGAAAATGTGATTAATAGAAAATTTATAGCCGAGCAGGTTTTTAATAATCCTGAAAAACTGAATGCGCTCAATAACTTAATTCATCCTGCTGTTCGTAATCATTATTTGGCTTGGGCCGGAAGTCGGGGTGAGTCGCAACTGGTAGTCAAAGAGGCTGCAATTATGTTTGAATCGGGAAGCTGGAAGGACATGGATTATATTCTCACCGTTACTGCGCCCGAGCAGTTACGAATTTCAAGGGTGATGCAGCGGGATCAAAAAACAGAAGAACATATTAGGGCAATTCTACAAAAACAGTTGCCTGAAGCAGATTTAGTTGAAAGAAGTGATTACGTTGTGATCAATGATGAGGAACATTTGGTGGTTCCCCAAGTGTTAGCCATGCTGGAGAGTTTGGAGAAGCAATTAAACCGTAAATTGAGAGGGTAACCTATCTCATTCACATACAATTAATTAACTAATGATAGAGCAACGTAAGGAGGGTTTGTATTTTCCACCCGGCGATTTTTACCTCGATCCCTACCGGACTGTTGCGCGTGCACTAATCTCACATGCGCATGCCGATCATGCTATTGCCGGTAACGAGGAAGTTTGGAGCACTACCTCGACTTGGGGAATGATGAAATTACGGTATAAAGATCGGTTAAAGAGCAAGTTTAATCCCGTGGCTTATCGTGAACCTTTCGAAATTAATGGGGTTAAAATTCAGTTTTATCCAGCAGGACACATGTTGGGATCGGCTCAGATTGTACTTGAACACGAAGGTGTTAAATACTGTTATACAGGAGATTATAAGATTAGAGCCGATGCATCGTGTGAACCATTTGAGGTGGTTCCCTGTGATGTGCTGATTACCGAAACCACTTTTGCCGACCCCTCTTATGCGCATCCTTCGGAAGCAAGTGAGATGAAAAAACTGGAGGAATATGAGAAGATGAATTTGGTTATTGGAGCCTATAATTTAGGAAAGGCCCAACGATTGACACTTTTGCTCAATCAATACTTTCCTGAAAGGAGAATCATGGTTCACCCCGAAGCGGCAGGATACCACCGTTTTTATGAACAGCAGGGAATTTCCTTAGGTAAGTGGCAACATTATAATTATCAATTATTTAGACGCACTACAGGGAACATTTTGGTGGCCCCACCAAGAGCCATGTCGACCTATTTACGCGATGCCGGTGTGGTAACTGCCTTTGCTACCGGATGGAAAAAATCGCCTGTAAAGGCTCATTTCAATTTTCATTTAAGCGACCATGCCGATTGGCAGGAAATACTTGACCTGGTTGAGCAATGCGGTGCTAAACAAATTATTACCGTTCATGGCGATGGAGCTGCCTTGATGGATCACTTGAAACATGGAGATTATCAGATGAAACTTTTTAATTATTAAATTTTTACTGACTTATCATTCAATGTTTTGAAAATATTACTTGAAGTATTAATAAAAGCAAAAGTGCCCATTTGAAAACTTTATTCAAACGAGCACTTCAGGTAAAATGTACAGTTATTGCTTTACAAACATCACCCTTGATAGGTTTCCGACAACCTTCATTTCAACAAAATAAACACCCGACTTTAAAGCCTGGATATTAATTAAGGAATTATTTTCATTCAAGGAACTCACTAACGCTTCCTCACCCAAAACATTCAGCACCCTAACTTCAGAAACCGACTGATTAGTCTGGATATTAAGGTAATCGGATGCAGGATTTGGGAAAACACTTACTTTCAAATCTCCCGCCTGCTCATTCAAACCAACAGTACAAGGGATAGGATTTAGGTTATTGGCCGCAAAATAGGTAGTAAATCCGGCAGCATTAGAAATAGGCCACATATCATTCTCAAGAATAGTATGATCGGGCTTAATAAGAATGTAGGTCGGGAAAGCTCCTATTCCATAGGCAGTGATAACAGCATTTCCACCACCATCAATTCCACTCACTGAAGGGTAACCGGGAGGACCGCCCAAAACTGAATTTTCATAGGCAATTACCTGAGCGTCATTGTCATTCACATCAATTGCGATGAAAAATATATCCTCTTCATTACATCCAAAATTGTGATATGTATCTCTGAAATAAGGAGAAGTGGCGATACATGGCGGACAGGTATCAAAGAAGAAATCGATACAAACATGTTGTCCGTTGTTAAGGATATTGAAGAGGTTGTAGGTATTGCCATCCACATCAGTCACGGTGAAATCGGAGGCAATAGTAAGAGTTGTTTGTGCTTGGGCAACCGAAAATGAGGTTACCGCAAAGGCAATGAGTAAATAAGAGTAGAGTTTATTCATGATTTATTTTTTAGATTTATCTTACCAAAAGTAGGATTTTAATTAAATAAACCCAATACCTTTCCGTCACTTATTGAGACTAATTAATTCTTTAGATTCTATTTTAATATTATATAATATTTATTTTAAATAATTTACATAATTTATTTAATCTTTTAATTTAATATGAAAATTCTCACAGCGGCACAAATTAAGGAGGCCGACCGCTACACCATATTAAACGAACCCATCGAGTCAATTGATTTAATGGAGCGTGCGGCGAGCAAGTGTTTCGAGTGGTTTCAGAAAAATTTTGATAAAAAACATTTTGTCCACCTGTTCTGTGGCCCGGGAAATAATGGAGGTGATGGTTTGGCTGTTGCGAGAATGCTCTATTCCGCCGGTTTTGAGGTACATGCCAGTCTGTTACAGTTCGATAAGGAATTGAGCGCCGACTGCAAAACAAACCTGGATAGGCTCCAAAAAATTGACAAGAAGCTAGTGGATGTGGTTCTTGACAATTTTGTCTTCCCTACTTTAAAGCCGGAAACTGTTATTGTTGATGCCCTATTTGGTACAGGACTCACCAGGAAAATAGAAGGTGAAATGGCCTCTGTTATCAACCAAATCAACTCCTCCTCCTACCCTGTTATCAGCATCGATGTACCTTCAGGTATTCATTTAGATGAATCATCGTTAACAACTGATAATATTATTATTAAAGCAAAAAATACTTTAACTTTCCAGTATCCAAAACGCAGTTTACTGGTAGGAGAAAATGCTCCCTATTATGGATATGTTGAGGTACTCGATATTGGTTTGCAAGAGGAAGCGATCCCTGAAAAGGAGGTTGTTAACTTCCTAACTGACCGAGAAATGATTCGTTCGATATATGCTCCAAAACGGGAATTTTCCCATAAAGGGAATTTCGGCCATGCATTGTTAATAACCGGTGAATCGGGAAAAATGGGAGCGGCTGTTTTGTGTGCAGGTGGCTTTTTGCGAAGTGGTGGTGGTCTTTTATCCTTGCTGGTTCCGGAGGACGGGATAAATATTGTGCAACAAACTGTTCCTGAGGCTATGATTGTGAACAAGCAAGGTAACGATCCGGCGGGATTTCTTCCTGATATGGATAGTTTTACA
>JBBQVM010000179.1:0-7047 GCA_038211525.1 Bacteroidia bacterium
CCGCAACAGAAATAACCTTTTTAGCTTCACTTTGTCCAATCACATATTGATCAAGGAATTCTTTGATTTCAATGGGTTTTAGTAATTGAAGACTGGATGCAATAGAGCTTTTCAGTTTTTCAGATGACTCTTCATTTACGATTTGCTGCGCCTGCGCAATGCATTGGTCACAAATGTGGCCCGACATACCGGCAATGAGTACGTTTGTAGCGCTTTTATCACGACCACAAAAAGAGCATTTTATTTCTTTATTGGTTTTCAAAAGATGTATTTATTATTTACCAGTATTATTTTTGTTTCGGATCAACACTTCATCAATCATTCCGTACTCCTTTGATTCTTCTGCGGTCATCCAGTAATCACGATCCGAATCCTTCCAAACATCGTCGTACGATTTTCCGGAATGCATAGCAATAATTTCATAAAGTTCTTTCTTTAACTTTTGAATTTCACGTGCAGTAATTTCAATATCGGAAGCCTGACCTTCAGCACCACCCATTGGTTGGTGAATCATGATACGAGCATGTTTAAGAGCGGTACGTTTTCCTTTGGTGCCGGCACACATCAAAACAGCAGCCATTGAAGCAGCCATTCCTGTACAAATCGTTGCTACATCAGGACCGATGTATTGCATAGTATCGTATATACCTAATCCGGCATAAACGCTTCCACCAGGACTATTCACATAAATCTGGATATCACGTTTAGCATCTGACGATTCCAGAAACAGTAATTGCGCCTGGATGATATTCGCAACATAATCATTAATTGGAACACCCATAAAGATGATTCTATCCATCATAAGACGGGAAAACACATCCATAGTTGCAACGTTTAGTTGTCTTTCTTCAATAATAGTAGGAGAAATATAATTCGCATTGATCGAATTAATGTAGGATCCTACATGCATGCTATTTAGGCCGCGATGTTTTACTGCATATTTTTCAAATTCTCTTCCGAAGTCCATAATTGATTGGATTTTTATTTTAAGGTGTAAAGTTGGTAATTTTTCATTGAATTCAAAATGAATCAATGTTGATGTTCATGACTTTTGGCAATTTTAAGAAATTCATCGTAACTAACAGGTTTTACATTGGTTTTAACGATAGATTTCAGGTAATTAAACACTTTTCTGTCGGAAAGAGTTTCAATAATCCGCTCTACCGATTCACGTTTTTCGAGATAACGGGTAATCAAACTATCCATAATATCATCGGTTAAGGCGGAGGCATATCCTGAAAATTGGTGCATTATGAACTGACGGGCCATATCACGAATTTCTTCCTGAGAAATTTGCATATTCTGATCACGGAAAATGCGATTTTCAATTAGGCGTAGCTTCATCCCTCTGGAATAGCCATTGTATTCTTTTTCAACCTGTTCTTCCGACAAAGGCTTTTCGATTGCAGTCTGAAGCCATTTTTTAAGAAAACTATCGGGTAACTGAATTCCCATTTCATTTAAAAAATGATCTTCGATATCATGTTTCATTTTCATATCGGTATCCTGCAAGTAAACACCGGCTATCTCCGATTTTACTTTATCACGAAATTGATCGACAGAAGTTACCATTCCTTCACCATAAATTTTATCAAAAAACTCCTGGTTCATTTCAGCAAGTTCTACTTTATTTACTGTATCAATAGTGAAATTAAAATCAGAGTTATTATTCTGAATTTTATCAACAGGTTGATTGAGCAGATGAGCAATTTCATCACTATCACTATTAAATGCTTTGGCAGGATTGATAGCAACTACATCTCCTTTTTTCTTGTTTACTAAAGATTGTTTAATCTTATCATCCTTTATGGCTGCAACCGATAAAGTAGACCTACTGGAAATCCCACCTTCTTTAACGGAACCGTTCTCATCCAACTCTACAAAATCACCATAAAAAATTGTATCCTCATCAGAAATTTCAGGGTTAGAGAATTTACCATACTTCCTGCGAATATCGTCAACGTATTGAGTCACTTTTTCGTCGTCAACAATTACTTCGTACTGTTCAAATGTTTTTGATGGTGGTAATGTTAGGCTAAATTCAGGTGCCAGTCCAATTTCAAAATTGAAAGTAAAATCACCTGGCTCATCCCAATTATTAGTTTCTTCTTCTAATTCTTGAGGGATCGGACTCCCAAGTATGTCCAACTTTTGTTCTGTAATAAATTTTTCGAGTGTTCCGGAAACAATTTTATTAAGTTCATCGATTAATATTGCTTTACCATATTTTTTTCTGACCAAACCAACAGGCACATGACCTGGTCTAAATCCCGGAAGATTCATTGTTTTCTGAAATTTCTTTAATTCAGATTCAAACTTTTGCTTGTAGTCCTCAGGGATTAACTTGATTTTTAAGACTTCGTTTAACGTGCCTATTTCTTCTCTTGAAATGTCCATTTTTATGATTAGTGAATTAGATTGATGCTGATGTAAATACTACCTTAACTAAAAGTAAATACTGCCGGATAAAACTGGGTTTTCCATATTGGAATAAAATCGTGGTATTAAGACTGCAAAATTAGGATTTTTTACTGAAATTCCATTTGAAAAGCCTTATCATTATGAAAATTAGCACTTTAAGTGCCTTTTTTTAGTAAAACAGACGAAAAACCACCATTTTGGAACCCTCCTGAAATCTTAAAAAATAGGTTCCATGGCTCAATGAACCAACGTTTAAATCAACAATTTTGGAATTTAACGGCTTAAAAATGTTTCCATTTCTGATCAATCTACCGGTAATGTCTAAAAGTGAAAATTGAAAATTGGATGCTTTGGAATTATCAAAATAACAATTCAATGATTGATTATTGAAATCTGTAACAATTTGAAGTAAGCTGAAAGGTGTTTCAATAAATTTTAGACTAATACTTTCAGAAAAATGAACATCCCCATTAAAATCTACTTGTTGCAATCTGTAATATAAAGTTTCGTTTCCGGGAAGTTGAATATCATCAAATGAATATTTTATCATCGCGGTTGAATTTCCTGCAGCTTTAATTTTGCCTAACTTTGAAAAATTAACTCCATCAACACTTCTTTCAATTTCAAAAAAATCACTATTCATTTCTGATGAGGTGGTCCAGTTTAAATTTACTTTTTGGGTATTGATGATAGAAGCAGTAAATGAAATTAATTCAACGGGTAAGGAAAGTATTTCAACAGGACAAACAGTAGCAGTGTCAGTGAATGCAACTTGAGTATTCAGAATTAGGTTTGTT
Organism: Bacteroidia bacterium; assembly: GCA_038211525.1. Lineage (GTDB taxonomy): Bacteria > Bacteroidota > Bacteroidia > AKYH767-A > OLB10 > JADKJB01. The sequence goes on from JBBQVM010000179.1 coordinate 3,219, forward strand.
GCATTGATTCCTGAAATGGTTGAAGGAGTGTGATTCACCACATTGATAGAAGGAATAATTTCAATAAGACTACCGGGTGTTTTGCAGGGAATTAGTCCGGCATTATCAGTTTTCATGAGCACGGTTCCTGCCATTTGTCGTTTACCAGCGAAGAGGTAACAACCGTCACTTGAACGACGGCCCGATCGGGATCCCATGGTTGTTAATCCATCCATAGTATATACCCTTGACCAAAGAGTATTCAAATTGGCATCGGTCTTTACAAATTGTGCCTGAAATCCGAATCCACTGTATCCTCCCATTCCTGTAAAGAAAAAACCACCATCAAATGTTTGTTCCACAGATGAAAATCCACTTTGAAATAATTGATCAGGTATCGTACTAAATATTTTGGCGTTTATAAATCCTCCAACTGAATTTACTCTCAAAAAATAGGGATAATTTACTTGGTCAGTTATTCTATTTTTATCCATTGCACCTGCAACTATGATATCACCAGCTTGTGATTCAATAATATCCAATCCTAATGAAAATCTAAAAAAGGAGGCGTCATGGTCATAAGAATTGCACCACAATAAATTTCCAACGGCATCTGTTCTAAAAATAAAAACATCGGCGGCATAAGTTGACGCAGTAGTTCCGGTCACAATATAACCTCCATCGGACGTTTGTGAAACCAGAATAGGAAGTCCTTCGCCGGTATCGAGGTCACGAACCGTAATTTGATATTTCTTTTCCCATAAAATAGTTCCAAACTCATCAGTCTTGATAAGCAAAGCATACGTATTACCAACTAAACTGGTAGGAACAGCATCGTGGAATCCTGAAATAATAAATCCATCATCATTTGTTTGTCTGACGCAAAATCCAAGATCATCTGTTCCGGTATCAAATGTTTTAGCCCATGAAATAGCTCCATTAATGTCGGCTTTAATAAGAATAATATCATTGCTATCAGGAGGCCATATCGTCTCGTTGTTGGTATGTCCTGTAATAATAACTCCTCCATCATTCACCGGTTCCATCCAGGTTGCAATCATTCGATGGTTGAGTGAAGTATATATTTTTTCCCACACTAAATTTCCATTCGAAGTTGTTTTAAACAAATGAACATTAGTATTAGCTATTGAAGACATTAGGTTCAAATGAAAATTATAATAATAATCCGTTCCACCCGCAACCACATAGGTGTTTCCATTAACTTCTCTGACTGCATTTCCACATTCTCCCTGATTGTAAATTTTTAAAAATGTAGAAGGTTGAGCCAAACATAATTGTTGACAAACAATCAGAAACAGAAAATATAAATTGAGCCTTTTCATTTAAAATAAATATAATAATAAAAGATATATTTAGTTCCAGAATAAATTAATCAACTAAATATTTTAACTAATTTAAGCAATTAAATCGATGCTTTTTATGATTCCACTCAAAATAAGGATAAAGTACTAGCTCCTTTTTTTTCAAAAAAGCAATTCAAATGATAGCAACCTTTTCAAAAAATATTAAAAAAAAACAGCTAAGTTGGAATCAACTTAGCTGTTAGTATTGTGCGCATGGAGGGACTCGAACCCCCACGCCGTGAGGCACCAGATCCTAAGTCTGGCGCGGCTACCAATTACGCCACATGCGCATATTATTCGGGTAATTGAATGGCACAAAAATAGACAATTATTTAAACGAAAAAGACAGTTCCACAAATCATGTTTATTTACTGAATATCAACCGTTTAAGTAAATATTCTCCAAAAATAATTTTATAAACGTACTTTTGAAGCATGATAACGATTGATCCGAAACAAATTAAAACAGGGCAATTTCATGCTCATATGTTAAGTGCCGTGGCTCCAAGACCCATTGCATTTGCAAGTACCATAGATAACCAGGGAAGACCTAATTTGAGTCCCTACAGTTTTTTTAACGCATTCGGCTCTAAACCACCCACACTAATTTTTAGTCCTGCCCGACGAGTTCGTGACAATACCATAAAGCATACTTTGGAAAATATTTATGAAAATATGGAAGTGGTGATTAATGTTGTTGATTATTCCATGGTACAGCAAGCATCGTTGTCGAGCTGTGAATTTCCAAAAGGAGTTAGTGAATTTGAAAAAGCAGGTTTTACTGCAATAAAATCGGAACTGATAAAACCATTCAGAGTAAAAGAATCGCCTGTTCAGTTTGAATGTGTGGTGAAGCAGGTAATTGAAACAGGCAAAGAAGGTGGCGCGGGTAATTTGGTGATTTGTGAAATTCTGTTACTGCACATCAACGAAAATGTAATGGATGCAGAGGGTCGCATTGATCAAAATAAAATTGATTTAGTTGCCAGATGTGGCTACAACTGGTATTGCAGAGCATCTGGGCCTGCTCTTTTTGAAGTAGACAAACCAAATTTAAAGTTGGGTATTGGCATTGACCAAATTCCTTCGCATATACGCAATAGTGATGTACTTTCAGGAAATGATTTGGGACAGCTTGGAAACATTGAAGCACTACCTGATGCAAATGAAATAAAGATATTTACTGAAATGGAAGAAATCAAACAACTAAAGCAAGTATTGAACGAAGCTCCTTCCGATTCCAACCTAGCGTTGCATCTTGCAGCCAAAGAGCTGATTAAGGCCGGTAAAATAGCTGATGCATGGAAGTTGTTATTGATGTAATAAAATTCATACTTTCCAGGATTATATTCTACTTCCTGAACCCTCTTTTGAGTCAATAGCATCCCGCAACCCGTTACCCAGCCAGGTAAATGCAAGCACCATTATCATTATTGCCAACCCCGGATACACTGCAAGGTAGGCTGCATCAACAATGATATAACCATAATTTTCTTTAATCATCATTCCCCAGGAAGGTGTTGGGGGTTGTGCACCCATTCCAAGAAAGCTCAAGCCTGCTTCGAGTAAAATAGCAGAAGCAAAATTAGATGCTGCAATTACAATTACCGGGCTAAGGATATTTGGTAAAACATGTTTCATGATAATTCTTGAATTGGTAAAACCGAGTGCTCGGCCGGCTTCAACAAATTCCATTTCGCGCAAGCTAAAAATTTGGCCACGAACCACACGAGCCACCTCCACCCACATAGTTAATCCAACGGCTATGAACACCTGTGCAAACCCTTTACCTAAAGCCAGCGTAATTGCAATCACTAACAAAAGTGTAGGTATCGACCAGATAACATTGATGAGCCACATAATAAAATCATCCACTTTCCCTCTGAAAAATCCTGCAAACGCGCCAAGTGTAATTCCAATAAGAAGTGATATGATTACTGCAATAAAACCTACCGACATTGATACTCTCGTACCAGCCAAAATTCTGCTAAACAAATCGCGTCCAAAACGATCGGTGCCTAATAAATAATTTCGTTCAATCACGTGATTTTTGAAAAAGCTTGATTGCATTTCATTTAACTGATAGGAGTATTTTTCACCTGTGTTGTTTGTCCATGAAAAATTAGTGCCATTGGCTTCAAAATCATCTCCACCTGAATACACGTGTGCAATGTGCAATTTTTCCGGTGGCATTGAAAAAGCAGGGTCTCCTGTAAATTCGATATAATAAACAGAATCTTTATTTAACCAAACGCTATCAACAGGAATATATTTATTCAATAATGGAGAGCCGTTGAATATGCGATCAAGCAAAGAAGGTTTTTCCAAATGATTCGGTAAGGGTAACTTCAAAAAATTAATATGTGTTCCGGGCTTTAAAGTGGATAGCGAGAGATTCATTTGGTTGCAATCGGGACTATTATCCGGAATGATAAGGTAACAGAAAACGGAAATTAGTGTTGCCAAAAAAATTACAGCAAGACCCAT
>JBBQVM010000180.1:0-7034 GCA_038211525.1 Bacteroidia bacterium
AAGGCAGATATTGGTGAACCTGGCAGGTAACGCCGTTAAATTTACCACAAAGGGACAAATAAACATCAAAGCAATTCTCGAAAAAAGAGAAAACAGTTTTGATGTTATTAAATTTGCTGTCGAAGATTCCGGAATTGGTATGACACAAGAGCAGATGGATAAACTCTTCAAATCATTTTCGCAAGCAGATGCTTCTACTTTTGGAAAATATGGTGGTTCCGGTTTAGGTCTCACTATCAGTGCGCGATTAACAGAGTTAATGAATGGAGAAATATGGGTTGAAAGTCTTCCAGGAAAGGGATCCACATTTTATTTCACTATCAAGGCTGAACGAAGCCAATCAGTGCCTTTAGAGATTAAGTCGGCTTCGCTTAAAATTAATTCTCCTTCAAAAAAATTAGCTCTAAAAATTCCACTTTCTATTTTAATAGCGGAAGACAATACTATCAATCAAACTATTGCACGAATAACGTTGCAGCAACTCGGATATGAACCCGTTTTGGCAAATAATGGTGAAGAGGCAATGAATATGGCTCTTCAAAGTAAATTTGATATCATTTTCATGGATGTTCAGATGCCGTTAATGGACGGATTAGAAGCGACCAGAAATATTATTGCAAATACTACTATTACGTCACCTGTAATTATTGCCATGACCGCATTTGCCATGAGTGGCGATAAAGAAAAATGCCTGGAGGCGGGAATGAACGATTACATCTCAAAACCTGTCAAGCAGGAAGATTTTCGTCACATGATCGAAAAATGGTTTTTGAAAGAAAACAATAAGGAAAGCAATTCGATAGAGGAAACTATCCTTCATGAAAATAATGTTATTGATAAAAAACTATTCAATCGTTTAATTGACATGGCTGCAGACGATACTGAATTCATTAAGCACCTGGTAAAATTGTACATCGAGCAATCAAAGACTACAATTGCCGAACTTGAATTAAATTTTGCTAGTTTAGACTATAATGCGTTGTATCAATCTTCACATAAGTTAAAAGGATCATCTTTAAATTTAGGAGCCAAATTGTTGGCTGAAATGTGTGGCAAGATTGAAGTTGCGGCTAAGACACAAGACAAAAAAGAAATTGGTGAAACATTAGCAGAAATTGCAAATGCTTACGATAAGACGATAAGTCAATTACAGGAGCTATCGGGTCTCAAATAATATTAACTTCCGGTTCAACCAACACACCGAATTTATCGTTAACGGATTTTTGAATATTCATAGCAAGTTCCCATATCTCATTTCCCGTTGCATTTCCGTAGTTAACTAAAACAAGAGCCTGATCTTTATGTGATCCGGTATTACCAACTCTTTTCCCTTTCCATCCGCATTGCTCAATCAAGTAACCGGCAGCTAGTTTGAAGTTGCCATTTTGTAATTCATAGCCAACAATTCCGGGAAATGAATTTTTCAAATGAGCAAATACACTACTGTCAACTTCCGGATTTTTGAAAAAAGAACCGGCATTACCTATCACAGCGGGATCCGGAAGCTTGCTCCTTCTTATATTACAAACTGCGTCACTAATATTTTTGATTGTAATTTTGTTTACTCCGATTTTCTTCAGTTCGCTATCAATAGCTCCATAGGTAGTGTTTAAATCCGGAGTTCTTTTCAGTTTGTATGTAACAGAAGTGATGACAATTTTATTTTTATAATTTTGTTTAAAAATACTGTCACGATAACCAAAATGGCAATCAGAATTCATAAAAGTTAATTTTTTACCTGTTGCGATTTCAATTGCATCCAACGAATAAAAAGTATCTTTTTGTTCTACTCCATAGGCGCCAATATTTTGGATGGGAGCAGCTCCGACACTACCGGGTATTAGTGATAAATTTTCTACACCTGCATAACCTCTCTCAATGCAATACAAAACGAAATCGTGCCAACGGATACCGGCACCTACTTTAACTAACCATCCATAAGCATCTTCACCAATAACATCAATACCGGGAATTTCATTTTTCAGAACAATCCCTTCGTAATTTTTAGTAAAAAGCATATTACTACCACCACCCAAAACGAGTCTTGGTAGTTTGGCAAATTCTTTATCGGAAAGTAGTGCTACAAGTTCATCGCTATTAGTGAATTTTGCAAAAAATGCAGCATTTACCTCAATTCCAAAAGTATTAAATTGTTTTAATGAAACATTTTGAACCAGACTCATTTCAATAATTTAAGTTTAATTACTTGTATAGAGATAAAATTAAAAAACGTTTTTACGGCTCTTGAACATCGGTAAAAATATACATTCAGAGAATAAAAATTCATTCCTATATTAAAAATTTTCAACAACCTTATTTTCAATAATTATATTTTCCTTTCCAACGACGTTGCAACCATTCTTTTGCGAATTTTTCCCGCTCATTTGCGCCGGGAGCAAAGAATCGGGTACCGGACAACGCATCGGGCAGAAATTCCTGAGCTATGAAATTACCGGGGAAATCATGGGCATAGTGATAACCTGAACCATAATTCAAATCTTTCATCAACTTGGTAGGGGCATTTCTAAGATGCATCGGCACTGCAAGGTCACCGGTTTCACGCACCTTTGCTTTAGCCGATTTAATGGCCATGTAACTCGCATTACTCTTTTCGGATATAGCTAAGTAGATAGCAGTTTGGGCCAGAATTAAATCACTCTCCGGGTAACCGATTACGTCCACAGCCTGAAAGCAGTTATTAGCTAAAACCAAAGCGGTTGGATTTGCATTCCCGATGTCTTCAGAAGCTAGAATCAACATTCTGCGGGCAATAAATTTTGGATCCTCTCCTCCTTCTATCATCCGCGCAAGCCAATAAACGGCACCATTAGGATCAGAACCTCTCATAGATTTAATGAAAGCAGAGATGATATCGTAATGTTGCTCACCTGTTTTATCATAAAAAGCCGTTTTGCGGGATGCCACCTGATCAACAAAATCATTCGTTACTACTATATCATCGGATCCGGCTGCATTAACAACCAATTCAAACAAATTAAGCAATTTCCTTGCATCACCACCCGACAAAAGCAAGAGCTTATTCACCTCTTTTAATTCCACCTTTTTATTTTCGAACAAAGAATCTTTTTCAATGGCTCTGTTAAGAATTTCAAGCAAATCATCTTTACTTAATTCTTCCAATACATAAACCTGTGAACGGGAGAGTAGCGGTTGAATTATTTCAAAAGAGGGGTTCTCTGTGGTTGCACCAATTAATCGGATAACACCATTTTCGACAGCCGACAACAATGAATCCTGTTGAGATTTAGAAAATCTGTGAATTTCATCCAGAAACAAAATTGCTTGTCCTTGTTCAGCAGCTTTGGCAATCACCTCACGCACCTCTTTCACTCCTGAATTAACGGCGCTGAGCGCATAAAAAGGGAGGTTAAAATGTGTTGCTAATATTCGTGCGATGGTTGTTTTTCCAACACCGGGAGGACCCCACAAAATGATAGACGGCATGATGCCTCCGGAGATAATACGTCGAAGTATTTTACCATCTCCAACAAGATGTTGCTGGCCCGCTACCTCATCCAGATTAGCAGGGCGCAACCGTTCAGCAAGAGGTACTGAATGTGACATTTTTAAATTAGTTTATTTGAGGCAACGTCATTACTTCATCAATTCAATCACCTTTATTTCAACACGGTTATTGATTTGATGATCCTCTTCCAAACAAAGAATTCCATCACGACAATAGTTAAGCAACTTCGCTTCGCCATATCCAATAGAAATTAAGCGAGGAGGGTCAATGCCTTTATTGATGAGATACATTGCAATTTCATCTGATCGCTTCCTGGAAATATTCATATTGTCAACAAAAGAACCTCTTGAATCGGTGTGAGAAGAAATTTCTATTTGTAATTCAGGATTTAGTTCCAGAATTGCGTACAATGAGTCGAGTGCTGCTTCGGTTTTGGGAGTTAGCTCAGTTTCCTTTTTATTAAAGTGGATGGTGGGCCAGATAATTGATTTATTCAACTCTATTTTATCAAGTGAAAGTGAATCAGTAAACGATTCTGACTTTCTTAAACCAACAGTAGTGAGCGGAATTAGTTTTGTGTAATAACCAACACTTTTTAAAAGCAAATTAATTTTCGAATTCCCTTCCAATGGCATTTCAATAGTTCCATTTATTCCTGTCGCCAAAACTTTCAAACTTTGGTCAGGGTTTTGAGCTTGAAGCACCAACGTTTTTAAATGTTTATGAGTTTTTGAATCGTAAGCATTCAGATGATAAGAAAAAACGGGAGGATTTTTAATAAATCCATATATTTTATCAATGTTTTTGATTCTATTGGATGAGAAATAACCATTTGTGTTAGCGCTATCAATAATAAATCCAAAATCATCTTTAGAGGAATTCAAAGGGTATTGAAGATTTTCTGCTTTAGACCATTCCGTTCCATTCCACAACGACTCAAAAATATCCAACCCACCTAAACCAATATGTCCATCAGAAGCGAAATAAAGAACAGAATCGGCAGAATAAAAAGGGAACATTTCATTACCTTCTGAATTCACCTTAGGTCCGAGATTTTGTGGTTCCGACCATTTTCCATTCTCCATCACCACTTTGTATATATCGGTTCCACCGTATCCCCAGGGCATATCTGAAACAAAAAACAATGTTTTGCCATCAGGTGAAACGGCAGGATGACCAACAGAATACTCATTGCTATTAAACGGCATTTGGGTTTCCAATTTCCATTGGTTGCCATAAATTTTACCATAATAAAGTTTCAGCAGACTAACATTTTTATCATTTTTTTCAATTATTTTACCTGTATAATCAGTTCTGGTAAAATAAATTGTTGTATTATCAGTCGTAAAAACAGCAGGTCCTTCGTCGTATAAGCCGTTCACATCACCTTTCAGCAACTCCGGCTCCAGCCAAGAGCCACCATCCAGCTTTCTGGTATAAAATAAATCGAGGTACTCTTTTCCTGTCCATTCACTAAGTTCTTTATTTTTACCCGGAGCTGGTCTATCAGAAAGAAATACTAACCCTTGTCGGTAAAATGCAGGACTAAAATTCGACTCTTCCCCTTTGTTTAATTTAAGCAAATCGATATCGTAGGTTAACGTATCAACAAAAAACAATTGAACAGAATCACAGGCTTGGATCATTCTCTTCACTCTTTTATCGGAGGAGCTATATTGAAGATAATCCTGATACCAGATTTTTGCTTCCTGATATTTTCCATTCTCCATCAATACTTCAGCCAAAGCAAGTTTGTTTTGAAGAGTTACAGCAGGCGATTTAACCAATCTTCTGTACCACATTTCCGCTTTTGGCGAATTACCAATTTTACGGTACGATTCGGCTAAATGAGTGGCAGCTTCAGGCACAAAATCTTTTTTTAATGCTTTTTCGTATTTAGGTATTGCCTTTGAATAAGCATATTGATCGTAATAGTTTTCAGCAATACGTAGATTTAAGGACTTACAAGATGATAAAAAAAGTGCGGATAATAAAAATAAGAAGATAGAATAATTTTTACGGATATTCATCAGACAATAAATGATTATTAAAAATATCTTGGGGTTTTCATCTTCAAAACATTAAATCCGAAATCATATCCAATTACAATTTCATGCGATCCGGATGAATATCTTCTAATGTCGGACAAAGTCATGTCATAAGAATAACCAACTCTGAGTTTTTTATCCACCTGGTATTCAAGTAGAATAATAACAGCATCGCTTGAGCGATAAGATGCTCCCACCCAAATAATATCACTGATTAAAACATTTAGATTTATATCATATTGCAAGGGTGCACCGGGTGTATACTTTACCAACATAGAAGGGCGGAGTTTTAATTCACCGCCGGTTGGAATAATTACTCCCGAGGTCAAATAATAATGCCTGGTCACTTTATGGACCTTATCAATTTTAATATGTAAGGCCTGGTCAGGATCATAACTTAATATTTGTGGGACTGAAAGTCCTGCGTAGAATTTATTGGAATAATAATAAGCTCCAGCGCCGAAGTTAGGAAGAATATTACTAAGTGAATTAGTTTCATAAATCGGATCATCTTGATCCCAAACTGTTAATTCCGAAAATTTCGATTTGAAATAGGAAAAACCACCACTTAATCCAAGCGACAATTTACCTACACTCATTGGAATGTGATAAGCATAACTGGCAAAAAAATCTGTTTGATTAGTAATACCTATCTTATCATTAGAAATAACAGCACCAAGGCCTATTTTTTTATTATTCAGTGGGGCATGCAAACTTGCAATCTGAGTAGAGGGCGAGCCTTCGAAACCTGTCCATTGCTTTCTGGCAATAAGCGTAGTACTCACAAACTCTTTGCTTCCCGCATAAGCAGGATTGATGTATAGACCATTAAACATATAATGACTAAACAGGGGTTCTTGTTGAGCCATGGCTGAACCGGCCAACAAAACAACTATCAGTAAAGTGAAAATTCGTTTCATGTTTTTCACATTTATCTTCTTATATCCACATAGTTAGTGAGGATCTTATTTATACTTCTTACTTTAAAGATAACGAAATAGGTTCCTTCGGGAAGCAATTCTCCACTGTCGTTTACACCTTTCCAATCATTGGTATAACCCGATTTTTCATAAACCTTGTTACCCCATCTGTTATAAATAACTAAGACATTGTCGGGATAATCATTCAATCCTTTGATGAAGAATACATCATTCTTTCCATCATCATTAGGGGTGAAACCTGTAGGCATTTCAAGCTCATCATTACAATCGGAAGGATCTTTTACAAACACTACTACATTTGAACTATCAGAACAAGTTCCATTTATTACCGTCCATTTAAACACATTCACGCCTTGAATTAGTCCTGAAACCTGTGTTGCTGCCTGGGTGGTATCATCAATAATTCCGGAACCGGTTACTACCTGCCAATATCCATAACCAAATTGTGGAGCAGTAGCGGTGAGTAAGACTGTATCGGCACATATTTCTCTGTTAATCCCAGCAATTGCCTCAATTTGGGTATTGTAGGAAATAACTACTTGAGAAATAGCAGAGCAT
>JBBQVM010000181.1:0-6931 GCA_038211525.1 Bacteroidia bacterium
TGAATTTGCCGCAGTGGAGTACGATGCAGAATATTTCGTTGCCGGAAACTATTCGTTCAGGGATGTATGATTGTGTAATAACTTCCGGCACAAACCGAACAGGAAAAAAAATTATTGTACTTAATGAATAATATTTTATCAGTGGCAAGCGACACCACCTTTCAGAATTTTATGCAGATAAAAGAATTGGAGTCGGTGGGATACTTATATACTGCAAAAAACGCACTCAAAAAGATTGGTAAACTCGACAATAATTTAAACACATCAATTACTGATTCTAACAACATTATTAATTCACTTGCTGATAGTGTTTACGAACTGGATAGTCTGGCATTTATGAATCCGAACAATAATTATTCGGCTCAGCGTGAAATCTATGTCGAACAAATTGGCGATCAAAAAGCCCTTATTGAAGATGCTTTGCTGCAACAAAAGTCGCTGGATGTTTCCTTTATTACACAAGCGGAAAATGCAAACAATTTGGTAACCGCATCTGTATTACCAGATGATAATGAAAAGTTTATTAACAGTATGGCAGTTCTTTACTTAAAGGAAGGGATAAGTGGAATAACTTCTTATTACTCTCAGATTTTAAGTATAGCTAACCAGTGCCCCTTTGAAGGAGGTATTTCAGTATACAGAGCAAGGGTATTTGTTTCCCTTTTAAACGATACAGTCGGATACGATGATGACACTGTTTGTGAATTAAAGGGCATATACCGACAGCTCGCAAACCATACAAAAGTTGAAGTTAATGATGGACTCATCATCAGACCAAATCCAACTTCTGATTTTGTGGAAATAATTATAAGCCATCAAATGGTGGGTATTTGCACAATTGAAATAAAAGACATCACCGGTAGAACCGTTTACTCTGGGGTATTGGATTGCAAACAAAAAAGCAAAATTGTTTCAATATCCTCTTTTAATGAGGGTATTTACACCGTAACGGTGACTCTTAATGATAAATTTGTAAAATTAGCTAAACTAGCAATTGTACGATGAAGCGTCTTTTAATCTTCTTTCTGTTTGTTTCCACCTGTGCCAATGGGCAAGGGCTAAATCATCAATGGCTATTAGGTAATAATCCATTTGCAGGATTTCCTAATGGAAGAGGCTATTTTGATTTAAACTCTGCTTCATTTGTAAGTGAGTTTCGCAAAATGTCTTTCAAAGGGACGGAAGCAAATATTAGCGATAGTAATGGTAATTTACTGATGAGTAGTAACGGTGTTTGGATCGCTAACGCAACTGGGGATACTATGATGAATGGAAGTGGATTAAGTCCAAGTTATTTGACTTCAACCTGGCCAAATGGACTTCCTTTGGGATATGGGAATGTGTTTATTCCATTCCCAGGAGATACTAATTCATATTTATTATTTCACAAAACAAGATGGGGGCAGTTTTCTGTATCATTAGCAGCCTTGAATATGTCGAAAATTGATCTGACATTGGATGGGGGGTTGGGTGCTGTTACTATTAAAAATGATACTATATTGGCAGATACACTGAGTTGGGGAATTGGTGCTTGCAAGCACGCGAATGGTCGTGATTGGTGGGTGGTAGTAATGGAAGATGGAAATCCTTCCACTTATACAATCTTAGTAACCCCACTGGGAATTGATACTGTAATTAAACAATCGTTAGGTTTTTTTGCAAACACATTTGGAAATGTTTCACAAATTATTTTTTCCCCGGATGGGACAAAACTTATCTATTGTACACCTGTAAACCAAACATCCAGTGGAGATCTATTAATAGTAGATTTTGATCGGTGTTCGGGGCTTTTTAGCAACCCTCAAGTGATATCAATAACAGCGAACCAATACTTGTTCGGATTATCTTTCTCCCCTTCTGGTAAATATGCTTATGCATGTTCTTCAACTAACATTTTTCAAATAGATATTGATAATCTTACAGTTGATACAGTGGCCACCTACGACGGTTTCGTTTCGCCAATTGGAGCAACCTGTTGCGGCACTACTTTTTGGAATATGTATTTAGCAGCAAATTGCAAAATCTATGTAACAAGTGGTAGTAGTGTTCAGCATATTCATGAGATCAATTACCCCGATAGTGCGGGCTTGGCTTGTGACGTTCAGCAACACGCTGTTGATCTATTGGATTATCTCCATTTACGCGCTGTTCCCAATCATCCCAATTACTATTTAGGATGTGATACAACAAGTGGTTGCCCGTGCCTTACAACAAGTTTAGAAGAAATTAACCATCATGATTTTAAATTCTCGGTGGCTCCGAATCCTAATAATGGGAATTTTAATATAATTTATTTGCTTCCACAGAACGAAAAAGGAAAGCTGGAAATTTATGATGTGAATGGAAGGCGGGTATATGAAATGAATTTGCCGCAGTGGAGTACGATGCAGGAAATTGTATTGCCGGAAACTATTCGTTCTGGGATGTATGATTGTGTGATTACTTCCGGCACAAGCCGAACAGGAAAAAAAATTATTGTACTTAATGAATAGCTTCTTGTATAGAAAAATTTCCCCCGTTTTCCTCCATAACACCCTCACTTAATTGGTTTTGATGAAAGTGATTTAACAATTTACCCTCATCATAATCAGTGAAAAGCTAAAGATCAAAAACTTTAGCCTTACCGGATTTTTAAAATATTGGAATGCAATATTTTAGGGATTGAAAAAGTAGTTGTAGGAAAGCGAAATTTTGAGTTTCTTTGCGTTATGAAAATGGGGTATTAGCTCAGTTGCCTGCCTCTGCAGGCAGGGCGTCCCATATTAATAGTTTCAAAATAATCATGGGGGATTAGCTCAGTTGCCTGCCTGCTGCAGGCAGGGCTAGAGTGTTTGCATGGCACGCAAGAGTTCACGGAATCGTTCTTAAAAAAAATTAGTAGCCTAAATATTAATGGGGGATTAGCTCAGTTGCCTGCCTGCTGCAGGCAGGGCTAGAGCGCTTGCATGGCACGCAAGAGTTCACGGAATCGTTCTTAAAAAAAATTAGTAGCCTTAATATTAATGGGGGATTAGCTCAGTTGGCTAGAGCGCTTGCATGGCATGCAAGAGGTCGTCGGTTCGAGCCCGATATTCTCCACTCTAAAAATCAAAGCCTTACAGTATTTTCTGTGAGTCTTTTGTATTTTGGTTGAAACATATAAAGTTTTTGTAAGGGACTTTTAATAGTCTTAACCCTATACGTGATGTAAATAATTGTTATTTAATACATTATAGTATACTGAGATAATTATCTCAATGTACTGAGATAATTATCTCAATAAATCGTTATATTTGTTTAATGGAATATAAACGACACCTATCAGAGCTATTATTGGATCGAGTTCGAGAGCCTCGGAAATTTATTCAGGTGGTGGCCGGTCCACGACAAGTGGGGAAAACTACATTAATGCTCCAAATAGCGGAGTTCCAAAATACACCTGTTTACTATTGCACAGGTGATGAAAGTCCGGTACAGGGTGCTGAAATTTGGTTGGATGCGCAGTGGGAAATTGCCAAAAAGCATATCAAAAATAAAAAAGTTGGTGCTATTTTTATAATTGATGAAATTCACAAAATATTAAATTGGAGTGCGGCAGTAAAACGAAATTGGGATAAAGATTCTCGGGATAAAACTCCTTTAAAAGTAATTCTATCCGGTTCGGCTCAGTTGTTAGTTCAAAAAGGCTTGGCAGATTCACTTACCGGCAGATATGAATCTCTTTATGCATCACAATGGTCGTATGTTGAAATGAAATCCGCTTTTGGTTATACGCCTGAACAATTTGTATGGTTTGGTGGTTACCCCGGCGGTGCTGCACTCATTCATGATGAAATGAGGTGGAAAGCGTATATCAGGGAGTCAATAATTCGACCTTCAATTTCGCAAGATATTTTACAACTCACCAGGATAGATAAGCCTGCATTGTTAGCACAACTTTTTGAGTTGGCTTGTATCTATTCCGGACAAATAGTTTCCCTCCAAAAATTAACCGGACTTTTGCAGGATGCAGGAAATGTAACTACGCTGGCAAATTATCTTGAATTACTTTCTGCTTCAGGTTTTGTAAGCGGAATAAAAAAATATTCAGGCAAAGCAATAATGAAAAGGGCTTCTCCACCAAAACTTCAAGTTCATGATAACGGACTAATGACTGCATCGCTTGCTGAAACAATGAAAGAGGCATTCTCTGATAAATCATTGAAAGGAAGATTGATTGAGTCGTCGATAGGAACTGAACTCATTCGTAAATGTAGAAAATCCAATGGGAGTTTATATTATTGGAGAGAAGCGAATGAAGAAATAGATTTCGTTATTGAAAATGGAAAAAAGCTGACTGCAATTGAAGTGAAATCCGGAAAGGAAAATATAAATTATAAAATTATCGAACAATTCAAAAAACTATACCCCTCCAGTGAATTTTTACCTATCTCAAATGAATTTTCAAATTCTTGGGAGCAGTATTTAGAATTAAAATAATTTAATTTGGTTCCCCTTCTATTCAAGCAGAAACTTACAAAGTCCGGCCACACTTATGTGCCGGACTTTTTTACTTAGCTAAATTATCTAAGCCAGTTGCCGTTTTAAGCTATCCCACGCTCCGCCGTTATATGCTTCAAGGTCATTTGCTTTTAATATGTCACGTGCCATGGCACTGCGTGCTCCGCTGCGACAACAGGTGATGATGGGCTTGTTGTCTTTTTTTAGTTTGCTAACTTGGCCGGCGATTTTGTTTACCGGAATATTTATCGATCCATTGATATGACCGGTTTTAAATTCTTCCGGCGTTCGCACATCAATTATCAGTGCTCCGTTCTGAGTTAGTAGTTTGAAATCGGCTTTGGGGCCAAATATCTTTTTTATAAATTTTAACATTTAGTTTATTGGTTTTTGAGTTGTTGTTTGCTTAGTAGCATTAGCACAATTATTTTAATGCGTTTAAAAGATTATTAATCATCCAAACAGATTCATTTATTTGAGTAAATCGCAACTAATTTTAAATTTTTAATTCCTAATTTTTAATCAATCCACTCAAATTTCCAATTCCACCGCCATCAAAAGATTCTATTCCCTGGTGTTTGAGCCATGTTACTGCCTGATAGCTTCTGGCACCTGAACGACAGAAACATACAATCGGAGTTGGAAAGGCTTTAAATTCAACTACTCTTGCCGGAATGGTGTGTAAGGGTATATTAATTGCACCGGGCATACTTCCCTCTTCAAATTCTTCCGGACTTCTTACATCCACCAAAGTGGTAGTTTTATTTTTCAGAATTTCTTCAATTTTCATGATGTATTTTTTTATTGCTACAAAGGTGGGGTGCAATGCAGGTATAAGTCAGTAACTTTTGTTACTAAAGGCATGAATTTTTATTGAAGCGGTACTAATAAAATGAATTTCGTACCGAAAAAATCAAAAAACTCCCTGATTCATGAAGGTTTTCTTATAATAGGCTTTTATGGAGTCGATACTCCGTTGAAAAATCGTAGCCAGAAATTCGATATCGTTGGTTTGAGAAACGGCTTCTCTGAAAATTGTAACTTCCGGCTCGAGCCAGCTTTCGTAAGAGCGCGGATGGGTTACTCGTTGACTGAGTATGTAATCATTCGTGATGGTTTCAGAAGGTCTGTTTACAGGAAGTGCGGTAATGAGTATGGGAAGTTGTTTTTGGGTAATTTCAGGAATGTTGTTGTAAATAATATCGTTGAAATAGTTGTCTGCGGGATGATTTACTTTAGGCGCTATTTGTTCGGCAAATACGTTTTTTAATTTTGCTGAAAGTTCTTTGTGCTTAATGGTATTTTTTAACAATCCAAAGAAGGGGAGGAGGGTCACCTTTTCAGGGAAATCGCCTCTGCCATTGCCTAGCAGTATTTTTGTTAAGGTATGATGTGAAACACGAATATCTTTTTCCTCCATCACCTCAATATATTTCATGATGCTTTCCCTCTCCAGTATTTCTTTAATGTTAATTCGTTCGGGTTTCGTTCCCAGGTTTTGAACAGCTAGAAGATCCAAAAAATAGTTTCCATATTTATCGAATTTATTTTGCGAAACGCCTTGAATGCTTAACATCTCCGATTCTGTTATCGGTAAATACTCGGCCATCTCGTGAAGTGTTTTATCCGTAAAGATAATATAAGGTGGCATTCCTTCTTTGTCGGCAATGGCCTTGCGAAGTGCACGTAATTTTTCAAATATTCCTTTGTCGAAATTATCATTCTCACTTTCGAATTCATCATCAAACACATGGTGATGTGCCGGACGGCTTTCAACAATAGCAACTTTTACAATTCCTTTCACCACCTCCATCCCGTAAGGAGTTACTTTTAATGCAAAACCATCATCATAGGCAATTTCAATTAGGCCCAGTTGCAAAAACTGCAGCACATAACTCTGCCATGTTTCAAAGGAATGATCTTTACCGGTGCCAAAAGTTTTTATGTGTTGAAAACCTTTTTCTAATAATTCTGCATTTTGCGAACCTCGTAGGATATAAATTAACATGTTGATGCCAATACATTCCCCACTTCTGATTAACGCACTCAATGCCTTTTGTGCAGCAATGGTTCCGTCAGCAAATTTGGGAGGATCGGAACAGACATCACAATTATTACAATTCCTGTTAAAATTATCGCCAAAATAATTGAGAAGAATTCTTCTTCTACAGACTCTCGATTCGGCGTATTGCTGTATGCGTAATAATTTTTCTTTATTAATTTCCGGCTGACCACTATCCTCTGCAAATTTGGAAAGCAGCATCACATCACCAACACTATAAAAAAGTAGGGTGTCGCTCTTTAATCCGTCGCGTCCTGCTCTACCAATTTCCTGGTAATAGCTTTCCATATTTTTAGGAAGATTAAAATGAATGACCCCTCTGATATTTGATTTATCAATTCCCATCCCAAAAGCAATGGTAGCACAAATAATTTTTACATCATCTTTAAT
>JBBQVM010000182.1:0-6922 GCA_038211525.1 Bacteroidia bacterium
GATGAAGTGAGTTATAAAAAGATTTTTAAGAAATAAGTAAGTAAACCTATAACTTTATTAATTTCTTTGTAATTACTTTTTGCTTGAATAAGTAGTTAAGATAATATATTCCCGCTGGATATTTTTTCATCGGGCAATTAATTTCAAATCCATCTTCAAGGGCAAATCCATCAAAAAGTGTGTTTAGCTTTAATCCTGTTACGGTGTATAAATCAATTTTAACTCGTTCATTTACTTTTGAATTAAGATAGATTTTAATTTCATCGTTGCAAGGAATTGGATATACCATGAATTCATCCTGTAATAAATCATCCCCTACACCTGTTCCACACGGACCTACAATTTGATATCCAGGAGGAGAGGTAACGGAGGGCATATAAACATTGGTATCCAAGTTGAAATATAAAAAATCACCATCAATATAATTGCATATAGTGGCAGTTGGAAATAAATCGTAGGTGAGCCAGAGATAATTTTTTTGAGAAAGAGTCAATCCTGTGTATGGTGCGGAAAAAACAAAATTAGTTAACCAAGGGTTTGGAACTTGTGAAACCAGCACACCTAAAGTAGGGTCAGTTGCGGCTGAATCGTTGTAGTGCCATAACCTTGCGTTCATGATATCAGTAATCGGATTAGAGCTTCCTATGGTATTAAATACCATATTCTTTAAGGTAACGGCAAACCACCAATTTCAATTTCAATTCTCATTACCATGGCATTGGTTTGGCCCGGATAAACGAATGAATTTCCTGTTTGCATAGTGGTTGATGAAATATATTGTGCAAAAAGGTCATTAATTTGAAAGCTATAAGTAAGTGCGAAGAGAGCTATAACAAGAAATTTTTTCATTTCATTTTAATTTGAATAGTTATTCATTTTACCAATTGGCTTCGCTAAAATTTTCTAACCCACGAACCTACCTCCTACGTTTCCCTTTTTCCTTTTGTTTTCCTTTCCCTCCACCAGATTTATCTTCTCTTCTCTTTGGGCGATCATTCCCACCGAAATTTTTGTTCTTACTTCTCGGTTCCATCCCCTCTTCAAAACCGAACAATGTAAAATCAATTTGTTTGCGGGCGAGGTCGGTGTTTTTGATGACTACTTTTACCTCATCACCTAAGCGAAACACATTTCCGGAACGGTGGCCTATAATGCAATAGTTCTGATCGTCCAATTCGTAAAAATCATTTCCAATATCGCGCAAGCGAACCAAACCTTCGCATTTACTTTCAATCAATTCCACATAAAAACCCCATTCAGTAACACCGGAGATTAATCCGTCAAACACCTCCCCTTTTTTATCTTGCAGGTATTGTACCTGTTTGTATTTAATAGACGCACGCTCTGCCTCCGATGCTTTTATTTCCATATCGGTGGAGTGCTGACACATCTCTTCGTAATCTTTCTGGTCAACAGATTTTCCACCTTTCATGTAGTGATCGAGTAATCTGTGTACCAACACATCGGGGTAACGACGAATGGGTGAGGTAAAATGGGTATAAAAATCAAATGCCAATCCGTAATGACCAATATTTTCAGTGGTATAAACAGCTTTCGACATGGTGCGAATAGCTAGTTGTTCCAACACGTTTTGTTCCTTTTTCCCTCTCACATCCTTCATCAATTGATTAAGTGAATGGGCAACTTCTTTTTCATTTTTAATATTGATTTGATACCCGAATTTACCGGCGAACATCGAAAACTTTTGCAACTTTTCAGGAACCGGCGAATCGTGAATACGGTATACAAATACCGGAGGTTTTTTTGAAGTCGATTTCTTCAAATCTTTTTTGTAAACGCCGCTGTTCTTACCAATAAATTCTGCTACGCTTCTATTAGCAAGCAGCATGAATTCTTCAATCAGTTTATTAGAATCTTTGTTTTCTTTCGTGTAAACGCCTAACGGATTTCCTTTACTATCCAGTTTAAATTTAATTTCTACTTTCTCGAATGTTATGGCTCCTTTTTTGAATCGTTCGGCACGTAATATTTTTGCAAGTTTATCGAGTAATAAAATTTCTTCTTTCAGAGGGCCCTCTTTTGTTTCAATAACAGCTTGAGCATCTTCATAAGCAAAACGTTTATCGGAATGAATTACAGTTCTACCATACCATTCATCCTGCACCTTAGCATCCGCATCTATTTTGAAAATAGCAGAGTAGCAAAGCTTGTCTTCATTCGGACGGAGTGAACAAACGTTGTTAGACAATTTCTCTGGCAACATGGGAATTACCCGGTCCACTAAATATACAGAGGTTCCTCTTTCAAAAGCCTCATCATCCATATCCATACCCGGTTTCAGGAAATACGAAACATCAGCAATATGAATACCGATCTCCCATAGGTTGTCTGAAATTTTTTCTACCGAAAGGGCATCATCAAAATCTTTGGCATCAACAGGATCGATGGTAAAAGTAGTTACGCCGCGCATGTCACGCCGTTTTTTAATTTCTGTTTTAGGAATTTCAAAAGGAATTTCTTCAGCCTCTTTTTCTACCTTTTCAGGAAAGCGAATCGGAAAACCATATTCCACCAGGATAGCATTCATTTCGGTATTATTATCACCTGCCATTCCTAACACTTCAATAATTTCACCGGTTGGATTTTTAGCTCCTTCGGGCCATTCTGTAATTCGGGCAATGGCTTTTTCGCCTTGAGTGCCGCCGTTTAATTTGCCTAACGGAATAAAAATATCAATGTTGTTTTTATTTCCTGATGGAACCAAAAATGCGAATTTCTCCGATACCTGAAGTATACCGGCAAAATCTGTTTTATTGCGCTTCACCACTTCAATCACTTTTCCCTCTTGACGTCCGCCCCGACGAGCTGCTGAGAGCAAAACTTTTACTACATCTCCGCTAAGGGCGTTCAATGTATGATTAGGAGCAATAATAATATCCTCTTCAAAATTTTCATTCATCACATAGGCCACACCGGTAGCGGTAATATCAATGGTGCCCTCAATAAACTGTTGTATCGGAACCGCCTTAAAGCGGCCGGGGTCTACTTCAAAAAGGTCTCCCGAAAGGACCAGTTCGGAAAGTAACGTTAAAATGATTTTCCTGTTGGCATCTCGATCATCAATAAATAGAAATTGTGCAAAAAGTACCGGCTCGTTTTGAGCCAAAAGTTT
Source organism: Bacteroidia bacterium (assembly GCA_038211525.1). GTDB lineage: Bacteria > Bacteroidota > Bacteroidia > AKYH767-A > OLB10 > JADKJB01. The sequence continues at coordinate 3,134 of JBBQVM010000182.1, forward strand.
AGAAACCTGCTTGTAATTGAAATTACGGGTGGGATGGTTCCTGAAAATAGTTACCAGAGCCCGCTTTAATGAAGCCGTACCGTTATCTTCCGGTTTAGTAGATTTTTTTGTCATTCGTAAAGGATTATGTTACAAAGGTAACAACGCAATATCATCCTTTTTGATACCTTCGTATAGGATATTAACAACCTGTTGTTGCTGGCTGTTCATCAAATATTCACGAGAAAATCACTGTTTCATTCATTACCTTTGCTTTAACTATGTACAAATTAACTATTAACGACAGCAAGGTGGTCAAGGCGGAACTTGCTAACGATGGCTCCATAACGCTTGATTCAAAGGAGCTTCGACCTGATGTGATAGAGATTCGTGATGGCGTTTTTCATATCATCTCGGAAAATAGATCCTACAACGCTGAGGTGGTGAAACACGATGCTGTTGAAAAAACCTTTCATATTCGCGTTAATACTAACATTTATAAAATCCAGGTTCGTGATAAGTACGATGTGTTGTTGAAAGAGCTCGGATTAGATACTTTGCAATCGAAAAAAGTCACCGACCTGAAAGCTCCCATGCCGGGATTGGTGGTGGAGGTAGCTGTTGTTGAAGGTCAGGAGATAAAAGCAGGTGACAGAATACTAGTTTTAGAAGCTATGAAAATGGAGAATATTTTAAAAGCCCCTGCTGATGCTGTTATTAAAAAAATAAATGTGGCCAAAGGAGAAACCGTTGAAAAAAATGAAGTTATGATAGTTTTTAGTTGAATAGTTTAAATTGTAAAAAGATGGAAAAAGAAAATTCAAGAAGAGATTTCATTAAAAAGTCTGCTTTACTAACTATTGCCGGTGCCGGAATGCGTTTGGCGGGAGATAAGCTTTTTGCTGCCGATGGCGACTTATATACTTTGCCGCCATTGCCCTATCCCTATCAGGCGCTGGAACCCTACATCGATTCGTTAACTATGGAGATTCATCACGATAAGCACCATGCCGGGTATGTTAATAATCTGAATAAAGCGGTTAAAGAAGCTAAGTTGGAACAGGTGAAGTTGGACGATCTTATTAAGAATGTTTCAAAGTATCCGGTATCCATTCGTAACAATGGGGGCGGGCATTTTAATCACAGTATGTTCTGGAAGCTATTAACTCCTTCGGGTGGTGGTGAGCCTTCCGGCGATGCCATGCATGCGATCAACAGCTCATTTGGAAGTTTTGCAGTCATGCAGGAAAAATTCAACGCAGCAGCGGGCAACAGATTTGGTTCGGGATGGGCATGGCTGGTGATGCAAAACGGAAAAATGGTTATTGGATCAACGCCTAACCAGGACAACCCATTGATGGATGTTTCTGATTTTAAAGGAACACCCGTGCTTTGTTTAGATGTTTGGGAACACGCCTACTACCTCAAGTATCAAAACAAGCGTGCCGATTACGTCGCCGCCTTCTGGAACCTGGTGAACTGGGCTGAAGTAAATCGCCTTATAAAAGCCGGATAGTTGAAAAGTTAATGTGCCGAGTAAAATAGCACACTACAAACTGTACTTATTTTTAAAACGCTTCTCCGAAGGATACATAAAATCCATCCGAATGATCTCCCTTTGCGTAATCAAAACGGAGGTTCACATTTTCTTTTTTATCGATACGTATTCGCAATCCGCCACCGTAGGTTGGATGCAAAACATTTCGCTCATCAGCGTTCGGTGTAACCTTTCCGGCTCCACCAAAAAACGCAACTCCTATATAGTTCCATACTTTTAGTCGGTATTCGGCCTGCATAGCACCTAACGCAACTCCGCGATATCTTCCCTGGTAATATCCTCTCATACTACTTTCACTTCCCAGCAATGGAAGCATGCGAAAGGGAGCTTCTTTTTGTGTGATGCTTAGAATAGCTTGAAAGGCAAGTACACCTCCGCGATGAATAGTTTTGTAAAAACGGAGATCACCATCTGTTCTTGAAAAAATATTATCGCTTCCAATCGTGTGAAAAAACCACAAATGATTGAATGATAAATATACGCCTTTTGTAGCATTCAAAACATTATCTCTGCCATCAATCAATAAACGAGGACCAATTCCGGAAGCATGAATCACTTCGCCAGCAGCAGGTAAATCGGTTTCCACTAGTGTTTCCTTCAATTCAATTTGATGATAACGGTGCCGTATACCTGCAAAGATGGAAGGAGCTATTTTAAACAGCAACGAATTATCCAGCTCAACACGCATCGCATCATAATTTACCTTTGCCGACTCTTTTGTATCGTTTCCAATGCCCCAGTAATTCTCAGGAAATTTAAAATAACCATTATCACCAAGGAGTCGGTATTTACTCTTCGAAAGTTGTAAATCGAAATTAGCGGTAATAACGACCTGCTTGTTTTGCGTGAAATTAACTTCCGTTTTAAACGTGCTGGTTTGAGATGTAGTATCCTTATTCAACCGCATATTAAAAAGGACCACTCCACCAAAATACCAACGTGTTTCGGGTGCATAACCAAATGATGGAAAGGGATAAATTCTTATTTTCTTACTTAAAGTACTATCTGCATCAGCAGCATTTATCCGCAAAGAAAAAAATAGCGCAAAGAATAATAGCGTATAACGTTTAAGGTACATATGAAAACAATTACCAAACACCTATTTCCCTGTTTCGACTAGCGCACATCAGCATTTTACAATTCCGCTACAACTAACATTTCTGTTCGCTTGCAAGCCTACCTTTTTAAACTAAAGTAATATCGAATTGCACCAGATCAACAAACTCCTGAACTCTTTCATCAACCTCATCTTGTGCCAAATCGAGAATACGTTCGGTTCCAAATTTCTCAACACAAAACGAAGCCATAGCGGAGCCAAAAATGATTCCGCGCTTCATGTTTTCGAAAGAGATATCTTTAGTACGGGCAAGGAAACCGATAAACCCTCCTGCAAAAGTATCGCCTGCACCGGTAGGATCAAACACATCTTCAAGTGGAAGAGCGGGTGCAAAAAATACCTGGTCGTCGTTAAATAATAACGCACCATGTTCCCCTTTTTTAATGATGAGGTATTTAGGTCCTAATTTCAATATTTTCTGAGCTGCTTTAACCAGCGAATATTCTCCTGATAGTTGACGAGCTTCTGCATCATTAATAGTCAGAACATCTACCATTTTAATTGCCTGCATCAAATCATCCATGGCCGTTTCCATCCAGAAATTCATGGTATCCATCACCACTAATTTTGGACGGGTATTCATTCGCTCAATCACCTGCATCTGAATTTTAGGCATCAGATTACCTAACATCAAAAATTCACAATTCTGATATGATTCCGGAATAACGGGATCAAAATTCATGAGTACATTCAACTCTGTTGCTAAGGTATCACGGGTATTCATATCGTTATGATATTTACCGGCCCAGAAGAAAGATTTCTCCCCTTTCTTAATCTGCAAACCTTCGGTACTAATACCATGATCATTAAATTGCTTTATTGTTTCAATAGGAAAATCATCGCCAACCACCGAAACCATATTTATATCGCGGGTAAAGTAGGAAGCGGCGAGGGAAGCATAAGTAGCAGCGCCACCAATTATTTTATCGGTTTTCCCGAAAGGGGTTTCAATGGCATCAAAGGCAACGGTTCCAACAACTAGTAGGCTCATTTTCAGTGTTTATAGGGGGTAAATTTCAGATAAGAGTGGTTTTCAAACTACAAAGGTATTAATTTCGCAACACCCTCCTATGGATAAATCATCGGGTATTATGAAAGTAAAAAAGATAACAGGTAATATTTCGATTTTAATTGT
>JBBQVM010000183.1:0-6889 GCA_038211525.1 Bacteroidia bacterium
CGCTCGGTGGCACGATACAACCAGCCAATACCGACACCTATATCACCATAAGAATGGTTAGCGCCACCAAAATTCTCAGTATTGGAAATGTTCGGATCATATACATCACCATTATATTGTTGATCGAAAGTGAGTGTTGAATAATTAATGGATCGCTGTGAAAAGCCTAATTGAATTCCGGCACTTAAAAAATTCTTTGATTCACTATCGATTGCACGTATCACCGAAAAGGAGAGCGCAGCTTGAAACAAACCCAATTCTGAATCACCTGCTTTATCACTGTTTAAAATAATGCCTCCGTTAAAATGGTTTTTGGAGGTGGACAAACAGTTCAAAGCCATATCAAACGAACCTGAAAATGTTTTATAGGGTGTTGTGACCGATTTCCATTGGCGGCGGTGATTGGCAACAAAACGAAGATCGCCATTAAACAAACCTGTGTAGGCAGGATTCAAATTTAATGGACTGGCTTCAAACTGTGAGAAATGAATATCCTGCGAAAGCACGCAGGTTGAAGTTCCCATCAAAAATGCAAACAACAAAACGAAGGCACATTTGATCGTAGCCGAATTCATTTTCGTATATGCGTTTAACGTTATCAATGGTTAGCGTATTAAAGTAATATTCCCTTTCTTAAAAAACTTCTCATTATTAAAACATACTGCTTCAATATAATAAACATAAACTGCCGGTGTAGCAATTTTCCCTTTGTAATAACCGTCCCATCCTTTTTTAGGATCATTAGTCTCAAATACTTTCTCGCCCCAGCGATCAAAAATTTTAAAGGTAAGTTCTTTGATCGTATTGCCTCTCACATAAACTACATCGTTATTATTGTCGCCATTAGGAGTAAAGGCAGTTGGAATATAAATTTCAGGCTCAGCACATGTCACCAACTTAACCTGCACAGAAACACTATCTAAATTACTGCATCCGTTTGCATCAGTAATCACCACATAATAAGTTGTGTTTACAGATGGAGTTGCTGTTGGATTCTGTATGTTCGCATTGTTTAATCCCATCACAGGTGTCCACGAATAGGAAAAATTACCGCTGGTGATTGCTGAAAGATTAATGGTTTCTCCAATGTAAATAATACTATCAGAGATAAGTGCATCCAACGGTGGAATAAAATTCGAGTAATTAACAGTTATGGAATCGGTTCCGGTGCAACCATTCACATCAGTAACCAATGCAATGTAAGTACCCGGACATAATCCTGTTGCAGTAGAACCTGTTTGCGACTGAGGATCGCTCCATAAAACTGATATAACACCTGTTCCACCACTCGAGGCTACGCTGGCTGTCCCAATGCACAATCCTGCACAATAGGCATCGGTGGAGGAGGTGGTTGTGGCAATTGGAGGGGGTGACCCAACTGTTGCAGTTGCAGTAGTGGTACACCCTAATGAATCGGTAACGGTAACCATATACGTTCCCGGACAAAGTGAAGTTGCTACTTGTGTGGTTTGAGTTGCCGAATCGTTCCAGACAAATGAGAAAGGCGGCGTACCGTTACTAATATTGGTAGTTGCTTGTCCGGTGCATAAACCGGTACAGGTAACATTTGTACCCGTTGCAGAGGCCTGAACGAATGGCGGAATGACAATAGTTTTGGTCAATGTTTTTCGACAACCCCGCGCCGATACCACCTGCAACGTAATAGTATAGGTGCCCGGACCGTTATAGGTATGCGAAGGATCGGTTGTATTCACTAGTGGGGATCCATCGCCAAAATTCCACGACCATTGCGATGTAACTCCGCTTATTGAGTTAGAAGAATCGTTAAAGGTAACAGTGTAGGAGCAGGGACTGAAGGCATAAGTAAAATCGGCTAAATAGGGCGGAAGTAATGTTACAGTACCTACAGTAGTATCGGCGCATCCGGCATTGAATGCGGAATAGGCTATTAATGTAACAGAATAAGATCCTGTATCAGGATAGGTGTAGGAGGGATTTATTTGTAAAGAGGTATCTGCTAATGTAGTTGGATCGCCGAAGTTCCAGAAATAGGTAGAAGCACCGAAGCTATTATTAGTAAAATTAACCGTGTTGCTGCCACACGTGAGCACAGGGGATTGAAGGGCAGCAACCACCAGAGAAGGGCAAGCAACTACATTTATTTGGTAATCTCTTCGCGTTTTACTCACAAATAATCCATTTCGGTATTCATTCACGCAAACGCCAATTACAAATTGCCCTATGGTATTGGGGGTGGCCGTTAATTGTCCGGTTTGTGGATCAATTGATAATGGTGAACCACCTAAAAGATTACTTATGTTAAAAGGATTTTGAAAAATCACCTGATTGAATGGAGGGCCAAATGTTCCAACAGAGTTGACATCAATAACAGGTACACTTTGTGAAGCACCGTCGTAGGGTGTGCATATTTCATATACTAACGAATCGCCATCAGCATCAGTAGCGGAATGATCAAATACAAAAGGTAAACCGGCACAAATAAAAGGAGGAGGTAATTCTGTGAATACCGGATTGCTGTTGGGTATGGGTGATCCGGGAATGGTACAGTAAAAGGTACCACCTACAGTTAATGGAGCAACCACATTAAGTATTGTTTGATTTCTGCAACAGCGTTGATAAGCCAGTTGGTAACCACCTACACGAACAGGAAGATTAATGTTTGCATAATAATTACAGACTCTGTAGCATACGTTGGCAGGAGGAATAAAACACGGCGAGTTGATGATTGGCGGAATAGTGGCCGAATCGTTGGGCGTCATGTTCAGATTGGTGATGAGTACGTTATTCGCATCCCAAATTCCAATGAATGCCGGATCATCAAAAGGTGGTACCCCGTTAAAGCAATCACGATAAACGGTTAATCGAATCTGGTATTGAGGCACTCCCGAAGAATTCATTCCCAGGTAGGCGTAATAGAGCTCACCACCTACAATATGGGTAGCATCTGCAGGAAGGGCAGCGAACCAAAAAAGTAGAATAACAAGAAGTTTTTTAACCATATAACCAGGTGTATTCATTAAAAGGTGCAAGGTCATTCAAATATTTCCATAAAAATACAAAAAAATGGGATTGGGTGAGCTTTTCTTTGAACCCTACTCTGTTGATAATTTATAAAGAACTGATTTTAGCGAACTTTTACCGTAAGCAGCTTCCGATCGCCGATAAATCCTTCTAAAGTATCACCTTTTGTCACCGGACCCACGCCCTTTGGTGTTCCGGTAAATATAAGATCTCCTTTTTTTAAGGTGAAATAGCGGGAAACGAAGGAAATGATGTTATCGATTGAAAAAATCATATCGGAGGTAGTTCCTATTTGAACAATTTCCTCGTTCTTTTTTAAGCTAAAACCAATATCCTGAACCGATTCAAAATCACTTTTAGGAATAAACTCTCCCACCGGTGCCGATGAATCAAAGGCCTTTGCGAGTTCCCAAGGTAATCCCTTTGATTTTAAATTAGCTTGCAGGTCGCGGGCGGTAAAATCAATACCGATACTTAGCTCTTCATAGTACTTATGAGCAAATTTTTCATCAATATTTTTCCCCAGCTTACATATCTTTATTACAATTTCTGCTTCATAATGGATGTCATCCGAGAAATCGGGCATAAAAAATGGCTGGCGACGTTGTAGTTGTGCCGTTTCAGGTTTCAAAAAAATAACAGGACTATCATTCACCGGATTGTTGAGTTCCTTTGCATGTTCCGCATAATTTCTACCTACACAAATAATTTTCATTTTATTTCGGTTGGCCCGGATGAAAATCCAGGTCGGTGAATTTTTGTTTTTTAAGTATGTAATAGTCCCACACCACCGAACCGGTGTAAATAGTAGGGTGCAAATGAGGGTTCACACTTGAGGATCGTTTCAATTTCCCTCCCAGCACCAATGCATAGAATCGCCAATGGGCGCGAAACACCGCAAGGCAATCGGCAGGACCGCCTTCGAGCAAAAACTTAAATCCGGCAACTCCATCCAACAACAGCCTGATAAAAATTACCGGAAATAATTTTGATGTAGGAAGATTTTTATACAACATGGAAAGGTTATTCCTGAAGTTCAAATACGTCTTGCGCGAATTATTTTTTGGTAACGTAGCTCCACCCATATGGAATACAGTAGAGGAAGGGAGACACATTATGTCATATCCCATATTTTTGATCCTCCAACATAAATCGATCTCCTCCATGTGCGCGAAAAAAATAGAATCGAATCCGCCTGCTTCAAAAAATACCTTTGAGCGCACTAGCTGGCAAGCACCCGAAGCCCAGAAAATAGGAATAGCGTTGTTGTATTGCGAATGATCCTCTTCCAATGTATTAAACATCCTGCCCCGACAGAAGGGATACCCCATTCGATCAATAAAGCCACCACACGCTCCTGCATATTCAAACTGACTTCGGTGGTGGTACCAGAGTAATTTTGGCTGACAAACTGCCGTATTTGGATGCAGGTCGAGGTGCTGGATGAGTGGTTGCAGCCAACCTGCTGTTACTTCCACATCTGAATTGAGCAATAAAAAATATTCAGCATTTACTTGTTTCAATGCTGTGTTATAGCCCCTTGCAAATCCCTCGTTGGTAGGATGAACAATTAGTTGAACTTCAGGATAATTGCTCTTTATAAAATTAATAGAATCGTCGGTGGATGCGTTGTCGGCAACCACCACACTTGCAATACCGGCACTGTGGCTGATTACTCCGGGAAGAAATTCTTCCAATAATTTTCGGCCGTTCCAGTTCAGGATTACAATAGCGGACTTCAAAGGAGCAGGTAGCAGTTTAAGTCCGCAAAAATAGCATTAAAGATTGATTAATTCCGTTGCAACAACACTGAAATCACCATTCAAGCTACTTAGGCATTGCAAAATTTTCATCGGCTTTATTGCCATAATAATCAGCACCCTTCTTTTCCTGATCGAAATCGTTTGTTTGGGTATCACGTTTGTGAAGCACCATTTCCCATTGATTGTTATAGGGTTCCCCCTTAGCATCAGAATGGAGTAAAATGAAATCATTCGTCACCAAATCGGGGTTATAGAAAACGAATTTGCGATTGGTTTGATTGTCCAGCCTGTAGTAGTGCCAAATTTCATAGGGATAGGCGCTTGGCTCGGTATAATTTTTACTGCGGGTATTTGGACTGCCATACTTCAAGTAAACCCTTCCTCTTTCGGTGGCATATCCGGGTATAATTCTGGTTCCAAACTCCTGCTTTACTTTAATTACCTCGGTATAATAAGTTCTCCAGGTTTGCTCCGGGTTAATTGGACTTCTATTCACCCAAAAATCGTAAAAAAACCTTTGCATCATACTCACATCGGCTAATTTTAGCTGGTTGTTGAGGAAAGTTTGTTCCAATGGGTTAGCGATAGGCTGCAAACAACTGATGTATTCAATAAGTGAATCTTTATTAGTAATAAAACTAGCGAAAGTATTGGTGATATCGCGGTCGCGGAAGGTGGCATCATCGGCCATTTCCACTACATTACTGCGTTGAAAAAAAACAGAGTTAACAGCTATTACTTCATTCTGTTGATTTTTTACTTCTACCACCAGATTATAGTTGCCTGAAGGAAGGGTTGCGATAGGGATTTCCCTGAGAATACCGTTGACTTTCTCCGGATTCTGTCGACTAAAACCCTGTAAGCTCTCTACCGCCTTTTTAGATTCAGCCGACTCAATGTAGTAAGAAACAAGATAAGGAGCGGCACCAAGAATTTTATCGGTATTATAAATTTCAGCATAAAACTTAATGCTGGTTGCTTGAGTGGCGAAAAAATTATCGGCAAAAGGTACCAAATCGTAACCACTTTTGGTAAGCATTGATGCCGTCTCCGATTTAGAAAACGAATCCAGGAATTCAATATCAGAAACAGCGGCAATATTATTATAATATTCCAACTTAACCATCTGACTCAGATTATAAGGTTTATCCGGCAAATTTTTGTCGGTGATAGTCATTTCCAGTTTATATTCACCATTCGGCAACTGAATCCGTTGCTGATCGAGAAAACTGAATTTAATGTTAGCGGTGTCCTTCACCTCCGGACTCAATAAATTGTATTTGTCGCTGTGTTTAATACCACTCGCATTACTATATTTCACCTCAATTTGAAGTGTGCCCTGATACGTTCCATTTTTAGTTAAGCTATACATCACCGAGCCGGCATTCACCGACAGATAAGTTTCGATAAAAGGACCGCTTTCGGGTGAATAAAAGGTTTTGTAGGAGAAGAGCGCCTGAAAATTTTTAGCATCAGCAGGAGCGAAAGTAATCAGCAACAACACAACTAAGAGATAAGGGTGCCTTTTCATTGGAATTATTTTTAGAATGCTAAGATACACATTTTTAGGTGTATTTCATTGACATGATAGTGTCATATTTTGAGATAATGAAATAGGTTTTAAACCTAAATTTGCACTTGAAAAAGCATTTGTTCAAAGGCATTTCAACTTAATTTGAGATTCAATTGAAATGGAAACTTAGTTTTAGGTAATAGGAGCTTGCTTTTATAGGCATAAAAAGTAATTCCTTTGGCAGGAAGCAGGATGCCTAAATATAACTGTAAGAGGTATTTAATCAGTTAGTTGAGTAGTTTATTTAGTCAATAAACACCTGCCTCGGACGCAACATTTCTACCACCATAAATTCTCACCATTTTTTTTAAAATATTTAGTGCGGGATGAAAATTAAATTCTAATTACGCGCCGGTGAGTTGGCGGAGCGGACGTTTGCGGCGGTCTTGAAAACTGTTGAGGTGTTAAAGCCTCCTGGGGTTCGAATCCCTAACTCTCCGCCAATTAAAACTGGTCTGCAGTCCGAAGGACTGACTAAACAAAAAAAATTAGCGCCAAACCATTTCGTTTGAGCGCTAATTTTTTTTGTTTAGTCATGAGCCGCTTTTCG
>JBBQVM010000184.1:0-6831 GCA_038211525.1 Bacteroidia bacterium
AAACTTTCTGATTTTAGTAAGGGTTGAATAATGAAGTTCTAACTGGTTTAACGTAATTTTGCACTGAAATACTATATGAACATTGAGTAAACCGATAATTATTCTTGGAATAGAGTCTTCCTGTGATGATACTTCCGCAGCGGTGAGCAGCGATGACAAGATTCTTGCCAATGTAATTGCCGGACAGAAGGTTCATGAGGCTTATGGAGGAGTGGTTCCTGAGCTTGCATCGCGGGCCCATCAACAAAATATTATACCGGTTGTGGATGAGGCGCTTCACCAAGCAAAAGTAAACAAAAAAGACCTTGATGCAGTGGCCTTTACCAATGGTCCGGGGCTCATGGGAGCACTTTTAGTGGGTTCCTCTTTTGCCAAATCTCTTGCTTTAGGACTTAACATACCACTTATTGAAGTGAATCATATGCAAGGCCATATCTTGGCGCACTTTGCAAAACAACCAGGTAAACAGCAGTCTCATCCTAACTTCCCTTTTCTTTGTTTGACGGTTTCAGGAGGACATACCATGATAAACAGGGTTAATGATTACTTTGAGTTTGAGTTATTGGGCCAAACAATTGATGATGCTGCCGGTGAAGCCTTTGATAAAATCGCAAAACTATTTGGCTTGCCCTACCCCGGCGGTCCCTTAATTGACCAACTTTCCCTTAAAGGTAACCCTGAAGCCTATAAATTCCCACAGCCTCATGCACCGGGACTTGATTTTAGCTTCAGTGGACTCAAGACCTCTGTAAAATATTTTGTTGAGAAGCAAATTGCACATCAACCGGATTTTATAACGACAAATTTACCCGATTTATGTGCTTCTGTTCAGCATACTATTGTGAGCGCCCTAATGACTAGATTAACAATGGCCGTTGAGCAAACAGGGATTCGCAGTGTGGCCCTGGCCGGGGGAGTGGCGGCGAACAGTGGTCTTCGCGAAGCGCTTGAGCAAAAAAAAGATTGGATTCGTTTCATTCCACCTTTCGAGTATTGTACTGATAATGCTGCTATGATTGCTATCACCGGCTATTACAAATACCTTAAATCCGATTTCTCCAGCCAACGTTCTACACCTTTTCCGCGATACAGTGAATTGTGAACTGGATTGTTTATAAGTATTGTATTCTGGTAGTTAACCATCTTTCGAATCAATATAATTTTGCTGTTAAATTTATAATTAATTCAATTACCCAAAACCAAATTATATAAAAACCCAATTTAATGGAAACAAAACCCAATACTGCTCCTGAGAAAAAAGGAGATAAAAAAGCAATCTGGATTATCTTATTAGCCATTTCCGGAATTTTTAACATTTACCAATGGCAAAATAATAACTCAGTTGTTGAAAGTTATGAGGTAAAAAATGATAGCCTTGTATCTGCAAAAATGGATATTGAAAAGGAACTTGGAGAAACCTACCAGGAACTAAATCAATATAAAGGTATCAATGAGCGCCTCGACAGCCTTCTGGCAGAAGCCAATACAAACATTGATTCTCAAAAAGCCAGAATTGAAAAACTTCTTAAAAATGAGAAAAATTCAGCATCTCTGAATAAAAAACTAAAAGCTGAATTGGCGGAACTGAAGACCTTACGTGATGAATATCTTGATAAAATTGATAAGCTTCTGGTTGAAAATGAGCAATTGAAAAAGGATAAAGAAGAACTTACAAGTACGGTTGAGAATTTATCTAAAAATCTGGAGAGTACCGTTAACCAGGCTTCAGTTTTGAAATCGGAGTACATGAAAGTAAAAACATATAAAAAGCGAGGCAATAGTAAGTTTGTAGAAACTGCTATGGCTAAAAGAACTAATAAAATGGAAGTTTGTTTCTCGGTTCTTGATAATAAGATTGCTAAGGCAGGTGAAAGAGATGTTTATTTGAGGATTGTGGAGCCGGGTGGAAAAACAATGGGAGCCAGATCTGAAGGTTCTAATACTTTCAAAATGGCTAATTCAGGAGAAGAAGTACAATTTACCTCCTCCATAAAAATGACCTATGATGCATCAAAACAAGACCTTTGCTTGCATTGGGAAGAAGCTGATAGAGTTTTTTCTCCGGGTACTTATGTAATCGAAATATATATAGATGGTAACCTAAGTGGTGCAACATCATACGTTTTGAAATAACCTCTTAAGATAAAATATAAAAAAGAAGGCTCTCAATATGGGAGCCTTCTTTTTTATCAGTAAAATTTGAAAATTATTTTTATTTCTTATTTAATTCGATCTCTGCCGGAATATTAAATTTTATAGGCTTTTTAACTTTTTCGTTTAATAATGCAATCTTTATTACATCTATCATCTCTTTCACATAATGGAAGTTAAGTCCTACCAAATAATGCGGTTTTATCTCTTCAATATCTTTAAAATTGTCGGCAGAGAGAATAATGTCAGAAATACCGGCTCGTTTTGCTGCAAGAATTTTTTCTTTAATTCCACCTACAGGTAATACTTTTCCACGTAAGGTGATTTCACCGGTCATTGCAAGTTTCTTTCTAACTTTACGTTGAGTAAAGGCTGATGTTAATGAAGTTAACATGGTAATACCTGCGGAAGGTCCATCTTTTGGTGTAGCTCCTTCCGGAACATGTATGTGAATGTCGTAATGGTCGAACACTCTTGGGTCGATGCTTAATTCATCGGCATGGGCTTTCATGTAAGCGAGTGCAATAACTGCCGATTCTTTCATGACTTCACCAAGGTTACCCGTTAATGCCAGTTTCCCTTTGCCTTTGTTAATTGAAGTTTCAATAAATAAAATGTCTCCTCCAACCGGTGTCCAGGCAAGTCCCGTTACTACTCCTGCAACATTATTGTCAATTGATTTTTCTTTTTGAAAGATAGGAGCCCCAAGTATTTTGCTGAGTTGATCAGGTCTAATTTTGGGATTGTATTTTTCATTAGTTGCTACCGATTTCGCAGTCGATCGTATTACTGCGGCAATTTGTTTTTCGAGGGTTCTAACACCTGATTCACTGGTGTAATCCTCAATAAGCCTTTCAATAATTTTCTCCGACAACACCACTTGTCCACGTTTCAATCCATGAGCTTCCAGTTGTTTTGGGATAAGATGTTTAACCGCAATTTGAATTTTTTCTTCAACAGTATACCCCGTGATTTCAATAATTTCCATACGGTCACGTAAGGCAGGTTGAATCGAACTTAATGAATTGGCTGTTGCGATAAATAAAACTTTCGATAAATCGTATTCTATTTCTACGTAGTTGTCGTAGAAAGTAGTGTTTTGCTCCGGATCAAGCACCTCCAGCAATGCGCTAGAAGGGTCACCATGAAAATCGGAAGAAAGTTTATCAACCTCATCAAGAACAAAAACGGGATTGCCTGACTTAGCTTTTTTTAAATTTTGAATTACCCTTCCAGGCATGGCACCAATATAAGTTTTACGGTGCCCTCTTATTTCTGCTTCGTCACGTAATCCTCCTAACGACATGCGTACATATTTTCTTCCGAGTGCCTTAGCAACAGATTTCCCTAAGGAAGTTTTTCCTACTCCGGGAGGACCGTACAAGCACATGATTGGTGACTTGAGATTCCCTTTTAATTTTAAAACTGCAAGATATTCTAGAATACGATTTTTTACTTTATCCAAACCATAATGATCAGCATCCAGAATTTTTTCGGCTCTCTTTAGATCAAAATTATCTTTGGTATATTCATCCCACGGTAATTCTAAAAGTAATTCAAGGTAATTTAAAGTGACTGAATATTCTGCTGCAGCAGGATTGATTCTTTGTAACCGTTCGAGTTCTTTTTCAAAAACGGCATTTACCTCTTTCGACCATTTTTTTGCAGCAGCTCTTTCTCTTAAACTGCTTATTTCCTGATCTTGTGAATTACCCCCGAGCTCCTCCTGTATGGTTTTTAGCTGTTGATTTAAAAAATATTCACGCTGCTGCTTGTCAATATCAATTTTAACTTTTGATTGAATCTGATTTTTGAGTTCCAGCATCTGTAACTCCTGGGTAAGATGTTCAAGAACCTTCGTTGCTCTTACTTTCAGATCAATCATTTCCAACAATTCCTGTTTTTTGGAAACATCGGCATTCATATTAGAGGATATGAAATTGATAAGAAACGAAGGGCTTTCAATATTTTTAATTGCAAAGGAAGCTTCACTTGGAATGTTGGGTGAAGCAGTTATTATTTGTAACGATAAGTCGCGCAGAGAATCAATCAGTGCTACAAATTCTTTCTCGTTGAATGCTTTTTTCTTATCGGAAATAGGAGTGATGGTGGCTTTAAGATAAGGATCAGTGGTATTTACCTCATTAATTTTAAATCGCCGTTTACCTTGAATGATAACAGTAGTGTTTCCATCCGGCATTCTTAACATTTTAATAATGGTAGCAACAGTTCCTACTTGGTGCAAATCTTCAACTTGAGGATCTTCAATAGAGCTGTCTTTTTGAGCTACAACTCCAATGATTTTGTCACTTTTATAAGCATCCTGTATCAAACGAATCGACTTGTCGCGACCAACTGTTATAGGAATAACTACTCCAGGAAATAAAACAGTATTCCTTAAAGGTAAAATTGCGAGAACATCAGGAATTTTTTCTGAATTCATCTGCTCTTCGTCTTCAGCAGAGAGTAAAGGAATTAAATCCGGCTCATCGTCGGTCAATCGTGAAAACCCAAGTATGTTACCTATATTATTATTATCAAACATGTTTAGTTAAAATTTGGTCATTTTGTCAGTAATAAACTAAAATGACAGTTAAATAAGGAGAAGTACCCTAAAGTCAATTGATATGCCAAAGCGAAGGCAAACTTTGTTGGGTAACGGTTTTGAGTTATAATTTATTGGTATTCAGTTATTAACAAGAAAAATAGATAGTTTTTTAATTTATTTATTAGTGGCACTTTCTGTCATATCAAAGACAGTTTTCAGGATTTGTTCTTCCGTTAAGTCAAATTCTAAATTCCTTCTTTTAAAAACCTGTTTAGCTAGCTCGCAAGCCTTTTCAAATTTAAATTGTGGAGCATTTTCAAAACCTCCCCAAGAAAAGGAAGGAATAAACTTGGGCGGAAATCCTGAACCGAAAATATTTGAGCTTACCCCAACTAAAGTGCCAGTATTAAACATGGTATTTATACCGGCTTTGGAATGATCTCCCATAAATAATCCGCAAAATTTCAATCCTGTATTTTCCATTTTGTGGGTAGCGTAACTATGAACTGTTACATCAGAATAATTATTTTTAAGGTTGGAATTGTTGGTGTCAGCACCCAGATTGCACCATTCTCCAATTACCGAATTTCCAAGAAAGCCATCATGAGCTTTATTCGAAAACCCAAAAATAACCGAATTGCTGACTTCGCCACCAACTTTACAATGAGGACCTATTGTGGTGGCGCCATAAATTTTAGCTCCCATTTTAATGGTAGCATGGTCGCCTAATGCAAATGGACCGCGAATTAAGGAACCCTCCATAATTTCTGAATGTTTGCCAATGTAAACAGGACCGGTAGAAGCATTAATAATAGCACATTCTACGACCGCACCGGCTTCAATAAAAATATTTTCAGGAGCGATAATTTTATTAGTATTGCTAATTGGTGCAGACTTTCTACCGGCAGTAATTAGTTTAAATTGTTCACGTATAACGGTGTCGGCCAGTGTGAAAATATCCCAGTTGTGATTGATGATTGAAAACTTAGAAATAAATTCGATGTCTCTGAATTTCCCATAAGGAGAAGTGGGGTCGGGCCAACCTTCAGCGAAAGCAGTCAAGGGAATACCTTTAGCTACCAAACGCTGTCCTAGTTTTAACGAACGTGTTGCCTCTACCAATTCTTCATTTGGTATTACAGCACCGTTGATAAACAAATTTTCGGTTTCTTTCCATGCAGGAAATTTTTTTACCAAGTAGTCCTCAGTAAAAGAGGAAGTTTGTGTTTCAAGGTAAAATTCCCAATGCTGTCTGTTAGTGAGAATCCCAATTCTGATGTCGGCAACAGGTCGTGTAAAAGTGAATGGAAGCAGAGCTTTTCTGTTAAAATCAAATAAAACGGTGTTGGTCATTGACGATCGACTTAACTTTAGTGCTCTAAATTCAAAAAGAAATGTCTAAAAAAAAAGTCCCGGAAGGGACCTTAATATTTTTTTACTGAATCTCCTACCGAAAATTAATTTTCAGAACTTTCGTTTTGTTCAGTACGCTTTTTGTAACGGTTGCGGAATTTATCAACACGTCCTGCTGTATCCACCAACTTCATTTTGCCGGTGTAAAATGGGTGCGACATGTGAGAGATTTCCAATTTGATTAATGGATATTCTTTTCCATCTTCCCAAACTACTGTATCCTTTGTTTCAACAGTTGAACGGCTTATAAATGAATAGTCGCAAGAGATATCCTTGAATACGACCATTCTGTAATTTTTTGGGTGTAAATCCTTTTTCATAACTCTGATTTTCAAAACGGAGTGCAAAGATAAGCCAAACAGATTAAAAGTCAAAATTTAACTTTGTTTTTCTTTCATATTATCTTTAATAAACTCTATAGCATTGAAAATCAAACCTAAAGCACAATAAAAGAAATTAACTTGTGTTCTTATGTAGTATTTATCTTTGTCCCACTTATTCATTCTATGAGATACCTGGCTCTGTTTTCTGTTTCTTTCCTATGTATTGTAGGTTGGTCTTCGTGTAAAAAAGACAACATATTGACCGATTCATCAGTCAAACTTGAGTTTTCAACCGATACTGTTATGTTTGATACCGTATTTTCAACCCTCGGATCAACCACCAAACAACTTAAAATTTATAATAGAAACAACCGACCTATACGCATTTCTACCATT
>JBBQVM010000185.1:0-6802 GCA_038211525.1 Bacteroidia bacterium
AAACGTTCTAATCATATTACCTTAATCCTGGCTAGCAAATCTGCAGTACAGGCCGAAACAACAGCAGCAAATTAATAATTAATAGTCAACTAAAGAATGGGACAAAAGGCGCATCCAATCGGTAATCGTTTAGGTATCATCAGGGGATGGGATTCCAACTGGTATGGTGGAAGAAATTACGCTGATAAACTTGTTGAAGATGAAAAAATCAGAAATTATCTGATGGCTCGTCTCGCAAAAGGTGGTGTTTCTAAAATCATTATCGAGCGTACTCTGAAATTGATCACAGTTACCATCAATACTGCCCGTCCGGGTATCGTTATCGGAAAAGGTGGAACAGAAGTGGATCGTATCAAAGAAGAATTAAAAAAATTAACTAAGAAGGATGTTCAGATTAACATCTTTGAAATAAAAAGACCCGAACTCGATGCACAATTAGTTGCTGAAAGTATCGCCCGTCAGCTCGAAGCAAGGATTTCCTTCCGTCGTGCCGTTAAAACCTCAGTTGCTGCAACCATGAGAATGGGTGCCGATGGTATCAAAGCAATGGTTTCCGGTCGTTTAGGTGGTGCTGAAATGGCACGTTCTGAACAATATAAAGAGGGACGTATTCCATTGCATACCTTCCGTGCTGATATCGATTTCGCTATCGCTGAGGCTCAAACAACGTACGGAAAAATAGGTGTTAAAGTATGGATCTGTAAAGGTGAAGTATTTGGAAAACGTGACCTTTCTCCTAATGTAGGAATGGCCAGCCAGTCGAAGAGCAAAGGCCCTCAGGGTGGTGGTCCTCCAGATAGAAAAGGGGATCGCAGAGATAACCCGAAAAGAGGCAGAGGAAATAAATAATTTATTATTCAGAAGAATTTAATCATAAAATAATACAATGTTACAGCCGAAGAAGACGAAATTCCGAAAACAGCATAAGATGAAGGCCAAGGGTAAAGCTACCCGTGGTGCTGAAGTTGCCTTCGGATCATTCGGATTGAAATCGTTGGAAACAGCCTGGGTTACCTCTCGTCAGTTAGAAGCTGCCCGTGTTGCTGTTACTCGTTTCATGAAACGTGAAGGACAAATATGGATTCGTGTATTTCCTGATAAGCCGATTACTAAAAAACCAGCCGAAGTAAGGATGGGAAAAGGTAAGGGTGCCCCTGAATATTGGGTGGCAGTAGTGAAACCGGGAAGAATCCTTTTTGAAGCAGATGGCGTGCCATTAGCAACCGCTAAAGAAGCACTTCGCTTAGCTGCTCAAAAATTGCCTGTTATCACTCGCTTTATTGTAAGACGCGATTACCAGGAAAATTAAAAAACATTAATCATTACATTACTCATTCAATAAGAAAATGAAACAGGATATAGTTAGAGATCTTACCACTGAGGAAGTCCGCGAAAGGATTGCCGAAGAGCGTGGAATCTATACCAAATTGAAGATGAGCCATACGGTTTCTCCAATTGAGAACCCGTTAAAAATCAGGGCTTCACGTCGCCTGATTGCAAGGTTAGAGACTGAATACAAGAAACGCCTTATGGCTTCATCATCTGAATCAAAGAAATAATATAACATGTCTGAAGAAAGAGCTCTCCGAAAAGAGAAAACAGGGATCGTTACCAGCAATAAGATGCAACAATCTATTGTGGTAGCTGTGGAACGTAAAGTGAAACACCCTATCTATGGTAAATTCATCAGTAAAACCGTGAAATTTATGGCGCACGATCAGGAGAATACCTGTGGAGTGGGTGATAAAGTTCGTATCATGGAAACCCGGCCAATCAGTAAAAATAAGCGCTGGAGACTGGTAGAAATACTTGAAAAAGCAAAATAACAGGTTACTAACAAAGAACAACAGATAAGACAATGATCCAGCAGGAATCCAGATTGACCGTAGCGGATAACAGTGGCGCCAAAGAAGTGCTTTGTATCCGTGTGCTGGGAGGTACTAAGAAAAGATATGCCTCTTTGGGAGATAAAATAGTAGTAACAGTGAAGCATGCGATTCCCGCAGGCAACATTAAAAAAGGAACCGTATCCAAAGCCGTTGTGGTGAGGGTAAGCAAAGAAGTTAGAAGAAACGATGGTTCTTATATCCGTTTTGATGATAACGCAGTGGTGCTGCTCACTGCTAACGATGAACTCAGGGGAACCCGTATTTTCGGACCTGTTGCCAGAGAGCTTCGTGAAAAGCAGTATATGAAAATTGTATCGTTAGCACCGGAGGTTCTATAATGGAAAGAAGCAAAAATTCTCAGCCTAAGCTGAAAATCAAAAAAGGTGATACCGTAAAGGTAATCACAGGTGAAAGTAAAGGTCAGCAGGGCAAGGTCCTGGAAGTTAATCTTACCGATCGTAAAGTGATCGTTGAACGTGTTAACCTGGTTTCTAAACACACCAAACCAAATGCTCAAAATACCCAGGGTGGTATTGTGAAGCAAGAAGCCGCTATTCACATTTCAAATGTGATGCTGGTGGATCCCGCGTCCGGTAAAACAACCAGAGTGGGTCGCAAAACAGTTGAAAATAAATTAGTGCGTTACGCTAAAAAATCAGGGGAGGTAATTAAATAATGTCTCAGACACCCAGACTAAAAGAAAAGTATAAGAAGGAGATCGTTAAAAACCTGAAAGAAAGGTTCTCCTATAAGAGCCCAATGCAGGTTCCAAGATTGTTGAAAATCTGTTTGAACCAAGGTGTTGGTGACGCTGTTACCGATAAAAAATTGGTGGAGTATGCCCTGAACGAAATGTCGAACATTACCGGTCAGAAAGCAGTTCCAACAAAATCAAAAAAGGATATCTCGAACTTCAAACTCCGTAAGGATGTGAATATCGGAGTGAGAGTAACACTTCGCGATGAAATGATGTTCGAATTCCTCGACCGTTTGATCGCTGTGGCCCTTCCAAGGATCCGCGATTTCAAAGGAGTGAATAATAAAGGATTCGATGGCAGAGGAAATTATACGCTTGGTGTTACTGAGCAAATTATTTTCCCTGAAATCGATATTGACAAGGTGAATAAAATCACCGGTATGGACATCACTTTCGTGACCTCCGCAGGTACCGATGATGAGGCATTCCACCTATTAAAAGAATTTGGTATTCCGTTTAAAACTAATTAATATAAATGGCAAAAGAATCAGTAAAAGCCAGAGAGCGCAAACGTGCTAAAGTGGTAGCTAAATATGCTGAAAGACGTGCAGCCTTGAAGGAAGCAGGTGATTATATCGGATTAAGCAAACTTCCTAAAAACGCTTCACCCGTTCGTTTACATAACCGTTGCCTGCTAACAGGTCGTCCTCGTGGTTACATGCGTCAGTTTGGAATCTCCAGAGTGTTGTTCCGCAAAATGGCCCTGGAAGGTAAAATTGCAGGTGTAACAAAATCAAGCTGGTAATTCAAAAAATAGAACTAAGAAATACAACAATACAATGACAGATCCAATAGCAGATTACCTGACCCGTTTGCGTAACGCAATGAAGGCAAACCACAGAATTGTGGAGGTTCCTGCATCTAATATCAAAAAAGAAATTACTAAGATCCTTTTTGATAAAGGGTATATTCTGAATTACAAATTCGAAGAAACTGAAAATAATCAGGGAAATATTAAGATCGCTCTTAAATATAATCCGGTTACCAAACTTTCTGCTATCAAAAAAATTGAGAGAGTTAGTAAGCCAGGTCTTCGTAAATATAAAGGTTCTGATGACCTTCCTAGAATCCTGAATGGTCTCGGTATCGCTATCGTTTCAACTTCACAAGGAATGATGACCGACAAAGAAGCCCGTAGAAATAATATCGGGGGTGAAGTTTTATGTTTAGTTTATTAATCAAATAATAAAGGTTATAATATGTCCCGCATAGGAAAATTACCAATACCGGTGCCTGCCGGAGTGACCATCGACTGTAAGCCTTCTAAGGTTACGGTGAAGGGCCCTAAAGGTACCCTTGAACAACATCTTCAAGATGGTGTAACTGCTAAGGTAGAAGGCACTGAAGTGATTGTTGAAAGAGCTACAGAACAAAAAAGACATAAGGCATTGCACGGACTTTATCGTTCGTTAATTGCTAACATGATCGTTGGTGTAACCACCGGATATAAAGTAGAACAAGAATTAGTAGGTGTTGGTTATCGTGCCGGCGTTCAAGGTCAGGTACTTGATTTGGTTCTGGGATATTCTCACCACGTGGTGTTTGAATTGCCTAGCGAAATTAAGGCAGCTACCCGCCAGGATAGAGGTTCTAACCCAATTATTACCCTTGAAAGTTTCGACAAGCAATTGTTGGGACAAGTTGCGGCTAAAATCCGCTCCTTAAGGGTTCCTGAGCCTTACAAAGGAAAAGGTATTAAGTTCGTAGGTGAAGTATTAAGACGTAAAGCTGGTAAGTCAGCAGCTAAAAAATAATTAGATTCAATGGAATCCACAAAAGTATTAAGAAGAACGAGTATCCGTAAAAGAATCCGCAGGATTGTAACCGGAACAGCTACCCGCCCACGTTTGTCGGTGTTTAGAAGTAATAAGCAGATTTATGCTCAGCTAATAGATGATATTAGTGGTAGCACAATTATCGCAGCTTCTTCACGCGAAAAAATTCTTGGCGATGAAAAAAATAATAAGGTTGCTGAAGCCTCTATGGTAGGTAAAGTATTGGGCGAAAGAGCCCTTGCTGCCGGCCTCACCGAGGTAGTTTTTGACCGTGGTGGTTACCTTTACCATGGCCGTGTTAAATCACTTGCTGAAGGAGCAAGAAATGCAGGATTAAAATTCTAAAACAGCTATGTCGGTATCAAATTCAAAAAGAGTAAAGACCAGTGAAATCGAGTTAAAAGATAGACTCGTTGCTATAAACAGGGTAACCAAGGTTACTAAAGGGGGTCGTGCTTTCACATTCTCTGCAATTGTTGTAGTGGGTGATGAAAAAGGAGTGGTAGGATATGGTCTTGGTAAAGCAAAAGAGGTAACTGATGCAGTAACTAAAGGTGTTGATGATGCTAAGAAAAATCTGGTTAAGGTTTCAATAGCGAAAGGGACCGTTCCGCATGAGCAAATTGGGAAATTTGGTGGCGCATTAGTCCTCCTTAAACCAGCTGCTCCGGGAACAGGAGTGATTGCAGGTGGTGCCATGCGTGCCGTGTTGGAGAGTGTTGGTATTACCGATGTTCTCGCAAAATCGAAAGGCTCTTCTAACCCTCATAACGTGGTTAAAGCTACTATCGATGCCCTCGTGCAAATGCGTGATGCAATTGGCGTTTCTCAACAAAGAGGCGTTGCGATGCAAAAAATATTTGAAGGTTAATCAATACTTTACGGACTTTATTTAAAAATATAGTTTAAATACATCCCGGAAGAAATTCCGATCAGAATATGGGAAAAATTATCATTACACAAATCAGAAGCGGTATCGACAGACCCGCCGATCAAAAAAGAACACTGAAGGCATTAGGTATCAACAAAATGAACCATTCAGTGGAAAAAGACGATAACCCTGCCATCCTTGGGATGGTACACAAGGTGCAACACCTGGTTAAAGTTGAGAAAAAAGGTTAATTAGAATTTAAAATAATATAAGACTTTCGTTAAAATGAATCTTAACAATTTAAAGCCTGCCAAAGGATCGATAAAGTCGAGAAAGAGAATCGGTCGTGGACAAGGTTCCGGACGTGGTGGTACCTCCACAAGAGGTCACAAAGGTGCCCAGTCAAGATCAGGTTATAGCTCTAAAGCAGGTTTTGAAGGAGGCCAGATGCCACTTCAAAGACGTGTTCCTAAATTTGGTTTCAAAAGCCTTAACAGGATCGAATATAACGGTGTTAACCTGGATATCCTTCAGGGTCTTGTCGATAAACACGGCATCACCGAGATTACTCACGAAATTTTTGTAGGTCATGGACTTGCATCAAAACGTGATCGGGTTAAAATTCTCGGAAGAGGAGAATTGAAATCTAAAGTGAATGTTACGGCTCACGCTTTCTCAGACACCGCTAAATCGGCAATTGAATCAATGGGTGGAACAACTACAGCAACTGGTAAATGAAGAATTTAATAAATACAATCCGTAATATCTTTAAGATCGAAGATCTGAAAGCAAGAATCCTGAACACTTTGGGATTTATTGTTATCTACAGATTGGGAGCCCATATTGTGCTTCCAGGTGTGGATCCTTCAGGACTGGCTAGTTTACATGCCCAGTCGGAAGGTGGTATTCTTGGATTGATTGATATGTTTGCCGGTGGAGCTTTTTCACAGGCATCCATTTTTGCATTAGGTATCATGCCTTACATCTCGGCTTCTATCGTGGTGCAGCTCCTTGGTATTGCTGTTCCATATTTCCAGAAGTTGCAGAAAGAGGGGGAAAGCGGTCGTAAAAAACTGAATCAGATCACCCGCTGGCTTACCGTAATTGTAACCCTGGGACAAGCTCCGGGATATATTGTTAACCTAAGAGCTCAGGCTCCGGCAGCGATCATTATGGATGGTACCATGTTTTGGATCACCTCTATTTTAATCCTTACCGCAGGAACATTGTTCGTGATGTGGTTAGGTGAGCGTATCACTGAAAAAGGAATTGGTAACGGTATTTCTCTGCTTATCATGATCGGTATCATTGCTCGTCTCCCTGCTGCTCTTAAGGATGAATTTATGTCTCGTTTGAACGAAGGTGGTGGATTGGTGGTGTTTCTTGTGGAAATAGTGGCGCTCTTTGCCGTTGTTGCCGCAGTGATCCTGCTGGTTCAGGGAACCCGCCGAATACCGGTGCAGTTCGCTAAAAAAATAGTTGGCAATAAGCAATATGGTGGTGTTCGTCA
>JBBQVM010000186.1:0-6768 GCA_038211525.1 Bacteroidia bacterium
ATTTTAATTCTCTCTGCAGAGCGTTCTCCAATAATGATATTGTGCTGACGGCGCATATAATCCCAAATATCGGTAGTAAAGCCATCACCGGCTACACGAATAGATTGATCGCAAACGATACCACCAAGTGCAATAACTGCAATTTCGCTGGTACCACCTCCAATATCAATAATCATGTTACCCATTGGTTCTTCCACGTCAATGCCGATTCCTATTGCAGCAGCCATGGGTTCATGAATGAGGTATACTTCCTTGCCACCTGCATGTTCGGCTGAATCGCGAACGGCACGTTTTTCCACTTCTGTAATTCCGGATGGTATACAAATCACCATTTTGAGGGAGGGAGAAAAGAGGCGTTTTCCGGGATTGATCATCTTAATCATTCCACGGATCATGTGTTCTGCAGCATCAAAATCGGCGATCACTCCATCTTTCAAGGGGCGAATGGTTTTGATATTCTCATGCGTTTTTCCATGCATCATCATGGCCTGCTTACCAACAGCCAACACGCGACCGGTGGTGCGATCAATAGCAACTATTGAAGGTTCATCTACCACCACTTTATCATTGGCAATGATTAAAGTATTGGCAGTTCCCAGGTCAATTGCGATCTCCTGAGTAAGCAAGTCAAACAATCCCATTTTGTTTTATTTTTTCGTTTCCCGGAAGTTCAGTAGAGAACTTTCAAGGGTTAAAGATAATGATGTACCGTTATATAAATTAATTAAATTGAGCAAGATACTGACAATTGATTGTCAATGACGGAAATGACGGTTACCGGTAAAAACCATAGCGATTCCATTCTTATTACAATAGTCTATTGAATCCTGATCCTTCTTTGAACCACCGGGCTGAATCACAGCTACGATGCCTGCCTTATGAGCTATTTCAACACAATCGGGAAAAGGGAAGAAGGCATCGGAAGCCATCACTGTTCCCTCTAAACTCAGTCCAAATCTTTTTGCTTTATCAATGGCCTGCTCCAAGGCGTCAACACGCGAAGTTTGTCCTACTCCGGCAGCTATTAATCTGGAGCCTTTGGTGATTACGATGGTATTGGAACGGCTATGTTTTACTAAAATATTTGCAAAAAGAAGATCTTTGATTTGCTCCGGTGTAGGAGTTGTAACCGTGACTGTAGTAAGTTCAGCGGCTGTTTCCACTTTATTGTCTCTATCCTGCCAAAGGACTCCATTCAAAATAGTACGAAACTGTTTCTCCTGTACCATTTTCTTTTTCAGCTTCAACAAAATTCTGTTTTTCTTCTCCATTAAAATTTGAAGTGCTCCCGGAGTAAATGTGGGAGCTATGAGTACTTCAAAAAATAATTTACCTATTTCAGCGGCCAGCTCTTCATTTACCTCAGAAGTGGTAACAATAATTCCTCCGAAAGCTGAAACCGGATCGGACTGGAGGGCAAGTTTCCAGTTTGAAAGTGAATTGGAGCCGGATGCTACACCACAGGCATTGTTATGTTTTAATATTGCTGTAACGGGTTCGGAAAAATCGTGAGCCAGTGAGAGAGCGGCATCAATGTCCAACAGGTTATTATAAGACAACTCCCTTCCCGAAAGTTGCTCCAGAATTTCATCAAGATCACCATAAAACAATCCTTTTTGATGAGGGTTTTCACCGTAACGGAGGGGCTTACTTTCATTAGTAGCTGCCATAAAATACCCAGACTCCTCATTGCTCAACCAGGCATGAATTGCAGTGTCGTAATGAGAGGTAATTGCAAAGGCCCTTTGAGCTTGTTTCTTCCTGAAGTTCAATGGAGTATATCCTTTTTCAGTTTGCAAAATCTCCAATAAAGCAGGGTAATCATCCAGAGAAGGAATAATTACCACATCGGCAAAATTTTTGGCGGCGGCGCGAATCAGGGAAATTCCCCCAATATCAATTTTTTCAATAATATCATTATGACCGGCACCGGAACCAACAGTTTTTTCGAAAGGATACAAATCAACGATCACCAGATCAATAACGGGTATTTGAAAATTTTCCAATTGCAATACATCATCACTATTCTCACGTCTTCCGAGAATCCCACCAAAAACTTTTGGATGAAGTGTTTTCACTCTGCCACCTAAGATTTCAGGATATTGAGTAACATCTTCAACAGCAACCACGGGCACACCCAATGACTGAATAAAATCTTTAGTTCCACCGGTAGCATAAATTGTCACTCCATATTTATGAAGCCACTCAATTACAGGTGCAAGTCCCTCCTTGTGATAAACTGAAATAAGGGCAGAACCGATTTTTTTCTGATTTGACATAGCGAGAAACCTGTTGTTGATTTAAGAATCAAAAGCAGTTGCAAATGTAGTTATATTGTGTTCAATAATTAGACTGTGCCATACAATTTAAAAGTTAAAGTGAATTGGTTTGTTTATTTTTGAGCGCTTAACTACTTGAAGTGTTTATCTACCTGAAATTAATACGAGAAAGTATCATGTTCGCTTTTCACGCCTTAGCGGTGAATAAGCTTAGAACAGTACTTTCACTTTTGGGAATTACAATAGGTATTTTTACCATTATACTCGTTTTTACGGTTGTAGATTCTCTTGAAAAAAATGTAAAATCAAGCGTTGAGTCTTTGGGTGATAATGTTATTTATGTACAAAAATGGCCATGGGCTTTTGGGTCGGATTACCCATGGTGGAAATACTGGCAGCGGCCATTGCCCGATTACAAGGAGATGGAACAGTTGAACGAGCGTTCTTTATCGGCATCAGCCATGAATTACCAGGCAACGTTGGGAGGCAAAACTGTAAAACATGGAAGTTCCTCTATTGAAAATATTGATATTGCCGCAGTATCTCATGATTTCGATAAAATAAAGACTTTTGAACTTTCCAGTGGAAGGTACTTTACCGAACAGGAATCGGCGGGAGGCAGACCTGTAGCTATTGTTGGATCTGAAGTAAGTAGCAATTTATTCGAAAAGGGAGAGCCAATTGGCCAGGAAATAATTGCGCTGGGGCGGAAATTTACTATCATCGGAGTTTTCAAGAAAGAGGGAACCAGTATTGTAGGTAACAGTTTGGATAATACTGTTTTAATACCTGTGAATTTTGCCCGCAATATAATGGATCTGAAATCAGACAGGATTCAACCAATGATTCAGGTGAAGGGCAATCCGGGTGTTACCAATGCTGAATTGTCGGAAGAAATAAGGGGAATAATGAGATCAATCCGACGACTACGACCCGCCGAAGAGGATAACTTTGCATTGAACGAATCAAAACTACTTTCGAATCAGATTGGTAGTTTGTTTGATGTGGTAGGAATTGCAGGGTGGATTATTGGAGGTTTTTCGATTCTTGTTGGCGGATTTGGAATCGCCAATATTATGTTTGTTTCAGTAAAAGAAAGGACCAACCAAATAGGAATTCAAAAATCGTTGGGAGCAAAAAAATATTTTATATTGATTCAATTTTTATCGGAGGCTGTTACGCTTTGCATATTGGGTGGATTAATTGGACTCCTTCTTGTTTATATTATTTCTTTCGGAGCATCAAAAGCACTCGATTTCGATCTCACTTTGTCATTTGCAAATATTTTAAAAGGATTGATAATATCTGCCACCATCGGAATTATTTCAGGCTTTATTCCAGCCTATACTGCTTCAAAACTGGATCCGGTTGAGGCAATTCGTTCCAACGGTTGATAGTTCGCTATTCCATTCAAAACTTACAAATGCTGGTATTTTATAAAGTCGGTTAGTAAATTTTTTACATTATGATAGGACTCAAGGGAATAGTTCCTTAAATTAGCAACATCAATAATTAAAATTGCCTCGTTCCTAATTCAGGCAATGGTAAGTTAACTTCCTGACACACAGATGAAAAAAAGTGCTTTAGTCTTAAGCATCCTGGTAGCTGTTGTTTTATTTTTAAGCAATTTTACCGTTAAAATAGATAGCGCCCGGGCTTTTCACACGCCTGAGGAACTAGTTATGTTGAAATCGATGACTCCAATCGGTCCGGGTGAGTACTTTCAAACTTCTCAAAATTGTAAAGGTTGTCATGGTTCTGATACCATGATGCTTGCCAATGTAGATGAAAATGGGATGGATGTAAATTTATTCGATCATTGGCAAAGTACCATGATGGCCATGGCTGCAAAAGATCCACTGTGGAGAGCAAAGGTTAGTCATGAAATAACTATTAATCCGGCTCATGCAAATGGTCTGCAAACTAAATGCACCTCCTGCCATGCTCCAATGGGACATTATACTGCTATATATGGAGGAGCTACCTCTTATACCATAGCCGATTTAATCAATGATTCGTTGGGACTTGATGGGGTTTCATGTGCAGGTTGCCATACTATCGGCCCTGATGCAGGGAACACTTTTTCAGGCGTTACTGCTTATGATACCACTCGTCATATTTATGGTCCGTTTCCCGGACCACTTGCAGGCCCCATGCAATTGTACGTAGGTTACACCCCTGTTTACAGTCCGCACATGGATAACTCAGCACTTTGTTCATCGTGCCACACATTAATTACTGAATCAGTCGATTTAAATGGCAATTATACAGGAGGAGAATTTATTGA
The DNA here is from genome assembly GCA_038211525.1 of Bacteroidia bacterium. Classification (GTDB taxonomy): domain Bacteria; phylum Bacteroidota; class Bacteroidia; order AKYH767-A; family OLB10; genus JADKJB01. The sequence goes on from JBBQVM010000186.1 coordinate 4,567, forward strand.
ACAGGCTACCTACCACGAGTACCTTAATTCAACTTACCCTGCGAACAACACGAAATGTCAGACGTGCCACATGCCACAACTTACAGATCCTATAATAATTGCGAATGGTTATTCTTCACTGCAGGGAAGAACTCCTTTTAATCAGCACACCTTCGCCGGGGCAAATCACTTTATGCTGGATTTGATTAAGAATAATAAGGCGGCTCTGGATGTAAATGTTCCAGACTGGAACTTTGATTCCACAATGGCAGCTACTTTACGTTTGCTACAGGAACAGTCGGTGGAATTTGAAACGATAAGTGATAGTATCACTACTGATACAGCCTATTATCATGTCCGTATTTTAAATAAAGCAGGGCATAAATTTCCTTCAGGTTATCCTGCACGGAGATTAGTTTTGCAATTGGTGGTAATGGACGCTTCGAATGATACCATTTTTCAATCGGGAATTTTTGATACTGATTACCGTGTGGTTGGAGAATCTCCACAGTATGAAATTCATCATGAGATGATTAATCAGAATAACGTTACGCAGATATACGAATATGTAATGGGTGATGTGAATGGTCAGTTTACTTCGGTACTGGAACGTGCTGCTATAATTTTGAAAGATAATCGAATTCCTCCTGCCGGATTTACTACTACTGCCAGCATGTACGACACCGTTAAAATATCAGCGGATGCACTTGCTGATGCTAACTTCAACAAAATTAATGGTGTTGAGGGGTCGGGGTCGGATATCACCTATTTTAGAATTCCCGTTGCAGGAATAACAGGAAACATTCAAGTAAATGCCAAACTCTATTATCAATCGGTTCCACCAAAATGGCTCGATGAAATGTTTACGCTTAATACAGCTCCAATAGATACCTTTAAGGCCATGTACCTTGCTGCCGATAAAACACCGGTACTCGTTGCTTCCGATTCCTTTACCGATGTTTTATCAGGCTTAAACTATCAGGTTTCGGATAAGAATTCAATTCGTATATGGCCAACGTTAGTGAGTGATGGAGTGGTGAATATTGAAAATACCCAATCAGGCGCTATCAGTCGGGTAGAGTTATTTAATAGTGTAGGGAAATTGATTACATCAGAAAAACCTGCCGGCAGAAGTAAGTACTATTCACTCAAAATAAACAGTGCTAAAGGAATTTATTTTATTAAAGTTACTTCAGGAAATAAAATTAAAACAGAAAAAATTGTTCTGCTTTAAACTCGTAAATAAAAAAAATAAACAACAATAACTAAAAAACCAAACATGAAAAAAAGATTACTCACCTTGGTAGCAATTGCTTTATGTCATTGGCTGATACTAACCCACCAGGCATATGGTCAGTTTGCATTCACCAACGCAAACAACAGGTTAACGACTGCCTCGCACAGCGGTTGTGCAGTTACAGTAGTAGATGTTAATGGCGACGGGCTAGACGATATTTTAAAGATGGAAAACTCAAGGGTCCTAGTTTTAGAATTACAGAACCGTGATGGATCCTTTACCCGCACATCGCTTGGAACAATTCCTGACAACAGTAATGTATGGGGAATGGCTGCTGCCGATGTTGATCATAATGGATGGAAAGATGTTGCAACAGGAAGTGGCTCCTGTTATCTTTTCAAACTATTTTCAAATGCAGGTATAGTTACTGCGACCGTCACACAACTTGCTCAAAATTATTTTGTTCAGAATCTCACTTTCGGTGATTTTAATAATGACGGTTGGGTGGATTTGGCAGTATGCGACGACAATAATTACGCTAAAATTTATCAAAATACCGCAGGCACCTTAGCTCCTACAACTACGTTGATTAATACTAATATAAATCCGGGATTATTTTATGGAGGTGATCCTTATGATTCAGGAAACTATGGTAGTGTATGGACTGATTTCGATAATGATGGCGATCTGGATTTGTATATTGCGCATTGCAGACAGAGTGCGAACAGCAGCACTGATCAGCGCAGAAGAGATCGTTTATTTGTAAATGATGGTAACAATAATTATACAGAACAAGCGCAAGCTTATGGAATTGAAGTTTCTGATTTCAAACAAACCTGGACTACCAGCTTTGGCGATATCGACAACGATGGCGATTTGGATATTGTAATGACCAATCATGGTGAAAACGGACAAATATTGCAAAATGATGGAACCGGACACTATACTGATATCACTGCAACGACAGGATTTGCAACACCTAACAC
>JBBQVM010000187.1:0-6764 GCA_038211525.1 Bacteroidia bacterium
GGGCTATTATCACAATAATAACCGTTCCCAAACCCAATCCTGCGCCAACTTTGCCTCCCATACCCCTACGATCCTCTACATTGCCGCTTCCTTCACGATTTCTCCACTTCATGATATTCTTTTGTTAAGCATCAAATATAATTAATAGTACTAATATTAACAAGTTTTATTCGTTCCCAGCAAAAAGGGTCTTTTTACTAGTTGAAAACATTCAAAATGTTTCAAAGATTTTTTTAACTGTTTTTTCATTCATCTTTATAAAAAAACATAAAAATAAAGTTGCTCAAAGGCCATTCTCACTAGGTACAGTTTACAATATTTATAAAAGTCTGAATTCCACAACATTAATTTCTATGAACTAATTAACTTTTCAATAAGTTTATGGTTTACACTAAATAGTTCTAACTTTAAACTTAAGCTTAAAAATTTACACTTATGAAGAAATCGGTTCTGTTTTTATTCTTATTTCCATTTATGGCAGCTGTGGCTGTCCCGACTATGGTGTTCTTACATGTAGACACTTATAAAGTAAATACGGTAGATAGTCGTATAAATTGGGAAGCCGAAAAAGTAACCGGCAAGCACAATGGCTCAGTTGCACTTGCAACTGGTGAAATTACAAATAACCACGGACAATTAGGAGGCAGCTTTTCATTCAACATGAAATCTATTGAAGTTATTGACCTTTCCGGTGATAAAAAAAGCAAATTGGAAGGTCATTTAAAATCAGAAGATTTCTTTAGTGTTGAGAAATTCCCAACATGCAATTTTGAAATCACATCAGTGCTGCCATTGAAAGATGTAACAACAGATGGTCCAAACTTCAATGTAACGGGAAAACTTACCATCAAAGGGATTTCAAATGAAATTACTTTCCCTGCAGTAATAAATTTTGATACAAATAAAATGACTGCTAAGGCAGACATTAAGGTTGATCGCACTAAATATAATATTCGCTATGGATCAAAAACCTTTTTTGGAGATATCGGAGACAAAGCAATTTACGATGAGTTTATTATTAAATTGAACATTGTTGCTAATAAATAGTTAAGTTAATCAGATTTGAATAAACCGGAATCGAATGATGATTCCGGTTTTTTTGTTTTGTTGCAATCAAAATGGTAGCGCCAAAAAGTTAATTATTAACTAATTTATGAAAGTGCGTTGGCATATTTACCATTCTTAACCACTAGTACTAAAAAAACTATTTCCCTCTAACAATTATTTTTTCTTTCCCGGTAAATTCATTGTTCTTTTTTAATACCAAAAGATACAAGCCTCCTGCTACACCGGTCAAATCTATTTTTAGTTCGTCAGGGTGTTTTGTTGAATTGCAATTTATTTGCGTACCGATATCATTGTATAAATAAAAATGGATCGATTCAATTTCCTTCCCTTTAACAATTATAAAATCAGAAGCAGGATTAGGGTAAATAACAACATCAGATAGTTTACCAAATTTCACACTGACTGCATTTGAAAAAGATGTTTTACCATCAAAGTCCGTTTGCCTGAGGCGATAGTAAGAAACTCCATCAAGCGGGGACCTATCATCATATTTATAATGCAAAGTAGTGGACGAATTTCCTGCTCCATCAATTTGTACCAAATTACTCCAATTTAAAACATCATCCGATCGTTGTAAGGTGAAATAGTCGTTATTAATTTCGGTTGCTGTACTCCAGCTAATTGTAACTTTACTGCCATCTGCGAAAGCGTTAAAATCAATTAATTCAATAGGCAAAGGACCTCCGGGATCTGCGAAAGCATAACCAATCGCACTTGAGGAAGATGCCCCGCCTCCACTAAGGTTAGAAATACAATTAGTAAATGGAATGGGACAACATCCCAGACTGATGTATCCATTGAAAGGAGTACCAAACCCATCTGTATGAAGTGTAACATCCACATTTGTTAACTGCGGATTGTTAGATAATGGAATAACACTAAAACAAAACTCATAAGTCAAGCAGGTATTTGGCACTCCGGTAAAATCTCCTCTCCCTAGTCCAAAAGCATCTTGAAAAGTATAGGTCCAATGATTACCGGAACCCCCTGCTATCCAAGTGCCGGTATTATAAGTACCTGCAATTATGGGCGGGCCATTAACATTTGCAAAACCGGCAGGATTAAAATCGAAATCAACTTTTTTGATGCCTTCAATACCGGTAGTGTTTTTTATAAATGTTTTGCTGCAAATTGTTCCACCAATAAAGAGTGGTGCAAGCGTCATTGGATTGGTTTGCTTCACACCATTGTAAGAAACTTGATAATAGGGCTTTGTTACATTAAATATTGGCGTATCACAAACACTTCCATCAAAACCTATATTTCCTCTTAAATCAGGAGTACTGATGTAAACAGAACCTGTATCACCACCGAATGATATATCATAAGTAATGGTAGTGGCAGCATCAACCCAAACGAAATAGGTATTGAAATTTCCAACACCGAAAGTGGTGTTGGAATTTCCGGAGCTCAATGATTTGCTAACACACGATCCCGATCCGCAATTCAATGGCTCGAGGAGCAATGTGAATGGTCCCGTAGCATTTAATACCGAGACAAAAATTTGACTTGCCCCATTGGGAGCATTCAATCTGTAAACAACATCTTCACCCGGCTTATTACAAGCAAGCGGTGCATTGTCGCCTTTGCCTCCATTGGTTTCTCCCACCAAAATCGTACTGGGGCAAATATTAACTGATGTAGGATTGCTGCAATTTGATTGTGCAGTTACTAAATAAGAAAAACAAAAATACAGCGAAACAAAAGTGATTATTTTTTTCATGGCCGTAAAGATTAAGACTACGAAACATTTCAATAGTGATGTAATAGTATATAATAAATTTTTGAGAAAAAAGTATATTTTGCGAATAAAGAATCAAAAACACCAATATAGTACCAAAATTCAACCTTTGGTATTAGCTAATAAATAATACTTTTTGTAGGACCTCATCCAAAAAATGTGCTTAACTAAAATATCAGACTTAATCAGAAGAGGTTTTATTACTATAATTTTTTACTATTCAACTTTAAAAAACAAAGGGCCCATGAAAATATCATGAGCCCTGTTATTGAATGAATTAATTAGTTTGTTAGTTTATTGGTTTATTAGTGTATTAGTTTTTTGGTTTATTAGTGTATTAGTTTTTTGGCCTGCCTGTGCGTGCAGGTTTATTACTTTTCTATTAATAATTTTTTCTTTTGCTGAACATTATTACCTGTTAACATGAGCGTATAATTTCCTGCAGCCAGATTTCCAAGATCCAATTTGCGTGAATAATGATCCTTCACCTCCTTGAGCTCTTCGGTGTAAACAAGTTGTCCGGCAGCATTTATAATTTGTACCTTGTAGGTACCAGGAGTAACCGCATCAAATTTTAAATCAAAAACTCCATTCGATGGGTTTGGATTGATACTAATATTTGCTGCATCGTTAATTTCATTGATACCAACAGCGCAGGTATCAACACCAACGCTGGCAGTTCTTCCTGTATTACAAGTAATTTCAGAATAGATCCAGTTATAGAAGAAGTAATAATAACCCGGCGCATTTGCATTACTTCCTGTAATATTAATACTTGAACTGGTGTAAGGATATACGGCACCGGAAGAATTTCTGTAAAGGTCTACATTACCTCTGCATTTGATAAAATAATCGGTTCCGGGATACAAGGCAAAATTTACATTTATAGTTTGTGCCGTAGTACCGGATGCAGTCATAAAAATAGTTGTGTCAATCACCGTATTACCCTGGTTGTCTAAAATTTCAATAGTTCGGTCACCGGATGAATTAGGGAATACATCTACCGAATTAACGATAACAGGATTGAGGACATCAAAATAAATTCCTCTAATATCATTCGCTGTAAAGAATGCTCCTGCACCCATATTAATATCGAACGCTCCGGTGAAGTCTGTAATACCTGCTGCAAAATCTTCATCAACATAATAAGAGGTGGTACCATTAATGAACGGAGAATAAGCAGATCCTGTTGCTACCTGGTTGCCACCACCTGGAGCATCCCACCATCTAAGAACTCCTAAACCAGATCCTGATGCCGTTAAATTCACCGTACCAGGACCGCAACGCTCAGCATTAGTTGTAGCAGGATTTGATTGTGGACTGGCAGTTACTGTAATATAATTGTTATAGGTAACAGCATTGTTTCCAATTGAGTTGGTAACATTTAAGGTAACAGGGTATGTGCCCGGTACGTTATACACTACAGATGGATTTTGTTGTGTTGAATTGGATGGATTCCCACCTGGAAAATCCCAATTCCATGATGTAGGTGATCCTGTTGAATAATCGGTATACTGCACTGCAGAACCGGGGCAACCGATTCTCTTACTCACAGTAAACGAGGCTGCAGGAGGATAAGTTCCTGCAACAAAAAGATCTGATTCCCATACGCCTCTTCCGTATGTAGAAGCACGAATTTTACCGGTAGGATAAAAAACTTCAAGTTGTGTAACAATCACATTTGGCAAACCACTAAAAAATGGTTCCCAAACATTTATTGAAGCATCTTTATAAAACACTCCTAAATCGGTTCCTATATATAATCCATCATTAGAATTGTTAAGATAGGTGATACAGTTCACAGGAATGTTTGGAATGGATGGAGAAATATTGGTCCAGGTAGCTCCCATATCGTTTGTTTGAAAAACCTTGTTGGTGTTAGAGTAACCTGAATAAGTGATCCAGGCTTTGTTAGCATCTGTATTGCTGCATGCAATGCCGGTGATGGTTCCGGAAGGTATACCGGTTACATTTGTCCAATTGGTTCCTCCATTACCGGTAACGTATAATCCTGTTGCCTTGGCTGCATAAATTATTTGATTATTTGCCGGTGAAACGGCAATCGTATTTAACTGTTGCGTATTGGAAAATGCGCTTATTTTGGTCCAGTTAATACCACCATTGGTGCTTTTCCAAACGTTAATAAAGCCGGCATAAATAGTTGATGCAGTAACAGGATCCTGAAGCCAAGGAGTTACCCATGCACCTGTTTCATTAATATTTCCTACCGCATTTGAAAATGATCCGCCTCCGTTAGTAGATCTGTTCAGTCCACCATTTTGAGTTGAGCCCCACATATTTTGATCATTGGTACGATCAATGAAACTTAACATTCCATCACCACCAATAACATGCGCCCAGTTCGATCCATTAAAACGATTTGTTCCATTGTCTTGCCAACCTTGCAACAATAAGTTTGGATTCGTTGTTGATTGACCAAAACCATATATCTCAGCAATTGCTAATCCATTACTTAAATTGGTCCAAGATCCACCGTTATTATTGGTAACAAAAATACCACCATCACTAGTTAAGTAGGCATCGTTTCCTGTTGTATAAATTACATCGTGATAATCAACGTGGGTAGTGCCTCCACTTTGCCCCCATGAATTACCGCCATTAATTGATTTTAAAAAATCTGTTTGTCCACCTAAAAGTAGTTCGTCCTTGTTAGTAGGATTTACTGCAAGGCACAGGTCGTACCATTGTTGGTTACCTAAAGCCGGAGTACTGGGCTTCACCCATGTTACACCACTATTTGAGGAACGATAAAATCCTTCGGTACCATAATTCGGCGCTGCCAAACCAACAATCATGTACACATAATTAGGATCGGCAGGTGTTACAGCAATTGCCATGCGACTCACATTGGTCACGTTTGGCAATCCGGTAGTTACCTGAGACCAGGATTGACCGTTATCTGTTGACCGGAAAAATTCTCCGCCACAAGCATATACAGTGGAGGGGTCACCCGGTTTAAATTCCATATCTTTAAAAGTTCCGGTTTGAGTTAGTGTAAAGTTGGCACCGGCATCACTACTTCTGTAAACTCCGCTTGTAGTGGCCACCAACACGTTATTTGTATTGGAAGGATCAACTAGTATTTTGCTCATCTGGCGATAGTTAGCGGCATAAAAGGAGAGCCCTGTGGTGTTCCATGTAGCTCCTCCATCGGTAGTTTTTAGCACTCCAACGGTATAGGTATCTCCCCCATCACCATCACCGGTAGCCAGGTACATCACATCGGGATTACTTGGATCAATGGCTAAATCGGTACAACCAATCACATTAGCCAGTTGATCGGTATTGGTGTTCCATAGAATACCACCATCATCCGATTTCCAAAGTCCGCCTCCGGGTGATCCAACAAAAATAATATCAGGATTGGTGGGATGAACTCTAACAAAATTCAACCTACCTGCACCACCGCCACCGGTAGGTACAATTGCCGGTCCTATAAAGGTCCAGTTACCTGCGTTCAGCGTACTGTATTGCTGACGGTATTTAGTGCTTTCTTTCCATGCCGTTGCCGGATCAAATCTCTTACCATCGCTACCCACACGCGGAGCCATGAACCATTCCCAACGCTTAAATTGCTTGTATCCGGGTACTCGAACCGGATCAACACCATTCTGCTGGCGGTAATTTGATACATAATCATTGTAAAATTCATAGAATGTGGTTTGAGTCTCATAAAAGTTGACGTTAGGGTTCATCATTTTACTCACCCAATCCTGGGCTTGTAAAACTGTTCCGGTCAATAGCACAGCTGATAGGCAAATCAATGCCCTTAAATTAAATTTCATAGTGATGGAATTGGATTATTTAAAGTTTTGTAAGTCTTTAGCTCTCAAATATATTGAATAAATGAATACGATGTAACTTTAGCATAAAAAAATATTCAATCGTATTTGGTTAGCCCTTTACGGAAAAATTGGATGATGCACCAAAACCA
>JBBQVM010000188.1:0-6748 GCA_038211525.1 Bacteroidia bacterium
CGGAAAAAAATAACGGTAATATTTTCGGGTAAGTAGCGGAAGATCTTCCGGATAATGTTCAAAATTAAGATCATGAATAACGGCCAATTGAGGAACCTTGGTTGCCAAACTAAGGTACCCATCGGGACTCAGAAATAAATCAGCCTTATGTTTTTTGAGTAATCTGGCGATTGAAATTTCAAACCACCAATAGTAGAGAAATGGATGTCGTGCCTGAGGGAACAAAGCTACCGGTTTTACATTATTGCCAAAAATAAATTCACTGCTCCAGGGTCGGTCAAAAATGAAGATAAACTCGATTTCGGGATGCGCCGCTGTGATCCGTTTTAGCGTGTGAAAGGTGAACCAACCTATCCCATCAAGCTTATTGTGGAGCAAAAGACGAGTATTGACTGCTATTCGTATGGGTAATTTATTTGATTTCAACTAGTTACCTTTCCAGCTAATTTTGTGTAATTTTGTTCAATAACTTCAGCGAGGTCGGCAATATTATGTATAATTCATAAAATAATTCAGATTTTTTGAAGTTCCTTATGTTGGCCCTTATTATTGTCATTTGTTTATGAAAAAATCACTACTCGTTTTCAGCCTTTTATTGGCATTTCTTTCCGGTTTGCAGGCTCAGGAGCTCGCCCTTGGACAATGGAGGGTACATCTGCCGTATATTAAAACCAGAAAAATCGCCGATACCGGAACAAAACTATTTTGTGCTTCTGATCGTGGGCTCTTTTATTTTAACCGAACCGATAACAGTGTTAATCCGCTTTCCAAAATAACCGGACTTGCTGAATTAAGTGTGAGTACCATTGCTTATGATGCTCCTACCCAAATTTTAGTAATTGCCTACACCAATGCCAATATTGATTTACTGGCCGGTAATCGCATCATTAATATTTCTGACATAAAACGAAAGAATATCACAGGCGATAAAAATATTTATGGAATATCCTTTCATGATAATCTTGCTTACTTGTCGTGCGGTTTCGGCATTGTTGTGCTCGACTTAATTAAAAATGAGATAAAGGATACCTATTATATTGGCGCTAATGGTTCGCAGATTAAAGTTTTTGATATTGCTTTTTACGGTAATTTCATATATGCCGCAACGGAAGATGGAGTTTACAAGGCCGACATCAACAACCCAAGTTTAGGGAATTACACCAATTGGACCAACGATTTACCTGACATAGGAAATGCAGGTGACTACAACCACATTAAAGTATTCGATAATAAAATATTGGTAAACTATGCTAAGCCGGATGCAGCTGCAAGTAATTCACTTGATGAAATAAAAATGTATGATGGCTCATCCTGGATCACACCACCTTCTTCAGTTCCACAATCGATTACGAAAAATTATTCGTTTAATGAAAATGGAGACAAGTTTTATCTTACTAACAGCAACAGCGTACGTGTTTTTGACAATTCACTAAATCAAATACGAAATATTGATAATGGAGTTTATGATTCACCAACGCCAAAAGATGCCATTGGCGACAGTGATGGGCTGATGTGGATTGCGGATAATAAAAAAGGATTGGTGAAATTAACTGCTACCAACTCCTACAATTTTATTTTTCCAAACGGGCCTCAATCGGAGTTGGTTAGTGCCATGTCGGTTGTGAATAGTCATCTTTGGATTACTCATGCAACGCGATCAGCGGGATGGTTCAACACTTACGAGCCGGGAAATTTTTCAGATTATGTAGATGGCTACTGGAAAACCTATAACAGTTCTACACTTCCAAATTCTCCATATAACCTGAATATTTATTTTGATATGATGTCACTTGCAGTTGATCCTGACAATTCCAATCATGCGTTTATAGGTTCTAAAGTTAACGGTGTTCTTGAAATGCTAGATGGAAATCCTGTAAATGCTTATCGCGATAATAATAGTTCTTTACAAGTAGGTATTGGAAATCCGGGAGAATGCCAGGCGGTAGGAATGGGTTTTGATAAATCTAAAAATTTGTGGGTATTGAATTCGCTTGCTGCTAAACCTGTAAATGTTAAAACTCCTTCCGGTGATTGGTTTGCGTTTTCTATTCCCGGTATTTCAGGAGCACCCTTATTTGGCGATATGATGGTTGATTCCTACGGTCAGAAATGGATCAACGTAATTGGAAATAACTCTCCACTTGGAAATGGACTTGTTGTTTTTGATGATAAAGGAACTCTTGATGATGCAACCGATGATGTGGCACGTTTTATCACTTCAGGAATAGGAAGAGGAAACCTGCCCAGTTCAGATATCAGAGCTATTGTTGAAGATAAAGATAATGAAGTTTGGCTGGGAACAGGTAAAGGAGTATGTGTCTTTTACTCACCTTCAGCTATTATTACTTCCACCAACTACGACGCACAACAAATTCTTATCAAACAGGATGGCATTAATCAATATCTTTTAGAATCGGAAGTGGTAACTGCTATTGCTGTTGATGGTGCTAATCGCAAGTGGATAGGTACTGAATCGGGAGGTGTATTTTTAATGTCGGCAGATGGTACTAAACAAATTACCAACTTTAATATAAATAATTCTCCTCTTTTATCGAATTTCATTATCGCAATTTCAATAGATCAAAAAACCGGCGAAGTTTATTTTGGAACGAACGAAGGTCTTATATCTTACAAAGGTGATGCCCTTGACGGCGAAGGTGGTTGTAAAGATATTTTAGTCTATCCGAATCCGGTACGAGAAAATTATACAGGACCCATTGCAATAAAAGGATTGGTGCCTAACGGAAGTGTGAAAATTACTGATGTAAGCGGTAACTTGGTTTATGAAACTAAATCGAATGGAACGCAAGCTATCTGGTATGGAAAAAACTTTAGTGGTGAAAAAGCACATACAGGTGTATATCTCGTTTTTAGTTCTGATGATGAGGGACAAAATACCTGTGTAACAAAGTTGTTACTCATCAACTAATTAATTTTTGTTGGTATGAAGTTGACTACGCGAGGTATTATTTTGCATTCAACCAATTACAGCGAAACAAGTTTAGTTGTTAAAATTTATACAGAGCAAGCCGGTATGGGCTCCTTTATTGTGAGTGGTGTTCGTTCTAAGAAGGGTAAATTCAGCGGCTCCTTATTTCAACCATTAACACTTATTGAAATGAATGCTTCGGGCAAACCCGGACAATCCATGTTGCGCATTACCGATATTCATCTGGCTCCACCACTCTCAGGAATTCCTGCTGACGTGATAAAAAGCACTATTGCTATTTTTCTATCTGAGGTTATTTACCGCAGCATTCGTGAAGAAGAAAATAACACATCGCTATTTGATTTTCTGTTTCATGGTATTCAATTTCTAGATTTGAGTCATCAGAACTGTGCAAGATTTCATATTTACTTTATGATTATTTTTTCACGCTATCTCGGCTTCTTCCCGAACGGATTATACACGAAAGGACAAAGTTATTTTGATTTGCAAGAGGGCCTATTTAGAAACGATACTCCCATTCATCCCGATTTTCTGGATCGAGTGCACACTTCCATTTTAAATGACTTGATGTATAAATCTTTTGATAATTTTCACGAGGTACCAATTACTTCCGCCGATTCAAGAATCCTGCTTTATGGATTAGTGACCTATTTTGAATTACACCAAACACATGGCCATCAAATAAAGTCGCACAAAGTTCTGGAAGAAGTATTGCATTAATATTGAAATAGTTGCAAATGGAAATAGTAAAATATACAGTGATTTCTATTCCCTCCTTTTTTTCAGTATATTTGAGCCGGTCAAGTCAAAATTAACCCGTGACAATAAATGAAAACTATGAATCAACATATCAAAACAGTTAGCTATTTTTTTATCTTCTTGTTTTTAGTATTGTTTTTAGGATGTGCTAACAATGAGGATAAAAATGATGCAGCAAAGCAGGATCAGCAACCTAATACAGGAATTAACCCTTTCGATAAAAAGGAACTTACTGTGAATGTTTTTAAAATTGACTCCACCGATGTTAATGGAACTAAAGGATGGGGGTATGATATTTTTGTGGATGGCAATCCTTATGTGCATCAGCCAAATATTCCTGCTGTTATGGGCAACAGTGGCTTTGGCAGTGAAGAAAAAGCAAGAAAGACAGGTGAATTTATCGTATCAAAAATTAAAAATAATATTATACCTCCTTCGGTTACTCCGGAAGAATTGGATAGTTTGGGCGTGTTGAATTAAGATGAGAGGAATACTACTATTTTTTCTCGTATTCATTTACGCTACATCTTTTTCACAAGATATTATTGTGTTGCGCCAAGGGGAAACTGAATTAAAATGTCGTATTATTGAATTAAATGATACCGCCATCTTTTATAAAAAATGGGAAACACCGGGATCCGCTAAATATTTCATTAAACGAAACGAGGTTCAATCTTATACACTCGAAAAAAATTATAAAAAAATCCATTTAGATGCTAATCCAAACGGTAGTGCCTTAATTGGTAGCAAAAATGTAGATTTAAAAGCAAGGAATCTGGAGAAAAATAAATCTAAAGAAGATCCTGAATCCGGCTTCCTCGGTCAATATCATTCTGAATCGGTGCAAAAAGGGTTTCTCATTCTTGCAAATGGCGATTCTATAACAGGAAATATTGTGGTTAAAAATGTTGCTCAGAATCAATTAATGGTGACTTTTCGTGATGAAGAAGGAACTCAAAAAATTTATCAACCCTCTGAATTGAAAAAATACTCTTATGCTGATTTGGTATACGATTTTGTAAAGACTGATTTTACAAAAGACATCATCAACAACCAAAAACCCAAAAATGGAAACCTGCTTTTGGATAGAGAAGTCAATGGTACAGCCAAATTGTACCGCATGTATATTTTGACTTTTTCTAAAAACGCCTATGCCAATTATCCCGATCCTCCCTCTTACCTAGGAAAATTAAAAAGATGGTATGTGATTGATAACGGTCGCGGACAAGTGCAAATAATGCAAGGGCATGGATTACGAAAAAAAATAATGAAGTTGTTTAATGATGATGAAGTAATCAATACAACTTTTTCCGAAAAAGCTCCCAAATTTAAAGACCTTGAAAAATTTGTGCGCGATTACAATTCAAGACATTAAACTGTAAGCAAGGGAGTAACTTAATCCAAACTATTTCCCGAAAATGCCAGAGGAGCAATTACATTGGCTAGGTACGTATTTTCATCGAAATCTTATTTGAAGTTAGTTGCGCAACCTACTTATTTACTCCACAACAAACTTCTTCACCAACTTCTCAGTACTCGTGCGATAGCTATCCGACTCCAAACTCACCACATACATCCCCTTGGCCCAACCTCCACAATTTAAATTTTTCGTAAAATAAGGTGGCGTAATTTTCCCTCTTTCGCTGAAGACTTCTTTTCCCATTAAATCATATACGCTCAGTCGGTAGGATGTTCCTTTTAGTTTATCAGAATTAATAAAAGCTGTTTGCCATTGTGGTGAATAATAAACATAAAGCTCTACCGTTGCCACTGCCGCCGCTGTTTCATTAAGTGATGTTAACGTATCACAGGGGCTGCCGACCAACGGCCCTAAATCATAATCAGGATTATTAGGCAACCCCCAATAAGTGCGTTTACCGCCCAAATAAAAACTCCATGGTTGAAAATCACATGCAGCGCCGGCTGAATCGGGTGAGTTGATGACACTTAAGTTCATATTTTCCAAATAGTATTGGGTTGAATTATAATTTAAATAATTGAAACCTCCTCCTACCCATGCACACGAGAAATAAATTTTATTGTTGGGACCTCTCTTTAACGCTCCTGCAGTATTCGCAGGATTTTGCACCTGCCAAATGAGTGTTTTGGATGCTGCAATGTTCGCTGCCCAAACATCAAATTGCCACAGTCTACTGATTTGGGTGCTACTACTTACATATAAATATTGACTATTGGGAGAAAATTCACTAGACCAATAATATGGGTACGGGCTAGCAGATAACTGAACTTCAATGAGATTTGCATTTGAAACTTCACCCGTACAGCGGTTAAAATCATATAATTCAATTAATCCTCCAAGGTTTGTAAAGCAAATTTTAGTGCCGTCTGGTGAAACAGCAATTTTTCCAAGATTAGTCCCGTTCAATTCGCCTACATTTTGCACAGTTATCGTACTTATACCAGAAGGAGAAATTAAATACAAATGCCAGGTATTGTTATAAGTAGGTTGTCCAACAGGAGATTCTCTAATTATCACCCACCAGTCTCTTCCATTACCATGCCTTATGGCTGTCACACAATCAACAAGGTAACCACTTGATAAAGAAATGTTTTTTTGTACCACTGCGCCTAATCCTGAATTTCCTCGCATGTCGATAACAGAGTACATTAAACCATAAGGAGTAGTAACCCCGTTGGAAAATAAATAATACAAAGAATCATCAGTTGGATTAGGAACTATCACCATTTCCTCATACCACCCCTCACCTGCAACTGAGTCTCCATGTAACATCAATTGATGCATCTTATTCCAAACTTGACCTGAAGTTTCACTTCCATTATCAGCATCAGTGTTTCCATAAAAAAGCAAATTCCCGGAAGTATCCGAAATAGATACGCAGGATCCACGATTATTCAGTGAAGTGCTTATGGGAACTGGACTATTTAAATTATTAAAATCAATACCCGCACTATCTCCAAAGCACCAGATATTGTTTCGTTTTTGTGCCTCGCTAGATATGGCAATACTAAGAAACAGTAAAACAATTGAAGTTAATTTGTAGTTCATTTTTTACAGTT
>JBBQVM010000189.1:0-6698 GCA_038211525.1 Bacteroidia bacterium
AGTTCACAATGGTTATGCTATAAAAGAAAACAAAGTAGTTGCTACTAACGAGATGGAAGGCGATGCAGCAACCGCTACCGTCAACGAAGAACTTACAGCAGGCTTATGGGATTTTTCAATAACCAAAAATGTGATGTCGCTTTTTATTAGTTGCATCTTAATGTTATGGATGTTTATTTCAGTTGCCAAATCATATAACGCTCGCCCGGGATTAGCTCCAAAGGGATTTCAGGGATTGATAGAGCCACTCGTAATTTTTGTTCGCGATGATATTGCTAAAACTGCCATTGGAGAAAAGAAATATAAAAAGTTCCTTCCCTATTTAATGACTGCCTTCTTTTTCATTTGGGTAAATAACTTACTCGGACTAATTCCAATATTTCCGGGAGGAGCAAATCTTACAGGAAGTATTTCAATAACATTAACGCTTGCATTAATAACATTTGTAATAGTACTGGTTAATGGTAATAAACATTACTGGCAACATATTTTCGCCATGCCCGGTGTGCCTGGATGGGTTTTAGTGTTGTTAACTCCAATCGAAATACTTGGCATATTTCTCAGGCCATTTGTATTGATGATCCGACTTTTCGCTAATATCATCGCCGGACACATTATTGCATTATCATTCTTCAGTATTATATTCATCTTCGGTGCAATGAATGCCGGAGCAGGAATCGGTGCCGCCATATTCTCGGTAGCATTTACCGTATTCATGACCTGCTTGGAATTGCTGGTTGCATTTCTTCAGGCATATGTGTTTACGTTGCTTTCTGCTATATACATAGGAGCAGCCGTGGAGGAGGCGCATCACGACTCGCATGGACATGATGCTAAAGTGGAAGAAGCGCTGATTATTTAGTTCTTTCGCCTGCCTGCTTCAGGCAGGTTCTTTAGTTCATTAGTTCTTTAGTTCTTTAGTTTGTTAGTTTGTTAGTTCTTTAGCCTGCCTGCTGCAGGCAGGTTCTTTAGTTCTTTAGTTCTTTAGTTCTTTAGTTCTTTAGTTTGTTAGTTCTTTAGCCTGCCTGCTGCAGGCAGGTTTATTAGTTCGTTGGTTAAGTTTATTTTAAAATTCATTCATTATATAATTTAAATTCAATTCCATGTTATCAACAATCTTATTACAAGCGACAGAAGTAGCAGGCCTTGGTCTGGGTTACGGAGTGGCAGCATTAGGCGCTGGTTTAGCTGCTGTAGGTGCAGGTCTGGGTATCGGCCGTATCGGTGGTTCAGCACTTGAGTCAATTGCTCGTCAGCCGGAAGCAGTAAACGACATTCGTGCAAACATGATCCTTACTGCTGCACTTGTTGAAGGTGCCGCTTTCTTCGCAATGGTTGTAGGTCTGCTTGTAGTATTCAAGTAAACCAACACCAAACAAAACAAATCTACTTTGCAGCGATTGGCTGCAAAGTAGATTTTAAAAAAATCGAAATACAAAAAATAAATACCTCTTTCAATGGAATTAGTAAAACCCGCCTTTGGTTTAATATTTTGGATGATTGTTTCATTCTCCATCATTCTTTTCATCTTGAAAAAGTTTGCATGGCCAGTAATTCTCAAAGCACTCGATGAGCGTGAGCAGTCGATAACCGAAGCACTTAATTCAGCCCAGCGAGCTAAAGAAGAAATGGCCAACCTTAAAGCCGATAATGAAAAATTATTGCTGGAGGCACGTAATCAACGCGACATTATTCTAAAGGAAGCTCGTGAAGCAAAAGACAGCATCATTAACGATGCTAAGTCAAAAGCGACTGAAGAAGCCGATCGCCTGCGTCGCATTGCCCGTGAAGATATTCAGAATGAGAAAATGGCAGCTATCACTGATCTAAAAAATCAGGTTGCAGTGCTCTCTATTCAAATTGCAGAAAAAGTAATTCGTCAGCAACTTTCATCCGACGAAAAACAAAAGGCATTAGTAGCTGATTTGTTGAAAGATTTTAAAATGAACTAGTTTTTTATTCTGAATAGAAATGGCAGAAACAAAAGTTGCAAGGCGGTATGCAAAATCTCTTCTCGATTTAGGGAAAGAGAAAAATATTGCTGAGCAGTTATTTAATGATATGAAACTGGTTGCTTCAACCATTCATGATAACCGGGAGCTGAGTGTACTTTTTAAATCTCCTATCGTGAACAACGATAAAAAAGAAGCAATTATTAATGATCTCTATAAAGGCAAAGTGGAAGAGGCTAGTTTGGAGTTCATGAAAATTATTACCCGCAAGAAAAGAGAATATTACCTCGAAGATATTGCGCTCTCTTTTATTGATCTTTATAAAGTTTACAAAAATATTCAACCCGCCTACATCGTAACGGCAGCTCCAATGAGCGAAACGTCAAGAAACGAAATGCTGGCTATCGTGAAAAATTCTACCGGTAGTGTTGTGGAATTAAATGAGATCATCGACCCATCCATCATTGGAGGTTTTATTCTTCGTTGGGGCGATCGTCAAATTGATGCATCGGTAACTCATAAGCTGGTTGCGTTGCGTCAAGACTTCAACAAAAATCTTTATACCAAAGACTATTAATAATCGAATTACACATTAATAAGTACATAATACAAATACAAAATGGCAGAAGTAAGACCGGATGAAGTTTCAGCTATACTCCGACAACAACTTGCAAACTTTAAATCAGAAAATGAACTTGAACAGGTAGGAACTGTACTCCAGGTTGGAGATGGTATCGCCCGTATTTACGGACTTACTAAAGTTCAATCAGGTGAGCTCATCGAATTTAAAAATGGATTGCGTGGTATCGTATTGAATCTTGAAGAAGATAACGTTGGTGCCGTATTGCTTGGACAATCAAACGACATCCGCGAAGGCGATATCGTTAAGCGTACCGGTAAAATTGCATCTATCAATGTAGGTGAAGGAATGGTGGGTCGTGTTGTTGATACTTTGGGAAATCCTATCGATGGTAAAGGTCCCATCACCGGCGAACTGCTTGAAATGCCACTTGAAAGAAAAGCTCCGGGTGTGATTTATCGCCAACCGGTAAAGGAACCACTTCAAACCGGTATCAAAGCTATTGATGCAATGATTCCGATTGGTAGAGGTCAACGTGAGTTGATTATTGGTGACCGTCAAACAGGTAAAACTGCTGTTGCGATTGATACCATCATTAACCAGAAAGAATTTTATGAGAGCGGCAAACCTGTTTATTGCATCTATGTAGCAATCGGACAAAAAGGTTCTACTGTCGCCAATATTGTAAAAACATTGGAAGAGAATGGAGCAATGGCTTATACGGTGATTGTATCGGCAACAGCTTCAGATCCTGCTCCACTACAGTTCTTTGCTCCTATGGCAGGTGCTGCTATTGGTGAATATATTCGTGATACCGGTCGTCCTGCTTTGATCATTTATGATGATCTTTCAAAACAGGCGGTTGCTTATCGCGAAGTTTCCTTGTTGCTGCGTCGTCCTCCGGGAAGAGAAGCTTATCCGGGTGATGTATTTTATTTGCACAGCCGTTTACTGGAGAGAGCCGCTAAAATTATTGAGTCCGACGAGATTGCATCGCAAATGAACGATCTTCCTGAAAGTTTAAAAGGGAGAGTAAAAGGTGGTGGTTCGCTAACCGCACTTCCTATTATTGAAACACAGGCAGGTGACGTTTCCGCATATATCCCAACCAACGTAATCTCTATTACCGATGGACAGATATTTTTGGAAGCTAACCTCTTTAACGCAGGTGTTCGTCCCGCTATCAACGTAGGTATTTCGGTATCACGTGTTGGTGGAAATGCGCAAATTAAGTCGATGAAGAAAGTTGCAGGAACCTTGAAGCTGGATCAGGCACAGTATCGTGAGTTGGAGGCGTTCTCTAAATTCGGATCTGATTTGGATGCCGCTACTAAATCGGTTCTTGACAAAGGTTCACGTAACGTTGAAATTCTAAAACAAGGTCAATATTCACCACTCTCAGTTGAGAAGCAGGTTGCTATTATTTATTGTGGAACAAAAGGTTTGTTGCGTGATGTTCCTGTAAAAGAAGTGAGAAACTTTGAGAAGGATTATCTTAATGTGTTAGATGCCCAATATCGCAGTACTCTTGATGCAATTAAAAAGGGTGAGTTTAACGATGCCATCACCGGCACACTTGAAAAAGTGGCTAAGGAGATGGTTGCAAAATACGCTGTAAAATAATTGATTAAAAGAGCGGCTCAATGTTAGGATGCCGCTTTATTTTAAAATACGATGGCAAATTTAAAAGAAGTAAGGATCAGGATTACATCTGTTAACTCAACACAACAGATCACCAAAGCCATGAAAATGGTTTCGGCTGCTAAGTTGCGTCGCGCCCAAGATGCTATTATTCAAATGCGTCCCTATGCTTCCAAACTAAAAGAAATTCTTGAAAATGTTGCTGAAAGTGTGGATGCCTCCGGTAGTGGTGTTTATGCTCAAGTTCGTCCGGTAAATAAAGTGTTGGTGGTTGCAGTAACTTCTAACCGCGGACTGGCAGGAGCTTTCAACGCAAATATTATCAGAACAGTTAACAGAATGGCTCAGGGTCAGTATCAAGACCTCGCTAAAAATGGTAACATGAAAGTGCTTTGCATCGGTAAAAAAGCAAGTGATTTCTTTAGCAAGAATAAGAACTTGTATGCAGGCAATCACAATAGTTTGTACACCACTCTTAATTTTAATGCTGTTGCTGCTGTTGCGGAGGAAATAATGAAGGAGTTTGCCGCAGGTACCTATGATAAAGTTATCGTAATATATAACCAGTTTAAAAATGCCGCTGTTCAATATGTAATTACTGAACAGTTACTGCCTATTACACCTCCTGAACGCATTGAAAAATCAAAAGCGGTGAATGATTATATTTTTGAACCTAGCCAGGAACAAATTGTTCTTGACCTAATTCCTAAATCGATCAAAACACAACTTTACAAAGCAGTTCTCGATTCTCACGCAAGTGAACATGGTGCCAGAATGACCGCCATGAGTAAAGCAACCGATAATGCCGGTGAACTTATTAAAGCACTGAAACTTCAATACAACAAAGCTCGTCAAGCAGCTATTACCAACGAAATTTTGGAAATTGTTGCCGGTGCTGAAGCATTGAATGGATAGATTTAGGATTTAATTATTTTGAGATTTTCTCAACTTCCCCCTGTAAAGGAGCCACTTATTCGGCTCCTTTTTTTATTTTCATAGGAAATGTCCCTGTT
This sequence comes from Bacteroidia bacterium, assembly GCA_038211525.1. Lineage (GTDB taxonomy): Bacteria > Bacteroidota > Bacteroidia > AKYH767-A > OLB10 > JADKJB01. The sequence continues at coordinate 5,187 of JBBQVM010000189.1, forward strand.
TTTCCAATTAAGTTGAATTCAAAGGAATTATTATCTTTGTCATAATGTGAGACTTTTGCTGTTGCAGAATCTATTGCAATCATCACATTTTATTGCTAATCAAAACATCAAAATCAATTCTTCATCAATTAATTACCTATGATTAAATCGAAAAATTTCAGAAGCATTGTTATGTTAACGATCTTCCTTGCGGCATGTTCATCAAAGGGATTTTCACAAAATGCAGCTACACCCAATCCGGGATTCGAAAATTGGACTCAGGTGGGAAATCATTTTGATCCTAACAATTGGAATACGTTAAATCCCTCTACCTCTATACTCGGTGTTTTTACCTGTACACGTGCTACCGGTGCCGATGTGCATAGTGGAACTTATGCTATCAAGTTAATTACGAAATCCGTTTTTGGAATTAAAGCGAATGGCATTGCCAGCACAGCCACACTAGTTACCACTCCACCTTATGGAGTGTCGGGAGGTATTCCTTACACTCAGCGACCTGATAGCTTAGTGGGTTGGTACAAATATGCACCTGCATCGGCAGCAGACTCAGGATTTGCTGAACTCGTTTTGCTTGGAGCGAATAATGATACTATAGGAATTGGTCGGTTTAACACGCCAAACTCAGGAGTAACTGCATACACTAGGTTCTCCGAACCAATTACTTATTACTCACCCGACTCACCGGTGTTGGCTTATTGGATACTTACTTCAAGTGATGGAGTTAATCCTGTAGTGAACAGTGCTCTTTTTATTGATGATATCGATTTGATTTTTAATCCTTCGGGTATTAATGAACCAAATGGTGTTAGCAATCTTCATGTGGTAAGTAATATGGTTACGAACGAACTCATTGTTCACAATCCCTCTTCAATAGCCAGTGTGATGAGAATTTATGATGTTACAGGCAAATTAATTTCTGAGACCGATATTTTGTCGGGCACTAATTCAATTAATGTTGCTGAATTAAAAAGTGGATTATATTTTTATTTTGTCTTTAATCCCTTGGCAGAAAAACCTGCAACAGGAAAGTTAATTAAGTTGTAGTTCTACTTGCTTTCATTTCCGTAAAGTGAAAAATAAAAACACTAAACTCATCATGAAAAAAGGATCCTTAACACTCCTTTTTATTTTTTTTACTCAATTTATTTTTAGTCAGGACACAGGCAAGCTAAAAGGTGTTGTGCGAGATGCTTCAACACGTCAATCATTGCCAGGAGCATTAATTGTTGAGGTGGGAAATAATTCAGTAGGTACTGTTTCGAATAGTAACGGACAGTTTGAATTGAGTGTCAGCATTGGAAAACATCAATTAGTTAGTAGTTTTCTAGGTATGGAATCCGATACTTTTTTTGTTGAGATATTAGCCGGTAAAGAAGTTACTCATGACATACTGTTAAGAACTACTGTCAATGAAATGGAGATGGTAGTGGTGTCGGCAGGTAAGTACGATCAAAAAATAGAAGAGGTAATTGTTTCCATGCAGTTGTTACGCCCATCTTTGATTGAAGGAAA
>JBBQVM010000190.1:0-6665 GCA_038211525.1 Bacteroidia bacterium
ATAAATGCAACTATGGTGAGTGCTAAAAAACGAAAGGTTCCCTATACCGAAATGGGATGGGAAGTGTATCCGGAAGCCATTTACCGGGTGCTAAAAAATCTTTCGAACATTGAAGGAATGCCCAAGCTTATAGTTACTGAGAACGGAGCCGCTTTCGCAGATGTAGTTGATGCAAATGGAAAAATAAATGATATTCAAAGAATAGATTTTCTTCAAAAAAATATTGAACAAGTATTAAAAGCTAAAAGTGAAGGTGTTGATGTAAGAGGCTACTTCGTATGGTCCCTCACCGATAATTTCGAATGGGCCGAAGGCTACCGACCGCGCTTCGGACTCGTTAATATTGACTATGAAAATAATCTAAAAAGAACCCTCAAAGAAAGCGGCAGGTGGTACGGGGAAATTGCCAGTGGCAGTAAGTGGATAGAAAAATAAATCGGAATCTTTGACGAATTACTTCTGAATCATAACCCTTTATTATTTTAGGCATTTCATTAATGATTTTTACACCATGATTACACCTGACAGGTGTAAAAATATTGCTGTTTCATCATAATTATGATAATTATAAACTTTGTTTAAAACAACCTGTGCTATGCATGTTATGCAAAGCACAGGTGTAAGAAGAAGAATAACAATAAATTTTTTCATTGTAGGATAACTAATTTCTTCAAAAATTCTTCATTGGAATTCATAAATATACAATAATATATCGTAGGAGCAAGAGCCAATGTTCAAAGCACTAATGGCATGAACTTATTCTTTAAAATTAATAAATCTTTGGATCGTACTTTTCCTACCACTTGACAATTTAACAATATATACGCCAGAAGATAAATTTGAAATGGAAATTTCCTGATATGAACTCCATTTTGGCAATGTTACCGTGCGTGATAACAAACCGTTAACATCAAAAATATTTAAAACACCTTGTTCCGAATTATCCAATTTATATTTAACATAAATACTCTTTCCAAATGATGGATTAGGTGAAACATTTAATATTAAATCTTCGAAGGTTAAATAACCATTCAATGATGTAAGTGTATCGCATGGACTACCGGATAGCGCTCCTAAATGATAATTAGGAAAATTGTTTAATGAGAAGTTGTTATTATGAGGAAGGGTGTGTGAATGTTGTTGAACATCACAATTTATTCCATAAAGATTTGGTTGATTTATCGAGTGTAATACACTATCACCATTAATGGTAGAAATATAAATTTTTCCATCTTCAGCTAATTGGTGATAAAAGAATTTAGTTTGAAAATTTCCAACAAAACCATCATATGTAGCAACAATTTGTTTTGAGCTATCAATATTTGATGACCAGGTGTCCAATTGATAAACATACGTATCCGAAGACGTGTATAAGAAACGACTATCAGACGAAAAAGAACAACCTAAAAGCCCTGCTGTGCTATCATTTATTAAAATATATCTGGGATTTGAAAATTCTCCGGTACATCGATCAAAATCAAAAAGCTCGACAGATTGAGTTCGCGCTAAAGCCAAAGCATACTTACTTCCGTCTGGTGAAAAGCATGCCTGACCATACCAATCAAGAATATCAGGAGTGTTTGTACCGATAGATTGTGATGAATAAAGTGTTGGTCCAATAGGAGTGACCAAAATTTTGAACCTGGTATTGGAGTTGTATTTATACGCAATTACCCACCAATCTCGTCCATTTCCATGTCAGCACGCAGCCATGTGACCATTGTTTAATGTATCGGAAATAATTGTACTGTCTTTTACAACTGTTCCACCAAGACCACTATCTAAATTCATATCCAATAAACTATAACTTACTTTAAGGGGTATGCGAATATTTGCAGGTAAATACTGATCAGCACAATGATTAATTACAAAATATTGTGAAGAATCATTTGGGTTTGGTAAAGCTACAACAGTTTGCATGTAAGGAAGACCCCATGGAGAATAATTTCCACTAGCCCATCCGGGGTTAAAATTTTGACTTCCCATTAGTGTATCGTGATTTCTATTTGCAATCCAATTACCGTTTGTATAAAAATCTAAATTTCCTTGTCGATCACACATTGTAATTGCAGTGAATCGAAAAGACATTGGGCGAATAAGTGAAAATGTGTCAATTGAGATAGAATTTGAAAATAAGGAATTTGTCCGAAGATTTGGATTTACTGAATATCCACTGATACTTATTTGTCATTCATGATCATGAAACTGAGCAATAGATATTGTACAAAAGAATTGAAATATTAATCCAATAAATACTTTTCGCATTTATTTTACGATTTGAAGTTTTGATGGTTTAATTCGAGCTTTTTCTGACTCAACAACTTAATTATATAGTCCTGGTGAAATATGAGAAAGATCAATATTCTCCATATTTTTCTTACTGCTTAATTTTAGATTAAAAATAATTTTACCGGAAATATCATATAACCTAAAAAATAAGTTTTCGCCTTCCAAAGTATAATTCAAATTTACGTTTCCTTTGCTTGGGCTTGGAAATATTTTTGCGTAATTTGTTACCAATGCATTACTTGGAGAATTGCTACTTGAATACCTATGAGAGTGCGTATCGCAAATGCTTACACAACTGCCTCTGGAAATTAATGTTGAGGAAACAGGAACCGGTATGGCGCCGTTAAAATCAAATGCAGCCTGATGACCAAAAGTCCAAACATTCCCCCTTTTTTGCCCATATGCAAAAAAGGGGAGAATGGTTAAGAGTAAAATTAAAATTCTATTTTTCATTATTTTATTACAGCAATCTTTTTAAATAAACTACATTGTAAAATCACTCCTTTATCAACTTCCCGGAAATCTTTTGAGTTGTTGTGTTCAAATTTACAAAATACATCCCTTCCGCCATACCACTCATATTAAAATTATGAGTATAATATCCATTCACAATTTCAATATCTTCGCGATGCACCATTTTCCCTTGCACATCAAAAATTTCTAATATGCCTTTCGTTCCTTGAAGATTGCTTGCATTTATGAAGGCGGTTTGCCAATGCGAATGATAGTAGATGTGGAGTTGAGGTGCTATCATTGATTGTGGTTGCTCTGAAATTCCTACAAGCGTATCACAGGGACTACCGGCGAAGGCAGGCATATCGTAATCGGGGTTGTTGGGCAGGCCCCAATACGTTCGCTTCCCTCCCAAATAAAATGAATACGGTTGAAAATCACAAGCAGTACCAAGGCTATCCGGAAAATTGATGACACCTAAATTCATATTGTACATAGTGTACAAACTATCGGAGTAGGGGTAAGAAAAAGCCAAAGGACTGGTATCAGGACCACTCTCATAAATCTTTCCATCCGGCCCTCGTTTTAAACCACCGATGGCTTCTCCTGGATTGCTGATTGTCCATAATGTATCAATGCTCGAAGCAATGTTTGGTGCATTTAAATCAAACTGAAATAAATAACTCGTTTGATTACTTATGGTTACATACAATACCTGACCATTTGGAGAAAATTCGCTGCCCCAAAATTGGTTTCCCGCGCCGGTTGTTTGCGGAAAAATATTTACGGGGTTACTGATGATCCCGGTACACCGGTCATAATTATATATTTCGAGCATTCCCGCATAGCTGTTAAAAACCATTTTATCTCCTGTTGGTGAAAAAGTGATTTTTCCAAGATTTGTTCCATTGTATGAACCAACGTTTTGTATGCACACATTAGTATTTATTCCTGAAGGAGTGATCAGATATTGGTAAAACGTATTGTTTGATGTTCCCGTAGGGGTTCCACTTTTGCGAAAAATCACCCACCAGTCTCTGCCGTTACCATGTTTTATTCCATTGATGCAATCGACATTTGCAAAACTTTGGAGTTGGATGTTTTTTTGTGTGACGGCGCCGAGTCCTCCGTTCAGGGAAAGATCAACGAGTGAATAATATAATCCATAAGTATGAGTAACACCGATATGAAATACAAAATATAAGTTGTTAGATAGCGGAAAGGGGACTATTAAGGACTGGTTATACCATGCACTTCCACCTTGCAAAGAATCTCCATTGAGCATCATTAAGTTACTTGCATTGTACACCTTAAATGGATCTGCTCCTGCAATTAACACAGTAGGATCATATCCTGTATAAAGTTGAATGTTTCCAACAGAATCAGCAATTGATGCACAACTACCACGTGTTCTTAATGCCGTAACAAAAGGAATTGGAGAATTTATCATATTAAAATCAACTCCTACACTATCTCCAAAACACCAAATATTGTTTCGTTTTTGAGAATTACCATCTGTTGATATTAAATAAAATATAATTAACAAAAGAAATCTTGAATTTATCATTTTAAATCTTGAATTTAATAAATTTATGATTCGAACCTTCACCGTTTTCGAACTGAACATTTAACCTATAGATTCCATTTTGCAATTGAGAAATATCCAATTGACAATTTCCCGAAACGTCTTTTGACAAAACTAGTTTTCCTTCCATATCGTAAATGGTAATTAGTGCTTCCTTTTCATTAATACCTTCCACAAATAATGTTTCGTTTGCCGGGTTGGGATGCAATTTAATGTGTAAACCGGTTGGAATATTTGGAATTATTATTTCCTGATGATTTGAACCGTTACCGGCGAGTCTTTCAGAACTAATTTGCGGATGAATTTCAATTCCCAAAATAGAAGCTGCCATATAAATGGCCATTCCTGCCTCCACCCAGTTTTTGCCGGCAATTTCTTCGAGAGCTGTGCTATCGTCAATGGACAAAGTATCTCCTGATACAACTTTGGCTAAATAAATAGTAAGCACAGATTTCAAATTTTCTTCAATAGCTTTGGCTATATTAATAGTGGATAGCACGTCAATTGCTGATGCCAGAGTGGAACTGTCTTCTGCCAATTCTATAACTTTATTAAATTGGCCAATAATATTTTCTTCTGTGATATTGTAAAAAGATTGGAACAGACTGTCAGAACTTCTTCCTTCATCCAGAATTGTAGTATCGGATTTAAAAGTTTCAAAGGCATTGTATTTAACCAAAAAGGAATATTCTTCTGCATACTCTTCAAAGCTGAGTGTATCGGCAATTACTGCCCCATACAAAGCTTCACGCTGTTGAGGGAAATAATCGTTGCATAAAGGTGAACCATATGTAGTTGTTAAAGCCGTAAAGCCTCCATCATTCGGCGCGGGCTCAAAACTGCTGTTTGAAGTTTTGTAGTACCAGTCAAAACCTTGTGGTAGATTAAAAGTACCACCAACTCTTTTATTTGAAACTGTATGATGCCATTCATTGTCTAATGCTTCCCAATTACTTGAAGAATTTTGAAACCCCTGATCTCCAATTACAGAAAGGTAATTATCAATACCTACTTCATAATTTTCCATATAATTTTTACGAAGTAAAGTACCATCGCAATTTCCGGTAAATGTTATGGAGCGTGAAATGTTTTTAATTTTATTGCAATTTATACGGGTATTTGTGGAGTTTTCAATATCAATACCTCTGAAATTAGTTATTCCGGTAGCAGCAACTTCCATGTCATTTTCAATATCCATAAGGGTACTCGTTGTACCATGACTTCCATTCACATAAGAATCCCGGCAGTTTTGCAACCAAATTCCTGCGTAGTTTTCAGTAGAGCCAGGATTGGTTCCAAGATGAAAATTAATTTTGTTAGGCTTTTCAACATCGTTTTCATCTGTTCCTACTCTTAAATTTCTCATTCTTCCCCCAAATATGCCTATTCTGAAATCAATTATTTCGTTGTCATAAATTTGATAGTTGCCGATATTGGCAACCCTTTCTTCGTTGTGAGAGTAAGCATGAGTTGGCGCCTGAATAGTAATTGCAGAATTGTAAAAAATTGTATTTAAGGGAGCCTTAGAATAATTTGAATTATCAAATTTATTGCCCATAATTTTAATACTATTACTATTCCAGGTATTGGCATAAATTCCTATATTAACGTTTGTGAAATAATTTTTTTGATGGTCACCCGGATCGTTACTCCCGCCAATTTCAACATTCAAATTATAAATTCTTGCGTTATTCCGAATCAGAATAGCACTGCTTAAGGTAGAAGGTGGGAATATCTCATTTCGGTTGTAGATATTTTTAAAAATACAATTTCTAATTTTAGCATTACTATTTATTAAAAGTACCCCAATGCATGCATCCTGAAAATTGTTTATAGTATTATGCCCGTAGCCGATGTTAAAATCAAAATTTGTTATATTGTTTAATGTCAAATGGGCATTAGGAATTTTATGTTCTCCCGGAGATTTGTTTAATACTCCATCGGTACATAAAAAGTCGGATGCACGTATTTTGGAATCTGAACTTACCGGATGAGTCGTTGAATGAGTAATCTTCACTCCATCTAAATTATTATCAAAAACAGTATATAAAAATTTTGTTGTGCCGCCATCACTTTTTACAGGAATTTTTGCATCTTCAATCTTACATTTTGAAGTTGAAAGCGCCCCAGTATACCCATCAATTATTCCGTCTGTATTTTCAATTCCATCCCACATAGCTTCACATGCAAACAAATGAGAACCGTTGTTGATTTTTAATGTGCTATTATCTACCACAGTAATTTTGATATCCGGTGCAATAGCTACAATATTTCCATTAAATTCAAGTTCCTCTCCACTGGTCAAATTAATGTTGTTATTCAAATAATATTTTTCGCC
>JBBQVM010000191.1:0-6574 GCA_038211525.1 Bacteroidia bacterium
AAAGTAGAATTAATTTCAATATCATCAAATAAATTCTTAATGATTCGAATTGAAAGTATTTTCCTAATACCCTGAATATAAAGTAATTAATGATCAAAATGTACGCCGGTGAAAATGTATAGATGTGATAATGAAACGATAACAAGCCAAACGCCCTTGTTCAGCCTTTTGCTTTGGATTTTCGCTGTATTTTGATTATTATACTATATCCTTACATATCAATACTATAGCCTCTAATCTTTCGATGGTTATAAAAAATTTGATCCCTTCATCGCTGAATATTTCTTATCTGTTTTATATCTTTGGTTCACATCCCGTAAGGAACCGGATTGGCTTAATTTTTGTCAATGCCCAACATCGAAAAACAAATAGATACATGATACTTAAGGTACTTTCTATAGCAACAATTTCAGTCTTTCTACTTTTCTCTCAAAAATCATTTTCGCAATCGGGTAACGCACCAAAAGAAACCATGTTGGTGAATGAATCGGTTATGGTAACTGTTGATTTAGATTTGGGACAACCGGTACCTACAGTAGAGCAAGCCTTAAAATTAATAGAAAGAAAGTATGCACCAAAAGATGGTAAGGACCGAACCTTCGCCATTTTAGATGCCGTAGCTGAAACATCTCCTTTTGGAAAAATGCATTTAAGTATGCACATCAGTAGTGAAAAAGAGGGTGGTGCTATGTTGATACTAAAATCAACCGGAAAGGTTTTATGGGACTGCCAAGTGGTCCCAAATCCAAATAAACCTTACACAGGTGAACCTAAAAAATTAACCATCTATATTGATTATGATGGGAAGAAATCGTTCACCGTTGATGCCTCTTCTAATCCTCCTACTATTTTTGATGCAAAGCTTCTCGAAAATAAAGTTTCTGTCATCGATTTTTGGTCTATTGGCCAAGAAAAAGAACTAGTATTTGTTTATAGTGCATGTGGTTGTCCGGTTCATATTAAAGCTAAACGCACAGCTTTTAAGAAGAGTGAACGTACCTCTAACTCACCTGTTATGTTTCCTGATGATCCTGCTGTGGTAACTCTTATAGGTAGATTGCTTGGCTGGTAATTTTTGCTGAAGAATATCATTAATTTACCTCTTTTCAATTTCACAAATTAATATACTAGTTAGCTTGAAATATGACAAACGATAAAACTGTTTTTAATTTATCAGATGGAGTTTACGTTTCAGCGAAAGCCCAAAAACAATTCGAACTTCTTGAGCAGTCGTATCTCTTAACACGCAATAAAGAGGACAGGATCTTATCTATTGAGCAAATTCAACAGCTTCCCAATGTCCCAATTGAATATGCTCATTTTAAGGAATGGCAAATAAGAAAGAAAAATATTTCAAGATTTAAAACATATTTAAATCAAAAAGCAAAAGGGTTACGAATTTTAGATGTAGGCTGCGGAAATGGTTTCTTTACCAATATGATGGCTGAAGGAAATAAGGTAGTAGGTGTTGATGTGAATTTAATAGAGCTGAAACAGGCTGCGGCTGCATTCAAAAATTCATCAGTGAATTGGTATTATATCGATATCATTAATGAAACTTTACCCGAGGCTTCCTTCGATATCATCACTTTTTGTGCTTCTTTTCAATACTTTCCCGATCCCGAAAAACTTCTTAATAAATGTTTACAGTTGCTGAACAGCAATGGCGAAATTCATATTATTGATAGTCCATTTTATACTGAAAAAACCAAAGATACAGCCAAACACAATTCAGCAAATTATTACCGTAAACTTGGAACTGCCGGTATGATAAATTTCTATCAACATAATACCTATTCCCTTTTGAAAAGATTTAATTCTTCGTTCAAATACCAACCTAATAATTTTTTAATGAAACTTTTTCAGTTAAAAGATTCTCCATTTCCATGGATAGTGATAAAAAATGAATAAAAAAATTGGATTAAATCTTTCCTATTTCTTTTTTGTCAATCCGTCTGGTAATCCAATCGCCGGCTTAATTCCACTCAAAATAGATTTCCAAGTATAATTAAAAATAAATCTTTCCGGATTTCTTGTGTAATTAATTTCAGTTATTCTCAATTTGCCTCCGGGTGATGGATTATTTTCTTTCAGTATTAACTTATGAACTAAAAATGCCAAAGCGTCTTCAATAAATCCGGATTTTTTGTCTTTCTTATTTAGAAATTCCAAATCCAGATTATGGTAGGCAAACTTCATGGTTCCTTTTGCAACTTTATCATTTGCATGAAAAGCAAAAAACATCGAATCAATAACGCCTGCTTTCATTGCTATGTTTGCATTCGGCTTTAACATTGGATTAATTGACTCCATTTTCATCTGCGAAAGCGAACCCGAGCAATCAAAAATCATATCAGTTGCTGTTAATGGAAACGAATAGTTAACTTGAATATTTGCCTCATTCATAAATTTACCTTTCCCATTGAGTATTAAAGTAGCATATTTTGAAAATAAAGTAGTATCACTTGTTACGCCGGTTAAAGTTGCATCTAGATTATTGAATGAAATTCTACCTGCTGCTGAGGCTCCCTCCGCTACTTCTTCGTAGGTAATTAAAGAATTAGTCATGTGAACAGAGTCGATGACAAGATAGATAGGAATACTCGCTAGTAATGACTGTACAGATTCCGGTCGGTTATACTCTCGTTTCAAATTTTTATCGCGATAGGCCGATAAAATTAAACTATCAATTTGCAAATTCTCAGCAACGAACCAGTTACGTTCAAAAAGTTGCTTAACATCCATTTTATTAAATTTTAAATGCGCAGCTACCACATTCATTCTGTCTGTTTGCTTTCCTGCTTCATGCGAAAATTGTCGTTTGGAATAATTTGGTTGTACCTCTACGGAATCAATGGTAAGAGTTGAATCAGTGTAAGAGGCGGATAACTGTTTTACTTTAATAGAATAAAGACTATCTTTAGTAGTATAGGAAAAACGGTTCATGATGATCGCTACTCTATTTGCAAAAAACATTCTTCCTGCCAATTCAGTATTTTTATCAATTTTCAGTTCAGAGATTTCAATTCGGTTGTCTTTACTCGTAATAATCGGAACAGTATCGATAATACTATTGTAAATACGCAAATCAGCATTGGTCACTTTGATAGTTGAAATATTAACAGCAGAAATTGACTTGCTGATAATTTTATAAATCGAAAAATGAAATGAACTATCCGTTACATTTGACTTAACACGAGTTTTGCCTCTATAAATATATCCGGAAGGGTCTTCAATTTCAATACCTGAAATATTTATTTCTTTATTTAGTAGAAATGATATAATTCCTAAATTAGTTAAACTGATTTTACTTGCCGATGCGAAATATTTTGCATCAGAGCCGGTACTTTTACTCGCCGGTTTTAATAAAAATCCTTTAAGATAAATAGATTGAGTAAATAAATTAGTATTCAGTTTTTCTATTGTAACCTCATATTCGCCGTTTGATTGTTTTGTAGCGGACGTAGTAATCTGTTCTTTAATTAAATTATTAAAATAAAAAACAAAACTTAATTGAATACCAACCACTAAAATGACAATTGCCAATATGACATAAAATAAACCGGAGAAAACATTTTTGTGATTCATAAAATCAATACTAAGCTATTAAACGATTGTCATCCTATTTTGTTTGCATTAATACGCCAATTGCCGATATTGGTATTATAAAAGTAGTGAATATTAATAATAGAATGCCTAAAATATATTAGCAATCACTCAAAAGTGAATTTACCAGTCCTCCGAATCACCTAAAGTTTATCCTAACATAGTAAATTTAGTAAAATATTTACAAGGGATATGAGTTAAGGTTCTTTAAAATTAGTGATTTCGCAGATAAATAATTATTAAAAAAACAACTACCAACATGGCAACAAAAGCTAAAATAGACCATGGGTTGGCGAAATTTATAGTCCAGCCAAGGTATTTTAATCTCTTAGGGGGGAAAATACGCTGGTCCGCCTTATTAAAGTAGAATATACCTAATTTCCAGTTATTGGCATCATTGTGCCATTGATCGTAAGTTTCTTGTGAAGGTTTATTAGGATCCATCAATTTAATATTTTAATTACTACCCTGGTATACATGTTTTCTATCCAACTTATCAAGTTCCCATAAGCAAAGGTATTTCTCCATAGCCGGTATATCGAAATTACTAATATTCTCCCTGATAGTCAAAAGTGGGGTAGGCAAATTAAAGGGACTCCTTAATAAATTCAATGGCCTCCATTGTCCATCAATAATATTATAATTACCTGGAAAATTATTGAAGGAAGTGGCAAGTAAATATTTAGTGCCTGATAACTTTATCTTATCCAGTGCTTTATTGATATTTATAAAGGAAAAGTGTACCAAACAATCTCTGCAGATAATAATGTCTGCTTGCGGTAATTCATTCTTTATGATATTTAAAACACAAAATGAAATGTTTTCGCTTTTGAAATGAATGTTGTTATTCGTGATAAGTTCAGGTACTATATCAGCACCAATATATTTTTTATTTTCAAGTTTAACATGTTTCATCCAGTTAAAATCACCGCATGGAAGATCCAATATTGTAGTAATAGGGTAATTTTCCAAAAGTCTATTGATTTCTTTCACTAAATTTTCAGTATGATTTTTCTCCGATCCTGGTCCCGAAACAGATTCCGAACTGCCCCAATAATTATTTTTGTAAATAGTAGAAAATATTTCATCATTTGATTTATATTGGTGCCAATGTATTTTAAATAAATATTGAATTTTCTTATAAAATATTTTTCCTCTTAATGAGATCACTTTCAGCAACCACTTCTTCATTCAATTAATTATTATTTCATAAATATTCAATTCTAATTTCCGAACAGCCTGGTACTTACTCTCTAAAGGTCCATGCCAGTATCCTACTTGATTTATGACCTTGCGACATTTTAATAATGACTACATCTGTTGCCGGAGTTGTTTTTAGTTTTTTTATTAATGAATGGAGAGTAGTACTTTTCGATACCATTGAAGTAAACCAATGAACCTGTTTAGCATAAGCCACACTTTCTGAAATCATGTTAAAGATAAATTTTTCTTCACCCCCTTCGCACCATAATTCAGTATGAACACCGCTGAAATTACGAATTGCATTTTGTACATTTTTACCTGTTAGATTTCTCACTTTTTTCAATCCTACTTGTTGTGCCTCCTCGGCACTTTTATGAAAAGGTGGATTACACATTACAAAATCAAATTTTTCTTTTGGTTGAATTATTCCTTTAAAAATTAATGAGCTGAAAGGTTGCATCCTTAAAACAATATCATCCTTTAATTGATCATTGGAATCAATAATTTTTTGTGCCGCGTCAATTGCGATCTGATCAATTTCACTACCAACAAAGCTCCATCCATAAATTGAATTTCCTAATAAAGGATAAATACAATTTGCTCCTGTCCCTATATCCAGTCCCTTAATTTTGGTTCCGGTTGGAATAATATTATTATTGAAATCCCCTAATAAATCGGCTACATGGTGAATGTAATCAGCCCTTCCGGGGATGGGTGGGCAGAGGTAATCATCCGGAATTTCCCAAAAATTAATCTGATAAAAATGTTTTAATAATGATTTGTTAAGTGCCTTCACTGCTGCAGGCACAGCAAAATCAATGGACTCATCGCCAAAATTATTGATAAAAACATATTTTCGTAATTGTGGAAATGATTTTATGAGTATTGGGAAATCATACCTGCTACGATGTGCATTTCGCGGATGCAAATTCGTTTTCTCTTCTGGTTTATCTTGCATCTTTTGTTTATTTTTATCTACCACCTTTTCGTCCTCCCGAATTTCTTCCCGAACTTCGTCCCTTATTGTTTCTGTTCCCACCATCAGGCTTTCCATATTTCTGATGAGGAGGTTTGCCACTTTTATTTTTTGGGGTGCTACTTGATTTTTTTGCAGATGAATTTTCAGAAGTGGCAGATGCGTTTTTTGTCTGGGGTTTTTTGACTGACTTTTTAACATCATTAGAGGAGGAATCCTCAATCAAGCTATAAATAATTCGCATTTCATCCTGGGTGAGATCTCTCCAGTCGCCGGGAGGTAACCCCTTCAAACTGATATTCATGATTCGAACCCGCTCTAGCTTAGTGACTTCATATTCATAATATTCGCACATTCGGCGTATCTGACGATTCAGCCCTTGCACCAAAACGATTCGAAAAACATTGACACCCTCTTTTATAATTTTGCATTTTTTTGTAGTAACCCCTAACATAGGAACTCCATTTGACATTCCAAAAATAACATCGTCTGTCAATGGTTTATTCACTGTAACTACATATTCTTTTTCATGTTTGTTTCCGGCACGAAGGATTTTATTTACCATGTCGCCGTTATTGGTCAAAAAAATCAATCCTTGCGAATCTTTATCTAATCTTCCAATCGGAAAAATGCGCTTTGAATAATTCACAAATTGAATTATATTATCACGAACTCCTGATTCAGTAGTTGAAGTTATTCCAACGGGTTTGTTAAGTGCAATAAAAACCAGATCCTCACCCTCTCTAGGTTCTAATTCATGACCATTCACTCTTACCTTATCGCCAACAT